>DATFFO010000001.1:0-2655 GCA_035250025.1 Acidimicrobiia bacterium
GCGGGCGATGTCGTCGAGGATCGACCAGTCGGCCCGGGCCTGGCCGACACCGGGAAGGATTTCGTTGACCTTCTGCACCCGCCCCTCGAGATTGGTCACCGTGCCCTCCTTCTCGGCGAAACCGAGGGCGGGGAGGACGACGTCGGCGTGGGCGGTGGTGGCGTTGTTGAACATGTCGATGGCGACGACGAACTCGGCCGCCTCCAGCGCCCTCTCGGCCAACTCCCGGTCAGGGACGTCTGCGGCCGGGTCGGAGCCCATCGTCACCAGCGCCTTGACGTCGCCGGAAACCAGGCCCTCGAGAATCCCCCGGGTGTCACGCCCGACCGTGGAGGGGATCTCTCCCCACGCCTCGAGGCCGTCGCCGATCGGGGCCCGGCCCGGGAGGAGGTCGGGGGCCAGGCCCATGTCAAGAGCCCCGAAGGTGTTGGCGCGACGGGCCAGCGGCAGGATCTTGGCGCCCTTGTCCCGCAGCCAGGCAGCCACTCCTTCGGCCAGCCGGGCATCCTCGGTGAGACCGGTCCGCCCGACGAGGGCGACCACCGGCCCGGCCGCCAGCGCCTCCTCGATCTCGGAGTTGTTCCCCGCCTGGAGATCCGAGAGGAGATCACCCCCGGTGCCGGGCCGGTAGCGGATGACCTGGCGGGCGGCTCCGTCGAGCCCGGTCCGGCGAGGATGGATCACGATCAGGCGGGCGCCGCGGCGGCGGATGGTGAGGCCGTCGGAGTTTGACATGACCCGGTTGGGGTCGTGCCCGGTGGCGGCGGCCCGGACCCGCAGGTAGAGGGTGGGGTGCTCCTCTTTGAGATCGGGACCCCACACCACGATTGTGGATGCGGAGTCGATGTCGTCGATCACGGCGCGGTCGGCGGTGGCGGCCAGGAACTGGGCGGCGGGGGCGTCGTCCATGCGGGCGTCCACGTGGTTGGTGCCCACCACCGTGCGCATGAACTTGGAGAAGGCGTAGGCGTCCTCGTTGGTGCCCCGCGCCCCGCCGAGACCGGCCACGGCCTCGCCGCCGCGGTCGGCGATGATGCCCGAGAGGCGGTCGCCGATGAGGTCGAGTGCCTCGACCCAGGTGGCCTCGGCCAACTCGCCGTCCGATCCCCTCACCATGGGGGCGTGGAGCCGATCCACCGAGTTCAGGTACTCGAAGCCGAACCGGCACTTGTCCGACATCCAGCTCCGGTTGGTGTGGGGGTTGTCGACCGCCAGGAACCGCAGCGCCTGGTTCTGGGAAGTCTGGACCGTGATGGCGTCACCCGCCGAGCAGTGGGGGCAGGTCGAGGCCACCTCGCGCAGGTCCCAGGGGCGCGCCCGGAACCGGTAGGCGGTGGCGGTGAGGGCGCCGACCGGGCAGATCTGGACGGTGTTGCCCGAGAAGTACGAGCGGAAGGGCTCGTCGGGGAAGACGTTGACCTGGGTCATGTAGCCCCGGTCCATGAACTGGAGGAGGGGGTCGTCCGACACCTCCTCGCTGAAGCGGGTGCAGCGCCCGCACAGGATGCACCGTTCCCTGTCGAGCAGCACCAGGTCGGAGATCTCGATCGGCTTCTCGTAGTGCCGCTTCTCCTCCACGAAGCGGGTCTCGCCCGGCCCGTATGCCATGGTCTGGTCCTGCAGAGGGCACTCACCACCCTTGTCACACACGGGGCAGTCGAGGGGGTGGTTGATGAGGAGGTACTCGAGAATCCCCTCCTGCGCCTTGCTGGCGACGGGGCTCTGCGTCTCGATCTTCATGCCGTCGGTCACCGCGGTCGTGCAGGCGGTGACGATCATCGTCCCCCGCGGCCCCTCCATCTCCACCAGGCACATCCGGCACATCCCCACCGGCTGCATGCGCGGGTGCCAGCAGAAGCGGGGGATGTAGATCCCGTTGTCCTGCGCCGCCCGGATCAGCAACTCCCCCTTGGCAGCCGTGATCTCCCTGCCATTGATAGACAGAGTCACTTGTTCCGGGGTGGCCACGTCGGTCATCCCCGACCCACCGGTACTAGGTGATAGGTGATAGGTGGTAGGTACCTAGGACCCAGAACGCAGAACCTAGAACCCGAAAGACGCGGTGAACTCATGCCAGGGGACACTTCCCGAGGTGGATATGTTCCATCACCTCGTCCTTGTAGAAGTTCATGATCGACATGACGGGCGAGACCGCCGATGGGCCCAGCGGGCAGATGGTGGTTTGTTTGGGGGGCCAGGCGAGACCGACGGAGATGTTGTCGGAGACGTCGAGGAGGAGATCGGCGTCAACGGGACGGCCCTGGCCGGCTTCGATGCGGCGCAGGATCATCTCCAGCCAGCTCGTCCCTTCCCGGCACGGGGTGCATTGCCCGCACGACTCGTGGGCGAAGAACCGCACCACACGTTCGGCGGCACGGACGACGCAGGTGGTGTCGTCCATGACAACCACCGCCCCCGAGCCCAGCATCGAGCCGGCGGCGGCGGCGCCGTTCTTGGTGATCTCGAGGTCGAGATGGTCGGAGGGGTTGAACCACGGTGCCGAGGCCCCACCGGGGATCCACATCTTCAGGCTTCTCCCGTTCGGGATGCCGCCCCCGATCTCGTCGAAGAGGCGGCGCCAGGAGATGCCGTGGGGTAGCTCGTAGTTGCCGGGCCGGTTGATGTGACCGGAGAGGGAGAGGAGGAACGTCCCGG
>DATFFO010000002.1:0-3399 GCA_035250025.1 Acidimicrobiia bacterium
TGGCGGACACGATGATCTTCCACGCCGACGGCTTCTCGCTCGAAGCGTTGGAGTTGGCCGACACCGCGGTGGAAGGCACGGTGGCCTCCGATCCGGCCCTGACAGACTCCCACGGAGTCGACATAGTCGTTGTCCTCGGACTGTCATATCAGGAATGACCGAGTCGAGGGGCCGTCACCCATTCGCGGTGGCGGCCTGGATACTGGTGGGGGCGGTGGTCGTTGCCACGGCGTTCGGGATCTTGGGGGGAATCCTCTCTCGGTCTTTGGTGGTCGACCTCGTCGCCCTGTGGCCCTTGTTCGCCCTCATCCTGGCGCTCGGCGTAATCGGGTGGTGGCGTGGACGACGCAAGGAGCGCCGGGCCGGGGCGATTCTCCCGCTGACGATGTTCACGGCCGTCGTGCTGGCGGTCGCCGTGCACCTGGGGGGGTGGGATCAGTTGCCGTCCTCAGAGGCACGCCTCACCGGTCCGCCGGCGTCGGAGTTGGGCGAGACGACCAGATTCACCGCTCAGATAGTCGGTGATCTCGAAATTTCTCCCGCCGTTGGGGACGCCGCCTACACCGTTGTTCCGGTGCTCCGGGGTGGCCTGGTTGGGGTTCCGGAGGCCACGGAGACGTCGGTGGACGATGCCCTCTCGATCCGGGTGGCCGCCGCCGACGCCCCCAGCTGGTATCAGTTCTCGGGGTGGGACATCGGGCTGTCGTCGTCCACGGCGTGGCGCCTGGTCCTCAACGGCACCATCGACGCCGACCTGGTGGGATTGCGCGTCGAGTCGGCCGCCATGGCCGGCTCGGGGACGGTGCGGCTCGGGCCGCCGCCCGACAGCGGTGCCAGCCTCGTTGTCGCCGGGGACTTCCGCCTGGTGGTGCCCTCCGATGTCCCCGTGACGGTGACCGGCCCCGCCGAGACGCCGGGGGAGTGGTTGGACACCGCCGACGGCGCCGCCTCCCCCGAGTCTGTCGACCCCGGCCCCGAGTGGTCGATCGACATCCAGGGCGACACCACGGTCCGAGTGGTCGAAGGATGATTTCGACGGGCGGATAGACTCACGGCGCATGGTTGCTTCTGAGCGCTTGCGCAGGTTCGCTCTCATCGTCTGGTCGACCATCGGCGTCCTCGCCCTCGTGTGGGTTCTGTGGCGAGTGGCGGACTCGATCCGCATCATCTGGCTCCCGCTTGCCTTCGCCGGCGGGTTGACCCTGATCCTCAATCCGATCGTCAACGCCTTCGAGCGCCTGGGAGTCCCCCGCCTGCTGGGAACCATCTTCTCTTTCGTGGTGTTGGGCGGGGTCGTTACCGCCACCGTCGTACTCCTCGTGCCGGTTGTGCGTCAGCAGGCGTCCGACTTCGCCGCCCAGCTCCCCAACCTGTACGACACGGTCGTCGACTGGTTGCATGCGACGTCCGACTCGTTCGGGATCGACCTCGGTCCCGTGTGGACCTCGGAGACGATCAGGGAATGGATCCAGGATCCGGCCAACCAGGAGACGATCCAGGGCGTGGTGGGAGGATTCGGCTCCGGTGCCGGACGCATCCTGCGCGGCGTCACCGAGACGCTGGCGGTTACGGTGCTGGCGCCCGTGCTCGCCTTCTACATGCTGATGGATGCCACCAAGTTCAAGCAGCGCTCCCGCGAGCTGACCCCCGCCTCCCATCGCGAGGAGGCTGTGTACCTGGCCGATCAGCTGACCACCGCCCTCGGCTCGTTCGTGCGCGGCCAGCTGCTGGTGGCGCTGTTCGTGGGGCTCTTCTCCAGCCTCGGGTTGTGGATCATCGACGTCCCCTTCTGGCTGATCATCGGGATGGTGGCGGGCGTGCTCAACCTGGTGCCCTTCGTCGGCCCGTTCGTGGGCGGGGCCCTGGCGGCGATCGTCTCACTGTTCAACGGGTCGGTCAGCCAGGCGCTGTGGGCGGTAGCGATCTTCACCCTCATCCAGCAGGTCGACAACCACGTGATCACGCCTCTCGTGCAGAGGACGAGGGTGAACCTGTCACCGCTGGTCATCGTCCTGTCGCTGATCGTGGGCGGCTCCATCGCGGGCCTGCTGGGGGTCGTGATAGCCGTGCCCGCCGCCGCCGCCATCCGCATCCTCGTCGGGCACTTGTGGAGGACTCGGGTGCTGGGCGAGTCCTGGCATGAGGCGACCAGCGCCATGATCGAGCACACCGAGCGACCAGATCGCATCGCCGGCGTCCGCCGCCGCCGCCCACCCGACGACCAGCAGCGTCTCTTCGACACTGCCGAGCACCCGGAACTGGCTGATCCGCAGCCCGTTGAGGTGACGGCGCCTTCGGCTGCCGACGAGCCGCATTGACGGACTCGAGGTTCGATCTCGCCCGACTCGCCGTCCAGGCCGCACTCGACGCGGGCGCGTCCTATTCAGATGCCCGGGTCGTGGGCCGCCGCCACGAGCGCTTGGCGGCCCGCAACGGTGAGGTCGACGGCACCGACCTCGGCCATGAGATCGGAATCGGGGTCCGGGCCTTGATCGGCTCTTCGTGGGGATTCGCCGCCACCAGCGACCTCAGCGAGCCCTCCATCCGCCGGGCAGGCGAGGAGGCGGCGGCCATCGCCCGTGCCTCGGGGCGTCTGCGCGGGCCTGTCGATCTGGTGCTGGCAGACGTGCCCGTGGCGCAGACCACGTGGGCCTCTCCCTTCGACGAGGATCCCTTCTCAGTGCCGCTGTCGGAGAAGGCCGACCTCCTGCTGACCGCAACCGCCGAGATGATGGCCGTGGATGGGATCGTCCTCGCCACCGGTGTCCTCGAATTCTGGTCCACGGAGAAATGGTTCGTCTCGTCCCAAGGCCACGAGATCGAACAGCGCATCGTCGAGGCCGGTGCCCAGATTGCCGCCACCGCCGTCGGCGACGGCGAAACCCAGCGTCGCTCCTACCCCCAGTCGTTCGGCGAGTACCAGACCGGTGGCTACGAGGTCATTCGCGGCTTCGACCTGCTCGCCCACGCCGGCCCTCTGGCGGAGGAAGCCGTGGCTCTCCTGTCGGCCGACCAATGCCCTGTGGGGGAGTTCGATCTCATCCTCGAGAGCTCCCAGCTCGCCCTCCAGATCCACGAGTCCGTCGGCCATGCCACGGAACTCGACCGCATCCTGGGGTGGGAGGCGGCGTTCGCAGGGACCTCGTTCCTGACGCTGGGCGCGCTGGGCCGCCTGCGGTATGGCTCCGAGTTGATGAACATCACCGCCGACGCCACCATCCCCGGAGCCCTGGGCACGTTCGGTTTCGACGACGAAGGCACACCGGCCCAGAGCGTGGACCTGGTGCGGGAAGGGACCTGGGTCGGCGTCCTCTCGGGCCGCGACTCCGCCCACATCGCCGGGCTCCCCCCCGGCGGGATGGTGCGGGGCGACGGCTTCGCCCGCATGCCAATGGTCCG
>DATFFO010000003.1:0-8161 GCA_035250025.1 Acidimicrobiia bacterium
ACGAGGGTGTCGGCGGCGAGATGGGCATGGGCATCGACCAGCCCGGGAAGGGCCCACATTCCGCTGCCGAGCTCGGGGCCGCCGACATCTGCGGCTTCCACCCAGCTTCCGTCCTCGCCGATTCCCAGGCATCGGGTCTCGACCGATCCGGGAAGTCGCAGAGACGCACGCATGCGAGAACGCTAACCCTCCGGAGGACGCCGACCGATAGTGGCACCGATGCCCAGCTTGAACTTCAGGTCTGGAAGCGGTCCGTCCCGATGGTCGGGAGCACGACCTGTCCGGGCGTGCCTCGTCGTCATCGCCCTGGTGGCGGCAGCCTGCGCCAGCCCGGTGGCGACGACGACGACCAGCGCGCCGGCCACTACCACGGCTCCGACAACGCCACCTTCTACGGCGCGGCCCCTGCCAGCCGACTACACCGTGACCGACTGTGCCACGCCGGCGACGAGCTTCGCCCTCCTGTGCGACGTCTACGAGTACCTGGCCGAGAATCACGCCGACGCCCCCCTCGACGCCGAGGCCCTGGCTGCCGGATTCGCACTCGGCATCGGCGGATACGAGGAGACCGCAGAGATTGAGCGGATCGAGTCATTCCAGTGCGCCGTCCCCTCCCCGGCCTTCGAGACCTCGTGCGAGTTGCTCTCCGAACGCCTGGTCGGGAGCGGGATCTCGCTGGAGGGGGCGGTCGAGGCGGGGGTCT
Source organism: Acidimicrobiia bacterium (assembly GCA_035250025.1). Lineage (GTDB taxonomy): Bacteria > Actinomycetota > Acidimicrobiia > Spongiisociales > ZC4RG35 > DATFFO01. Next base: position 704 of record DATFFO010000003.1, read on the forward strand.
CGTCGATGATCGCCCTCAGTCTCGACCCTTTCACCTACTACATCCCGCCGGAGTTGTCGGGGGCGTTGACACCGGACGGGGTGATCGCCGCCGTCGGACTGCTCGTGACCATCGCCGATCCGGTCGGATCGGTCTGCACCCTCGTCCAGGATCCGTGTCAGGTAGAGGTGGTCACCGTGATCGAGGACGGACCGGCGCACAGTGCGGGACTTCGAGTCGGGGACGTGATCACCGCGATCGACGGTGAGACCGTGGCCGGTGCCGACCTCGTCGAGATAGCCCAGCGATTGGACGGGAACACCGGCACGTCGGTGACGGTCGACCTTCGGGGCCCAAACGACGACGCCCGGACCCTGTCTCTGGAACGAAGCCAGCCCATCTGGCCCGAGTTCGAGCTCGAAGTGCCCCGCACGGGGGTCGGATATCTGAGGATTCCCGACTTCTCCATGGAGACGCCGGTTGTGGTTCACAGTGCTCTCGAGTCGCTCACCGCCTCAGGCGTCGATGACCTCGTGATCGATCTCCGCGACAACCCGGGCGGGTTCGTGGACGCCGTGACCCTGGTGGCGAGCGAGTTCCTGAGCGCCGGCCTCGTTTTCCGCAGCCTGGGTCCGGCGGGTGATCTCGATTACCCGGTCCAGCCCGGCGGGGTGGCGACTTCCGGGCCCGACATCACAGTGGTCGTCAACGGCGGCTCGGCGTCGGCGTCGGAGATTCTCGCCGGAGTGCTCCAGGAACGCGGCCGCGCCCGGGTCGTAGGCACCCCTACCTTCGGTAAGGACACCGTACAGATAGGATTTCTACTCCGGAACGACGGCGTGCTGCGGGTGACAGTCGCCCACTGGGTGACTCCCGAAGGCGAGTCCGTCGCCGCCGGGGGGGTCGCCCCCGACGCTGTCGTCGACATTCCCGTCGACGCCACTCCGGCCGAAGTGGTGGATCTCGCCTTTGGAAGCTGACATGCATCGAACCCAACAGAAGCTGGCCAGGATCTCGGCCCTGACGGTGATTGCCCTGGCCCTGTCGGCGTGTGGGCTGTTTTCCAGCAACGCCCCGTCGCCGACGACCGTCCCCGACACAACTCGGGCGCCGACCACCACGCTCGCTCCCGGACCCACGTCGACATCCCCTCCCACCTCGCCCTCCACATCGCCGGTCGCCTTCGAGACCGCCGAGTGCGGCGAGTTGACAGGCGAACTCGTCTGCGAGGCGTACGAGCTGATCGAGCGGCACTATGTCGATCCCGTCCCCGTCGACCAACTCGTCGATGGAGCCGTCGAGGGACTGGCCGGGATGGATATTGCCCCCGGTCCCGGGATTGACGTCTGCCCTCTGCCGGCACCGGAGTTCGAAGCGGTCTGCGAGGTCGTCGATCGCGAGATGCTCGATCCGGACGAGGCGTCGGAGGCGGCCGTGGCGGGGATGGTTTTCGGCGGCCTCGACCCCAACAGCGCCTATTTCGATGCCCAGGCGCTGGAGATCATCGAAGAGGAGCAATCCGGAGAGATCGAGGGCATCGGCGCCCTGGTGGCCAGCGAGCAGGAGGGCTCAGACCAGCCGAACTCATGCCAGGTCGTCAATGAGACCTGCCGGCTGCGGGTGGTCTCGACGATCGAAGGTGGACCGGCCCGGGCCGTCGGCCTCGAGGCCGACGACGAGTTCCTGGCCGTGGACGGCGAGTCCATCGAGGGTTGGACCGTGGATGAGGTGACCGCCGCCGTGCGCGGGCCCGCCGGCACTCCGGTGGAGCTGACCATGCTCAGGAACGGCGAGGAGTTCACCGTCTCCATCGTTCGCGCTGCCATCCAGGTGCCGGTCGTGGAGTCGGAGATGGTCGGCGACGTCGCCTACCTCCGGCTGAACCTGTTCACCGACAACGCCGATGAGCAGCTCCGCGCCGAGCTCGAAGACCTGCTGGCCAACCAGCCCACTGCCCTCGTCTTCGACATGCGCAACAATCCGGGCGGGCTCCTTGACACCGCGGTCAGGGTCACCTCGGAGTTCATCGGTGAGGGCCTGGTCGTCTCCACCCAGTCGCCCGAGAGCACGACGCCCTACGAAGTGGAGCCGGGCGGGCTCGCCACCGACTCCGCCCTGCCGATGTATGTGGTCGTCAACGAGGGCAGCGCCTCGGCCTCCGAGGTCGTCGCCGGCGCCCTCTCGGACGCCGGGCGGGCGGTGATCGTCGGCGAGAACACGTTCGGCAAGAACACGGTCCAGCAGCGATTCCCTCTCTCCAACGGCGGCGCCCTCAAGCTGACGATCGCCCGCTGGTTCACTCCGGACGGTCACGACTTCGGCGGCGACGGGATCACCCCCGACGTCACCGCCGAGCTCCCGGAGACGCTGACCGCGGCCGAGGTGGTCGCCGCCGTCGCCCCCACCGCGGCCTGAAACCCTCCGTTTTCGCGCATCGATCCCGTCAAAAACGGCGCGTTTGATGCGCGAAAACCATTCTTCCCCGCCGAGGGGTCAGCGGGGGAAGGGGACGCCGGCCGTGCTGTGGCAGTCGTAGCCGTTGGGGTTCTTTCCCAGGTACTGCTGGTGGTAGTCCTCGGCGTAGTAGAACTCACCGAGCGGGGCGATCTCGGTGGTGATCTCGCCGAGACCCGCCGCCGTCAGAGCCTCCTGGTAGAGGTCGCGGGATTGCTTGGCCTCGTCGAGTTGGTCCGAGCTGGTCGTGTAGATCACCGACCGGTACTGGGTCCCGATGTCATTTCCCTGGCGCATCCCCTGGGTGGGATCGTGGATCTCCCAGAACATCGTCAGGAGGTCGCCATAGCCGACTTGGGCGGGGTCGTAGGCAACCAGGACGACTTCGGCATGACCTGTGCGGCCCGTGCAGACCTCCTCGTAGCTGGGGTTGGGGGAGTATCCCCCGGCGTACCCGACGGCCGTGGTGTACACGCCGGGCACCTGCCAGAAGCGTCGTTCGGCACCCCAGAAGCAGCCGTTGCCGAAGACCGCGACCTCGATCCCTTCGGGGAAGGGCCCGGCGAGGGGGGCTCCCGTGACGAAATGGGCGGCGGGCACGGCCACGGCGGTGTCGCGCCCGGGCAGAGCCTCGTCGGGGGAGACCGCCGCCTGCTTGTCCTTTCCAAACCACATCGTCGTCCTCCTGGGTCGACTGCTTCTTTTCCATTCAACCGCGAACGGCGTGAAAAGTTCCGTCGATCATTGGAGTTTCGCGGCCCTTAAGATGCCTGGGCAGTCGAGGGAGAAGCATGGTTCGGTACAGGAAGGCCCCGAGCGACCCCAACGTCCAGGATCGTCGCGGGATGAGCACCGGCGGGCGCCGAGTCGCTCTCGGTGGCGGTGGATTGGGCCTGGGAGGTCTACTCCTCGTCTTGATCCTCAACTTCTGCGTCGGCGGGGGCTTGGGCGACCTGGGGGGACTGGCCGGTGAGTTGGTCCCGGCCGACGAGCCGGCGTCGAACACGCCTCTCACCACCATCGCCCCAGAGGACGACCCCGACCGGCAGCTGCGGGAGTACATGGAGGCCGTGTACGCCGACAATGACCTGCTCTGGGAGGACGTGTTCGCCCAGGCCGGTCGCTCCGACTTCCGTTCTCCCGGGTTCGTCTTCTTCGAGGGGTTCATCGATTCGGGATGCGGGGGCGCCGACGAGAGGATCGGCCCCCACTACTGCCCGCTCGACGAGACCATGTACCTGGACTTCTCGTTCTTCACCCAGCTCCGCGAGCAGTTCGGGGCCCGCGGCGACCTCGCCCCGGCCTACGTGATCTCCCACGAGTACGGCCATCACATCCAGACCGTTCTCGGAGTCTCCGAGCAGGTCCGCAGCCTCCAGCAGCAGAACCCGGGTCAGGCCAATCAGCTGTCGGTGGCGATGGAGCTGCAAGCGGACTGCTTTGCCGGGGTCTGGTTGTCGACGGTGAGCGTCGACCCGGCGGGCGGTGAGGTCCAGGAGGGCTACATCGAGATCGATCCCGGCGAGATGAGCGAGGCGATCGAAGCAGCCGAGGCGGTGGGCGACGACAGGATCCAGGAGGCGGCGACCGGCATGGTCAACCCCGAGCAGTGGACCCACGGCTCGGCCGACCAGCGGGCCCAATGGCTGCAACGGGGTGTCGACGGCGGCGACCCCGGGCAATGTGACACTTTCAGCGAACTGGGCTGAAGCAGGCCCCGCCCATTGTCGCCGGTAGGCGGTTGCCGGTAGGCTGACGCGCCCCATGCGGCTCTTTCGGGCGCTGACTGCCGCTCTCTTCCTCGTGTTGTCACTCGGGTTCGTCCTCGGCGACCCGGGTCGGGCGCGGGCTCAGGACGTCGACGTGGCCGAACGGGCGGCCGAGGCCGCCGAGCACCGGGCCAACGCCGCCGACAGCCTCCTGGCCGCTACGGCCAACCTCCGCGCCGGCATCGAGGGCGAGCTGGCGGCCTCGCTGGCGAGTCTTTCCGCCATCAACGCCGAGTTGTCCCGGGTGAGCGTCCAACTGGACGGACTTCGCCAGCACCTGACCCAGGCGGACGTCGAATTCGCCTCCGTCTCGGGCGACCTGCAGGTCCAGGCCGTGGACGCCTACGTTCGGGCCGTCACCCTCAGCGGAACGGCCCTGATGGGGACTCACGACGCCGAATCGGCCATCGTCGCCGCCTCGTCGCTGGAGTCGGCCATCGACTCCGACCAGGACCGGGTCGCCGACCTGGCGGTCAAACGGAGGGAACTGGAGCGGCTCCGGAACGAGTACGTGCTGCAGGAGGAACGGGTCGTTGCCCTGCAGGGGGAAGCCGACCGCGAGGCGGCCCACCTCGAGGAGCTCCTCGCCGAGGCCGACGCCAGCCTCGCCACCGCCGCCGCCGAGGCGCGGGAGGCGGACGCCAGATACCGGGCGGCGCTCGACGAGGTGGACGCCGCCCGCGCCCGTGAAGCCGAGAGGCAGCGGGAGAGCGAACGAACCACTACGACCACCGTGCCGGCTGAAACCCCCCCGCCAACCGCCACGACCACGACAACCGTGCCGTCGACGACGACGCCACCCGCTGCGACGCCGACGACGACCACGCTGCCCCCGGTTCCGGGCGGGACCTTCCCCCCGGCGGTTGAGCGCTGGCGTCCGCTGGTCACCGCCTATTTCGCCGCCGACCGTGTCGATGGGGCTCTCGAAGTGATTCGGTGCGAGAGCTATGGCGACGCCAACGCCTACAACCCCTACAGCGGTGCATCGGGGCTGTTCCAGTTCCTGCCCGCCACATGGGCGACCGTCAGTCCCAGCGCCGGCTTCGCCGGAGCCGACGTCTTCGACGGGGAGGCGAACATCGGCGTCGCCGCCTGGCTCACCGACTACTACGCCGGTCTGGGTTCCGACCCGTGGGCGGCCTGGACGTGCAAGCCCTGAGCGGTGTGGCTTGCCAGCCGCTCAGCCAGTCCAGGCGCGGGCGAACAACCTGACGGACCAGGACGGGATGGGGGCGTCGTGGGCGTAGTGCGACCCGTCCTCCAGGCCCGCCGAGTCGAGGACGAGCAGCCAGCGGCCGCCCGGCAGGTCGATCACGAACTCGTCGCCGGACGGGTTGAATACGACCACGAGCTGATCGAGATCGGCCCTGACCGCGGCAGAATCCGCCACTGCCGACCACTGGCGCTCTCCCGCCGTCAATCCTGGATAGCGGCGGCGAAGGTCCGTGAGGCGCCCCACCAGCTCCTTGAGAGGGGCCGTCGACCAGTCGTACCAGGCAGTCGGATCGTCGATCGGGTAGGCGTTGTTGTTGCCGGCCTGGCTGCGGCCCAGTTCGTCACCCCCGAGCATCATGGGCACCCCGTCCGAGACGAACAGGGTCGTCATCAGGGCGGCGGCCCGACGCCGGCGGATGGAGTCGACGGCGGGGTCATCGGTAGGTCCTTCCACCCCCGAGTTCCAGGACCGGTTGTCGCCGTGGCCGTCGCGGTTCTCTTCCCGGTTGGCCTCGTTGTGCTTGTGGTCGTACGAGACGAGGTCGGCCAGGGTGAAGCCGTCGTGGGCGGTGATGAAATTGACACCGGCTGATGGGGAGGCCTCGAAGATGTCGGGAGACCCGTCGACGCGAATGGCCAGGCGGTCTTTGGTGCCGGCGCCCCGCCAGAAGTCGCGCACGTCGTCGCGGTAGAGGCTGTTCCATTCCAGCCAGCCCTCCCCGAACTGACCCACCCGATACCCGTCCGGACCCAGGTCCCAGGGTTCGGCGATGAGCTTGCGACTCCCGACCACGGGATCGTCGGTGAGCCATCTGAGATTGGCGGGGTCGAAGGCACCGTCGGCCCCGCGCCCCAGCGTCACGCCGAGATCGAAACGGAAGCCGTCCACTCCCAGGTCCTCCGCCCACCAGCGCAGGGCGGCGAGGATGGCCGCCCGAGTCGCCGGATGCGCGGTCGTGACCGTGTTTCCGGTGCCGGTCCAGTCGACGAACCCGCCGTCTTGACCCAGCCGGTACCAGGCCCGGCAATCGAGGCCCTTCATGGCGAGGATCGGGCCTGCCCCTCCCCCTTCGGCGGTGTGGTTGAAGACCACGTCGAGGATGACCTCGAGCCCGGCGGCGTGGAACTGGTCGACCATGGAGGCGAACTCGGCGACCTGACGACCGTCGTCGCCGGTGGCATAGCCGCTATGGGGGGCGAACCAGGCCAGCGTCGAGTAACCCCAGTAGTTCGTCAGCCCCTTGCGCTGGAGGAACGACTCCGTGATGTGATGAGCGACCGGCATGAACTGGATCGAGGTGACACCGAGTGCCCGGAGATGGTCGACGACGGGTGGGGAACAGGCGCCTAGAAACGTCCCCGCCAAGTCCGGGTCGACGTCGGGGTGGGCTCGGGTCAGGCCGCGCACGTGGGTCTCGTAGATCACGGTCTCCGACCATGGGACAAGGGGGCCGGGACGGGGACGAGGCGGGGGGTCGACGAGGACGGCGCGAGGGACCCAGGGGGCGGTGTCGATGCCGTGGCTCTCGGCGTGGACGGCCGGATGTTCGGCGAAAGCGCCCGCCACCGCCCGGGCGAACGGGTCGACCAGCAGCTTGGCGGGATCGTGCAGCAAGCCGTTCCCCGGATCCCACGGGCCATGGACGCGATACCCGTATCGCTGGCCCGCCTGCACGTCTGCGACGAAGGCCGAGTACCTCTCGTCTCCCCCATGCTCCATAGCAGTGCGGCGCTCGGCGCCCTCAGGATCGAAGAGGCACAATTCCACGCCGTCGGCGGAGGTGGCATCGACGGCGAAGGCGGCGCCACCGTCACGCAACACGGGCCCGGGGGCAGGGTGCTCACCGCTGTGCGGGGAGGGTGGTATCACGACGGGGGGGTCGTCCAGCGGGGAGTCGCCATGCTCGACTCGGGGCTGAGCGGTTTCACGACTGCGCAGCGTAGGCTGACAGCCGATGGACGCCATAGGCCTGTCGGGAGTTCGGGTCGTCCACCGGGGAGTCACCGTGCTCGACTCGGTGACCCTGAACGTGGCCGGGGG
>DATFFO010000004.1:0-2666 GCA_035250025.1 Acidimicrobiia bacterium
CGGCCGGGACGAGTGATCGAACTGGGCACCAACATCGGCGTCTCGGCGGCGTATCTCGCCACCGGGCTGGCCGCCAACGCCGCCGGGCACCTCACGACCCTGGAGGCAAGCGGTCTGAGGCTGCTGCTGGCCCGCGATCTGTTGGGCAAGCTGGGACTGACGGGCTTGGTGACGACTGTCGAGGGATACTTCGACGACACCCTCCCCGACGTCCTCGCCGGCGACGGGTTCGACATGGCCTTCGTCGACGGCAACCACACCGAGGAGGCCACGGTGCGCTACTTCGACCTGCTCGTCGACCACAGCAGCCCAGACGCCGTGCTGGTATTCGATGACATCCGCTGGTCGGAGGGGATGTCACGCGCCTGGGCGATGCTCTCCGCCCGCCCCGTCGCCCGGATCTGCGTGGACCTGGGCCGCACCGGCATCATCCTCCTGTAGGGCGCAGCGACCAGATCGCGGCGTCGCCGATCGAGTCCACCGGGTCGTCCAACCGGGTCGGCTCCCCCTCGCTCAGGGCGATGTAACCGTCGAGGACCTCCCCCTCGGGCTGGCGGCGGCCGTTCTCGAATATCACGAGAAACACGTCCAAGGTGGGGTCGAATTCCACCACCACATCCCGGAGGTCGGGCAGGTCGGTGAAACACCCGCTGAACCAGGTCATCTGCGGCGTGGCGCCGGTGAGGATCCCGCAAGGTCCGCTCGCCTCGGCAACCACGGCCTCGGAGGCGCGCTCGAGGACGGCGATGGAGGCGGCCCGGGACTCGGCGTTGCGGTCGGTGCGATCGGCGTTGAGTGCGAACAGGCCCACCACGGCAATGGAGAAGGCGGCCACGGCAACACGGAACCACTCCGGTGATGCCCGGCGGCGGAGATCATCCACGGCGGCGGCGGCCATCACGATCAACAGGGCCACCGGATAGAACACGAAACGCGGCTCGCCGTGTGAGACGAGACCGAGGAAGAGGATCTGACCGAGGGCGGGCACGGCGAGGTAGATGGCGAGACGGTCGCCCTTCTCCAGCCGCCGGTTCCGCACCGCCGCCCCGGCACGCCAGACCAGCCAGACCAGGGCGACGACGATGGCGACGGCGCCCAATTGACCCGCCAGTTGGTCGGGGAAGTCCGTCAGGTAGTCCACGAGGCCCTCACCCAGGAACTCCCGCCCGGCAACCTCGCCCGTGAACGTGAGGACGCCCCACGGTCGCCCGGTCGTGACGGAGGCAAAGACGAGATGGGGAGTCAGCAGGGCGATTCCCAGGCCGGCGGCGCCGAGGACGGCGCCCTTCCGCTCCTTCACGGTGGGCCCGAAGGCGATGACCGTCCCGACGAAGAGCAGCCCGAGTGAGAGCAGCGCCTGATAGCGCCAGTAGAAGGCGACCGCCCCGACAACCACGGCCCACCAGAGGAGGGCCGGTCGCGGGCGAGGCACCGTCAGCCAGCGCCAGAGGATCACCGTCACGACCAGCAACAGCCCGGTCGAGGGGACGTCCGTGAGAAACTCCGCCCCCCGGCGAAGGAGCGACGGGCCGGTGGCGAACACCGCCGCCGCCACGAGGCCGACGCGGTTGGAGCGGACCGTCCGGCCCAACCACCACACGGCCACCACGGTCCCGACCGTCAATGTGACCGACACCAATCGCATGACCAGCTCCGACGACGTGAACGGGAGCACGGCGGCGGCGAGCACCGACTGGATCCAGCCACGATGGATCGCCCACCCCGTGCCGGGTGTTCCCTGGATCCAAGCCCTGCCCTTGAGGGCGTAAGCCGACTCGTCGTGGCCGAATCCCCCGCCGCCGATCACGACTCGAACCAGGCCGCTCGCCAACACGACGAGTCCGGCAAGAACGACCCAACGCGGAACGGGCCGGGTCAGTGGAGCCAGCAACCCGGGGCCTGCCGCCACCGCCAATGCCGACGCGGCGACTGCCAGCCACTCGACCTGACCCAGCCCGCCGTCCACCATCAAGGCGCGAACCGCGACGACGAGACCTGCCAAGGCAGCGCCGAGCCGGAACGTGACGCCAGCCAGGCCGAGACGGGCTGCCCACGCTGCGAGCGCAACGACGACCACGATGCCCGCCGTGACGACGATCGACGGCGGGCGGCGCAAGCCGACTGCGGCGATCAGGATCAGGACCACGCCCCCGAGACCGCCAGCGGCCACACCGCCTGCGAAGAACGAGGTGACAGCCCGCAGTTGCATCCCGAAGAACGGTAACCATCGGCCGCCCGGCCTGGGCGCAGGCTTTAATAGTCAGTTGATAATGACTATTCTGTCCTAATGCGCGTCCCCATCACCGAACTCAAGGCCCGCCTCTCGCACTACCTCCGCATCGTCGAGCGAGGAACCGAGGTAACGGTCCTTGACCGAGGACAGCCTGTGGCTCTCCTTACACCTGTCGCGGTGGCCGAGGACGAAGCGCGCGAGCGCTTGATCGCCTCAGGAACGATCAGGCCCGGCCTCGGAAATTCAGTCGCAGCCAAGGAACCCCCACCCGATCTCGGCATTGATCTGTCGAACGCTCTTGCCGAGGATCGCGAAGACAGGTTTTGAGGTATTGGGATGCCTCGGCGCTTGTGCCGCTCATTGCCCGCGAGCCGCGCTCCGAGGCAGCCAATTCGCTGCTGAGTGAGGACCCCCGAGTCGTGACTTGGGGCTG
>DATFFO010000005.1:0-4467 GCA_035250025.1 Acidimicrobiia bacterium
TCGATCTGGGCGCGGGCCTCGACGGCGGCGGAGGTCTGGTGAGTGGGTCCCACGGCTCTATTTTCGGCACGAAGGGGTGCTCACCTTCAGTCCGACTTTGTCTCGGGCCCTGATTTCTCAGCTCACGAGGCCGGATTCATAGGCAACGACGACCGCCTGGGCCCGATCCCGCAGATTGAGCTTGGTCAGGACGCGGCTGACATGGGTCTTCACGGTCTGCTCCGATATGTAGAGCTCGACGGCGATCTCGCTGTTGGACAGGCCGCGGGCGATCTGGAGCAGAACCTCTTGTTCCCTTTCGGTGAGGATGTCCAGGTTGGCCGGTCGGGCGGCGACGGGACGGCGGGAGAGGTTGGCGATGAGGCGCTTTGTCACCGACGGGGCGAGGAGGGCATCACCGGCGGCCACGATCCGGACCGCCTCTACGAGATTGGCAGCCTGGGCGTCCTTGAGAAGGAAGCCGCTGGCTCCGATGCGGATCGCCTCGTAGACGTACTCGTCGAGGTCGAAGGTCGTGAGCATGATCACCCGCGTGGTCTCGCCGGCGACACGGAGAATCTGCTCGGCGGCACTGAGTCCGTCGATCTCCGGCATGCGCACGTCCATCAGGATCACGTCGGGCTGGAGTCGACCGGCCGCCTCGATGGCCTCGGCGCCGTCTGCTGCCTGGCCCACGACCTCGATGTCGTCGTGGGCATCGAGGAGGGCAGAGAAGCCCTGGCGAACCATGGCCTGGTCGTCGACGACCATGACCCGGATCAAGGTTCCACCGGGAGCACGGCCTCGACCACGAAGCGACCGTCGGGTCGCCGGCGGGCTTCGAGAGTGCCCCCCACGGCAACCGCGCGCTCGGTCATCCCCATGATCCCGTGCCCGGTCTCGCCGTCTCGATCCGCCCACGGGTTGGCGACGATGACACCAAGGCTGTCCGTTCCGTAGTCGATCCACACCTCGGCGGGGGCGCCGGGGGCGTGGCGGGCCACGTTGGAAAGGGACTCCTGGAGTATGCGGTAGGCGGTCAACTCCACGGCCGGGCGAACCGGCCGTCTGTCGCCCGTGACGTTGAGGTCGACCTCGACACCGGCCCTTCGAGTCGCCTCCACCATCTCCTCGAGTTGATCGAGACCGGGCTGGGGAACTCGCATCGCCTCGTCGCTGCGCAGGACGCCCAGCAGGCTGCGGATCTCGTTGAGAGACGTGCGGGCCGCCTCGGCGATCTCGGCGAACTCCTCCCGGACTTCCTCCGACAGTCCGGTCACCCGGTAGGGAGCCGTCTCGGCTCTCACCGCCACGATCGACATGTGATGGGCGACCACGTCGTGGAGCTCGCGGGCGATCCTCGTCCGCTCCTCGAAGGCCACTCGCCGGGCCCGTTCCAGGCCCGTCAGTTCCTGTTCCTCGATCAGCGCCTGGGCGGTCAGGCGCCGACTGCGGATGATGTCGGTGACGATGGCTAGCGCCCCGAACCCCACTATCCAGATCAACCTGTTGCCGACCACCCAGATCGTCATGACGGCCGTGGTCGTAGCCATGGCCCACAGCGCGATGCCACGGTCGTAGGCGATCGCCACCGCCCCGGTGAGGACGATCAGCACCACTCCCGTGAGGACGGGAAAGGCCCAGAGGCCGTTCTGGTCGATGTCGAACGGTGCCAGCACCAACGTCACCAGTGCCGCTAGGCGCCAGCCCACCAGGGCGTTGCGGCTCGCCACCACCACCGGCACGGCCGTCACGATGCCGATGAGGAGTCCGAGGGAGGTGCCGGAGTCCGACTGCGCGCTCGCCGCCGACAGGGCCAGCACGATCAATCCCATCACCCATGGCACGAGAGGAGCGGAGAGCAGACGGCGGATGACGTCGAAGCGCCCCCACTCCCGGCCTGGCGCCACCGGGCGCGGTGGAGGTGACCAGCGGGCGAAGGTCTCGATGAAGCCGTCGGCCACGAACCGGAGCGGAGCCGGCCAGGCCTGAGTGAGTTCGGTCACGGCCGGAATCCTACGGAGGCGCCTTCGGCTCCACATCCCTCCCCGGGGTGACTGTCACTATCGCCCCTGGGGATGACGTCGGGGGTCGTGGACGGCTTCGATCGGGTTCGGCACCGCCCGAGAGCTGGAGCCGTCTGGTCCTCGGCGGTGACACCTTGCCACCTCACAACTCTCGGGCATGAGGGACAAGACCACTCCGGAGCCGGACGACTGGTGGGGGGCCGATCCATACGTTCGCCCGGATGCCCACGCAGTTGCTCCCGGCCATCAGACGGCTTGGCGGAGGTCTCGTCCTCATCATCCTTGTCAGCGGGGCCATCCACCTTTCCGCCGCTCCGGCAGCTCCGCCTGGCGACCTCTCTCCGGCTGCCACCGCCGTCCGGTCCCTGACCGAAGGGGACACAACCGACGTCGGGCTCCCCACCGATTTCGCCGTCGTGATGGGTTACGAACCGCGGTATCTCCCCGATGTCGCGCCGGTGCGTGGCGACGGTGACTGCTCAAATCCTTTCGGTGTCGGGCCCGAAGTGTTCGGGACGGCCTGCCGTCGTCACGACCTCGGCTACGACCTGCTCCGGTACGCCGAATTGACCGGTGAGCAACTAGGACCTTGGGCCAGGATCCAGATCGATCGCCGCTTCGCCGCCGACATGGATTCTGTCTGCGACGAACCGGCGTGCGTGGCCGCCGCCTCGCTCTACAACCTGGCCGTCACGGTCAACTCGATCCGCCAGGGTTTTGGGGCTCCTATGGCGGAACCGGTGCTGTCCTGGGCACTTCTGTTTCTGGCGGTCGCCGTCTCCGGCTGGACGGGGCCGCATCTGGTGCGACGCTGGGTCAACTGAGCAAGGCGTACCGGAGTTTGGGTACGGCAGCCGGGGGTAAAGCGCGGTGTCGCCCAGCAAGGAGAGAACGATGCTCGGGGAAGCCAAGGCTTTCAGCGGGTTCGCCGTGAGTGACATCGCCGCCGCCCGCAAGTTCTACGAGGAAACGCTGGGACTGGAGGTGTCGGAGTCCAATGGACTCCTCACGCTCCACCTGGCCGGCGGCCGCGACACGATGATCTATTCGAAGCCCGACCACACTCCGGCCACATACACGATCCTCAACTTCCTCGTCGATGACATCGAAGCAGCAGTAGACGAATTGGCCGGGCGGGGTGTGGAGCTTCTTCGGTACGAGGACTTCGATCAGGACGAGAAGGGCATTTCCCGGGGCCAGGGGGGACCACCCATCGCCTGGTTCGCCGATCCAGCCGGCAACATCCTCTCGGTGCTGCAAACCGGGGAGCCTATGTAAATCAACCTCCCAGGAGGACGGACGAGTTCCAGGTCTCGGGTCGAGCCTGGTTCGGCCCTGTCCGGTCCGGGTTGCTGCTCACCATTTCCTGGAGGCCGCCGGAGCCGTCACCGTCGCTGACGTTGAAGTTCATGCCAGCCACCATCCCCGGCGTCGGGTTGTCCACCCCGAGGACCTGCCAGGGGATCCTCGCCTCGATCACGTAGCCGCCCTCCGACCAGACGGCTGTCGCCTCGATTTCTGGCCGGGCCGACCCGGCGACGAACTGCCCATCCACGGCGGGGTTGATGGCCGCCACGACCTCGAAGCTGGTGGGATCGACCGGGGCAAGCATGACGTGGAGATCGCCGTCGCGGAGCGAGGCAGCACCGGTCGGATCGCCACCGAACTCGAAGTGAATCGAGTCGCCGCGGAACAATTGGTCGGGCTGGGCGAGGGGCGCGATGTCGATCGTGGCGTCGGCCACCACCGCGAACAGATACAGGGCGGAGGAGTCGTATCCGACGACCCACTGGGCTGTGACCCCGGGGGCGGCCCCCGGCTGGGGATGTACCGAGTTGAACGAGTCGACGATGAGGGCGTTCGGGGGCCAGTCGCGGCCGTCGCCGTCAGGTGTGACACCGGCGACCGGGACGACGCCGACGACGCCGGGAGGCAGCGTCACCCCACCTCCAGCCGTAGTTGCCGGCACCGTGGGAAGAGTCGTGACTCCTCCGAAGTCGATCTCCGACATCACCGCCACCATCGCCGCCAGCACCAGGGCACCCACGATTGCGACCGCCAACCAGGTGTTGGATCGGGAGCGGGGTGGTGGAGCAGCCGCCTCCGGAATCGGACCTGGCGCGGGTGCGGACATCGGGGGCGGCGCTTCCGCCGTCGGAGGAGTGGCGTGGCGGGCGAGCTGCCAGGAAGCCTCGGCGGCGAGACCCCGGGCATCCTCGACGTCGGGGTCCTGGAGTTTGGCCTCCTCGGTCAGCGCCATGACGTCGTCCCAGCGGTCTTCGTCGGCCGCCGTGGCGGCCTGGTCCATCAGTTCGGACGCACGCAGGCGGCGATGGATCACATCCGCCAGGGCCGATGCCTCGGCGTGATCGGGGCTGGCCGCCAGCACAGCCGCCAGACGACGGCGCGCATCTCCGAGGTCACCCTCGTCCGCAGACGTGCGGGCCCGCTCGACCTCGGC
>DATFFO010000006.1:0-2401 GCA_035250025.1 Acidimicrobiia bacterium
CCGCAGGCGATGGCCGACTTCACGAAGGGCAGCCTCGGCAAGTTCGCTGTGGCCATCGGGTAGTAAACGCCGCCGGCGTGCCTTAGGAGCCACCGCTTAATGTCGTGGTGCCCACGACGTCGCCATTTCGTATGAACGTGATCGTGACACTGCGGTCGGCCTTTATGTCTAGCGCTGGGAGATCGGACAGACCGGCTCTGCCGACGTCGATGGTCAATCCGGACACGTTGGATAGGCGGCCGGAAAGTTTGTCGGCGGTGCCCTCCTTGCCATACGCGACCTCCAGGCCGGTGAGCAGGTGCGGGGTCGGACCATCGGCGCGAGGTTCGGAGATAGAGGTGGTCTCCGACCGCCTCTCGGCGACGCCGTCGCTGGTGAGGTCCACGAGGCCCGTGACATCACCCTTGCTCTCCACCTCGACGTTGCCGACCCAGTACGCACCGTCGATCCGAGCGCCTACATCTGCCGTCAGAGCACGCAGGTGCCTGTCGATGATCGGTCTGTTGCCCGTCGACCAGGACGCAGGACGCACCTTGAAGGTGACCCTGGCCGGGTTCTTCACTCGTACCGGATGCTTCTTGAACCAGCGGACCTCGCGGCTCCACTCGTCATGGACGGTGAAGCTCAGATGGTCCGCCGCAGGGTGAAGCGCGAAGCGGTACTCGTGCCCCAGCTCCGCAAGGCGGTCGGTCTGGGCCTTCACTCCCGCGACGGGGACGAGCTCGTCAAAAACACCGTGGGTCACCCAGATGGGAACATGCAATGTGTTCTCGAGCTGCGGGTAGGTCCAGTCCGGGCTGCCTTCCCCGCCGGGAGGAGGTGCGGGGTAAGCCCAGATGCCATTCCCGGGGGGCCCCACGATGCTGACGGCAGAGGCGAAGCTGTCCGGCATGATCGTGCTCAGCCGGTAGGTTCCGTAGCCGCCCATCGAGTAGCCGCCGACCCACACCCGATCGCGGTCGATGTTGTAGTGGCGCAAGGTGTCCGCCCATACCTCGAGCGTGTCGATCAGGCCTTCGTCCTGGTACCAGCCGTCCGGCCCTCGTGCCAGGGGAGTCACGACGACCGCGTCGAGTCCGTCGCCGAACTGCTCGTAGTACGTCGGGTAGGTGGCGTTGGTTCCTCCCCGGTACTGGTTGTGGTGCACCGAGAGGCTGTGCATGCTGAGAAATAGGGGACCGGCGCGCCGATCGTCGTAGCCTTTCGGAACCCACACCGCGTACGGCTGCCAGCGGCCCCGATATTGCGGAAACTCTTCCTCCATCCCCTCGCCGAGGTCCTGGCGTGACTCGAACAGCCGCACCGAGTAACCCTCGAGGACCGGTATCGGTGTCGTGGCGCGCGAACGCAAGGCCCTGATGTCGATCTTTTGGACGAAGCGTCCTAGGTCACCGCTTGCGAGAGCGGCCGACTGTTCCGTTTCGTTCCATGGACCCCCACGCGGCTCGATCTTGCGGGTGTTGAACGCGAGGTCCAGCAGACGGTTCTCCGTAGGGGCGCCCGTCGTCAGCTCCTCGGGGAACATGTGCGCGTTGCCGGGCACGCCCGCTCTGAGTCCGCCCTCGCCGTCGTTCAGCCCCGCACCGAGGTTGAGCTCGACCGTATCGCGACTCGCCGCCCTCGGGATGACAAAGGTGACCGTGTTGGCGCCGGCGTTGACCTCCGAGTTCTTGGTCGTGAATACATCGGAGAATTCACCGGCCTTGACCCATATGGCGGGGGCCGAGTCATCGGTGAGCGTCTGCAGGAGAACGCGGATCTCGAGATCTGTGCCTGCGGTTCTGGCGCGGACCTCCACGATGTCGGCGGCGTTATCCCTGTACGCCTTGCCGTCGGGGTAGCGGGCATCGCCGATGGTGGAGGCGAGCGACACCACGTTGGGTTGGCCCCACGCGGGTCCGGTATCAGCCCCGTAGTCGTCATAGACGAAGTCGGTATAGATCCACTCGCCTTGATCGAGCCTGGAGGTTCCCGAGATCAAGGTCGGTTGCCCGCGCCAGGGCGCGTCCGCAGCCGCCGGCGCCAGGGGCAGGCCGGCCAGCGTGACAACAATGGCTAGGAGGATCCGCCGCACCATGTCTTTGACTTCGGCGGGGGCGAAGGAAACCCTTCCGGAGTTGCCCGTCGGCATCGCCCGGGAACCGAGCCGGAGGGAGTCGCCGGGTCCTGCAAGCATCGAGCTACGGTTGGTCCCATGAGCCAGCCTGAGACGATCAGAGGTGCGGGATGACCGGCGTGCCGGGGACTGAGGCGTCGGAATATTGGGATGGCCACTACGGCCGGCGCCCACAGATCTGGAGCGGGCGGCCGAACGGGATCCTTGTGGACGAGGCGCACGATCTCACTCCGGGCAGAGCGCTCGATATCGGATGCGGTGAAGGAGCCGACGCAGTCTGGCTCG
>DATFFO010000007.1:0-2954 GCA_035250025.1 Acidimicrobiia bacterium
TATGCCATCCAGGCTCTCACCCAGAACCGGACCGCCGCCGAGATCGTCGGGGTCAACGTGCGCCGGGCGTCGACCATCTCCTTCGGGATCGGGATGGCACTCGCCGGCGCCGCCGGGTCGCTCCTCAGCTACCTGTTCACCTTCTTCCCCGGCCAGCACTGGCAATGGATCGCGCTGCTGCTCTCGCTGATCGTGCTCGGCGGCCTCGGCAGCTTGGCCGGGGCCGTGGTCGGCTCCTTGCTTCTGGCCGTCCTCGCCGCCCTCGTCAGCAGCTGGTTCGGCTCCACCTGGTCGCCGCTGACCTTCTACCTGGCGCTGTTCGCCATCCTCCTGGTGCGTCCCCAGGGTCTGTTCGGCGAGAAGGAAGCGGTCTGATGGTCGACACGGTGACCCACGACGATCCCCCGGTCGAGATCCGTCGCCGTGGCTCGCGTCGCAGCCGGGTGATCTTCGCCCTCGCCGTGCTGGCGCTGCTGATCGTGCTGCCGCTGTCGCGCCCGCTTGTGGGGGGCACCTTCAACTATGTGATGCAGATCGCCACGATCGCCCTCATGTGGGTCGCCCTGTCCACGAGCTGGAACCTGATCGGCGGTTACGCCGGATACATCTCCCTCGGCAACAACGTCTTCTTCGGGATCGGCGGCTACCTGGCGGGGGCGCTGCTGGTCTACCAGGGGTGGTCGCCCTTCCTGACGGCGCCCCTGGCAGGGTTGCTGGGGATGGCGGTCGGCGTCGTCGTGGGCCTCATCACCCTCCGCACCCGCGGCCCGGCCTTCATCATCGCCACGATCGCCCTGCTGCTCATGGCCGCCCTGGTGTTCGACAACTGGGAACTCGTCGGCGGCGCCAACGGGCTCAGCCTGCCCCTCCCCGACTTCCCCCGGGAATGGGTGCGCGTCCCCTTCTATGCCGCCATGGCGGTGATCGCCATCGGGTCGACGCTGCTGTCATGGAAGGTGGCCCACTCCAAGCTGGGCCTGGGCCTGCGCGCTCTCGCCCAGGACGAGACCAAGGCCGAGGTGCTGGGGATCAATACCCGCCGCTACAAGGTCATCGCCTACTCCCTCAGTGCCATCTTCCCGGCCATGGCCGGCGCCGTGTGGGGCTACTCCCTCACCTACGTGCGGCCCTCGGTGTTCTTCACGATCAGCATCGCCGCCCAGATGGTGCTCATGGCGATCATCGGCGGCCGCGGCACCGTTGCCGGACCGGTCATCGGGGCGGTGTTCCTGGTTGCCGTGAACGAGATGTCGGTAGCCCGGTTCGGCTCGTCGGAGCTGAACATCGTCGTCACCGGCGCGATCCTCCTCGTGGTTCTCATCTTTTTCCCGCTCGGAATCGTCGGCAGCCTCCGCCAGCGAGGGAAGCTGCCCGGATTCCTCGATTGGGATTAGGCACGGAAGCGTTCTGCGGAACAAGGAGAAGTGATGACCGATCTGTTCGAGTACGTGCACACCGAGGGGAACGAGCCCCGGTTCAACATGCCCTACACCCCGGCGATCAAGGTCACCAATGGGCGGATCGTCTACTTGGCCGGGGTGACGGCGGCCCCGGTCTATCACTCCCACCCGCACATCGCCTCCGAGTTCGATGACATCCCGCTCGATCCCGAAGAGCAGACGGAGATGTGCGTCGAGAACCTGCGGGTGGTGGTCGAAGCGGCCGGCGGCAGCCTGGGAACGATCGTGGAGGTGACCCGCTACATGGTCGACCAGGCCAAGAACCAGGACGGCGTCAACCGGGCCATGGCCCGGGCGTTCGGGGACCATCGTCCGGCCAGCACCTCGGTGGAGATCGTGCGTCTGGCGACGGACCCCCGCCTGATCCTCGAGTTGAAGGCGGTGGCAGTTGTCCCGGAATGACGGCGACACGATGCTCGTCCCGCTCCAGCGCGACGACGTGCCCCGCGGGCTCATCTTCACTCTCGGCTACCAGATGGTGCCGGGGAATCGCCTCGTCTTCCTGAAGAGCTCCCACCTCCGCCAACAGGGCACAACGACCGGGGGCTTTCATGCCCAGTCCCGAGACTCGCTCGATTACCTCCTTCGTCTGGCCGAGCGGGTCGATCCGGGAACCCGGATCGCCAAGGTCCGCCGGTACTCGACCAGTGGTCGCGGGCATCGGACGCCCGAGACATCGCAGATCTGGAACGAGGCATTCGGCGGTGTTCTTCCCGCCTCCACCGCCCTCGAGGTTCCCGGCACGCTCCTCATGGGGTCAGTTGTGGACCTCGAGGCCTGGGCGGTGGCGCCGGCCGATCCGGCGGCCGAGCCTCTGCAGCGTCATCCCGGTGCTGGCCTCACGCCGGAGGCAGTGTCGGTGGGCGGCGACCAGAGAATCTGTGTCGGCGCCGTCAAGCCCGAGCCGGTCGACTCCGTCGAGGGCGAGCTGCGGTCGTGCCTCGACAGGATCGACGCCGAGTTCTCCCGTCACGGGGCGCGGTCGGAAGACGTCGCCAAGCTCACCGTCTACTTCCGTGATCCCCGCTCCTGGCAGCTCGTCGAGGCGATGGTGTTCGGTCGTTACGGGGACTACAGCCCCGTCGTCAATCCGGTCCTCGTGTCCAACCTGTCCACGCCGGGAGGCCACGTCGAGGTGTCCGGTTGGGCCCGGGTGGATTCCGATGGGGACGGAGAAGCCACGGTGGACCTGGGTGATCGTCTGATGATCCTCACCGGCACCGGCGCCATCGACATCTTCGTCGGCGGTGAGGCGCCCCAGATGTACGCCCAGGTCCCGGCGGGGACGATCGAGGAACAGGCCCATATCGCCATGCGGAACCAGCAGAAGGTCCTGGAGGCCGCCGGGGCCACCTTCGACGACGTCTTCCGGTCCAACTTCTATGTCACCGACATGCGGGACTGGGAGGCGATCGAGCCGATCGTCACCGAGCACTTCGGGCGGACGCCGCCGGTGTCGATGGTGGTCGAGGTCTCCCGGCTGACGGCCAAGCA
>DATFFO010000008.1:0-2158 GCA_035250025.1 Acidimicrobiia bacterium
GGCACCCTGAAGCGGGCTCCCCTCCGTGTCCTCCTGGTCGACGATGAGCCCCAGTTCCTTCGACACCATGGTTGAGAGCAGGGAGTTGGGGCTCTTGGCGATGACACTGGCGATGCGGCGGGCGTCGTCCTGGCCCAACCCTTCCTGTTCGAACATGTAGGCGACCTCGGCCTCCGATTCCAGGGGCCGTTCTCGGACCTCCTCCAATTCCTCGGCCACGAGACGTCGGTTCATCTCCCCCTGAGATTTGCTCGACATGTACTCGCCGATCCCCATCGAGAAGATGCCGGCCACGGCTGAGGCGAGACCGGCCACGAGGACCGCCGTGCGGCTGCTGGCGGCCCCGGCCACGGTCGCCACCACGGCCAGCGTGGATACGAGCCCATCCTGGGCGCCGAAGATGATCTCCCGGGACTCGCCCAGGATCGACGCCTGGCGGCGTTCATCGGCGATGTGCGCCTTGATCCACTCGGGCGAGTAGTCGGCGACCGACTGGGGATCGGACGGTCGGGCCGCCTCGAGGTCTTCGCTGGTCATTCGGGCATCTCCTGGTGGGACGTTAAGGCGGGAGCGGGAAAGTGACAACGCCGTCGCCGTTCTGTGGGCAAGCGAGCACGGCTTCCGTGGTGGGGAACCCTGGGTTCGGGAACAGTGCCTGGCCCTAGCGAACTGTGGGCCGGCGAGCACGGAATCCGTGTTGGGGAACCGTGGGTTCGGGAACAGTGCCCGCCCCCAGCGAACAATGGGCCGGCGAGCACGGTTTCCGTGTTGGGGAGCCCCGGGTTCGGGAACAGGGCTCGAGCGAACTGCGGGCCGGCGAGCACGGTTTCCGTGGTGGCGAACCCTGGGTTCGGGAACAGTGCCCGGACGGGTGGGTAGGCTCGCCTGACGTGACCCAGCGCTTCCCGATTGGCGATTCGATCACGATCGAGCAGCTCTCGACCGATCCGCATCTCCACCTGGCGCGGCTGCGGGCGGCAGAGCCGGTGTCGTGGATTCCCGCACTCGCCGGATGGCTGGTCACCGGCCGCGAGGCCGCCATCGAAGTGATGCGCGACGCCGACACCTACACCGTCGACGACCCCCGCTTCTCGACGGCCCGGGTGATCGGTCCCAGCATGCTGTCACTCGACGGTGAGACACACCGTCGGCACCGGGAGCCGTTCGGGGACCCGTTCCGGGCCGGAGCCGTCAGGGGCGCCATGTCCGACTGGGTTCACCGGCGGGCGGGAGAGCTGGTCGACGAGTTGGCCCCGGCCGGGAGCGGCGACCTGCGCGCCGACGTGGCGGCGCCGCTGGCCATCGACGTGATGATGCGAATGCTCGACCTCCCCGGCGTCGCCGCCGCCGACCTCCTCGGCTGGTACGACGGGATCGTCGGCGCCGTCCACGCCGTCACCGAGGGAGAGGCCCTGCCCGCATCCGGGCCGGAGGCGTATGCCGCCCTCCACACGGCGGTCTCTGCCCGGCTCGACGAGAGCGCGTTGCTGGCGGTGGTTGGCTCCAACGGCGACCTGACCGTCGACGAGATCGTGGCCAATGTCGCCGTGCTGCTCTTCGGCGGGGTGGTCACGTCGGAGAGCGCCACGGCCATCGCCTTCCAGTTCATCCTGGCCGATCCCGAAGTGGCAGGAGCCGTCACCGCCGACCGATCCTTGGTGCCGGCAGCGGTCGAGGAGACGCTCCGCCTCGAGCCATCGGCGGCGGTCGTCGACCGCTACGCCACCCGGGACGCCGAGCTCCGGGGTGTGCACGTGACCTCCGGCGACCTGGTGAGGGTGTCCCTGTCGGGCGCCAACCGGGACCCGGCCACATTCTCCGACCCGGATCGGCTCGATCTCAGCCGGGCCAACGGCGCCCAGCATGTCACGTTCGCCCGCGGGCCGCATGCCTGCCTTGGAATCCATGTGGCCCGGTTGGAGGCGGTGGCGGCCGTCGGGGCCGTCCTCGACCGGCTCCCCGACGTCTCGATCGAGAAAGTGGAGCCGATCCGGGGCCTCGTCTTCCGGGCACCAGAACACGTTCCTGTGCGCTGGGCGTCGAATGGCCTTTGACCGGACGGGGCGACATCCAACAGCTACTCTCGTCTCATGCCGATGAACGGTGGGATGAGAGAGGATCCTGTCGTTTTAGGGCCGACGGAGGAGGTTCCCGGCCG
>DATFFO010000009.1:0-7445 GCA_035250025.1 Acidimicrobiia bacterium
AAGCGTCGAGATCGGGACGGTCGGGGCCTGGTTCGCGGGCAACGCCGTCGGCGTCCTCGTGGGAGGTCCCCTGGTCCTGGCGACCATTTCCCTCGTCAAGGAACCGCCTCCCCGCCAAAGGTGGGCTCCGACGTTGCTCTCCGGAGGTGCAATCGGGCTCGTGTTCGCCATTTCCACCTGGGGCAGCAGCGTGTCGGGGCGAAACCTGTCGTATCTGGTGATCGTGCCGTTGATGATTTCCGCCGTCTGGCTGGGGCAGCGGCACACTGCCATGCTCGTCGGTGGTCTCGCCGTGGTGGTCGGGGTCGTGACCAGCTCTGGCGCCGGTCCCTTTGCGGCCACGGCGTCTGACCTCGATCCGCGTGTGGCCGCCCAGCTGTTCATGAGCGTCGTGCAACTGACGGTCCTCACCGTCGCCGTGGAGGCGTCGCGTCGGCGCGATGTGATCGCTGAGTTGGACGCGATTCTCGAGGCCACTGTCGAGGGGGTTTTGGTCGTCGACGACAACGGGATCATCCGGCGAGCCAATGCCGGCAGCGACTCGATCCTCGCCTCGCCTCCCGGCGGCTTGATCGGCCGACCGCTGGCGCCGCTCGTCCCCGTCGATGGGTCGGATGACACCACCACCCTCCATCTCACCCGCGCCCAGCGCATCGACGCCAGCCCGTTCTGGGCTGAGGTCTCCCGGGGTGATATCCAGGAGATCTCGGGCCGGCGCCGATCCGCGGTGGTGATCAGAGATGTCACGGGACGGATCGAATCGGAGGAACGGGTCAAGCAGCTTCAGGACGAGTTCGTCTCGAACATGACCCACGAGCTCAGGACTCCCCTGACAGCGATCATCGGATTCAGCGACTGGCTGATCGCCGAGCCGCAAAGCCCCACCCTCAACGATGACCTGGAGACGATCCGCGACAGTGCCCTCTCGATGAAGCTGCTGATCGACGACATCCTCGACTTCAAACGTGTGGCGAGCGCCGTCGGGGAGCGCGGCCCCGTCGATCTCGGCGTCGTCGTCGAACGGTCCATGGAGCTCGTCAAGACCGCTGCCATCGACCGGTCCGTCGAGATCACGGTCAATCTCGATCCCTGTCCACCGATCGTGGGAGACGCCGATCAGTTGGACCACGTGGTCCGGAACCTCCTTTCCAATGCCATCAAGTACTCGAACCCCGGCGGTGTCGTGACCGTGGACCTCGAGCCCGCAGAGGGCTCGGTCGCACTCTCGGTTGTCGACCATGGCATCGGCATCCCGCAGGCCGATCAGGCCAGGCTGTTCGAGCGGTTCTTCCGGGCTCGCAACGTGGGCGACATTCACGGCACCGGACTCGGCCTGGCCCTGGTCCAGCAGGTCGTCACCAGGCACGCAGGGACCCTCGAACTGACGAGCGTGGTCGACGAGGGAACCCGAGTGCGGATCACGCTGCCCTCCAACGGGCAGGATCGTGACGGTGGCGTCAGGCCAACTCGGGAGGCGCGGGCGTGACACGGGGCCGGGGACGGGGTTTCGGAGCCGCCCCGGGTGTACGCCCTGCCCCCCGGACCAACGTGCGGCCGAGGACTTCGCCGGCGACCAAGAGAACGCCACACGGTGTCGTCTCGCCGGGCAGACGAAGCTCCAGCTTGAAGTCGACGTATTCGGTCAGGTCGGCGTCGACGACGCCTACCCAGCCCGGGAGCCCGGCGGATTCGCGCACGGTGACACTCACGTCCGCGGCTATCAGGTCGTCGACGCCGGCGAGGTAGATGTCGCCCTGGATGATGCGGTCGATCACCGGCCCGAGGGCGCGTGTGACAGGATCGGTGGTTTCGGTGACGGACTGAGACATGTTCCCCCTCGCTTTGTGGCGGTCCTTCGTACATCGGGGCTGAGGGCGCGAAAACTTGAGTGCCATTCGGGAACTAGTCACTCTGCCCGACGTCATACGCTCTTCTTGAACGTGCCGGCTGGGATAGGCGCGGACAGGGGCAGAACACCCCCGGGCTGACACCGGGGGTGTTCCTATCGGCTGAGGATGTGGTCGACGATGTAGCGGGCGTCTTCCTCGGCGCCTCTGATGAAGGGCGACCGCAACCGGTGCAACCAGGTCAGGCCGATGAAGTACAGCCCGGGAAGGGTGGTAACTCCGCGCCGATGCTGCAGGCGCCCATCGGCGTCGAAGACCGGTGCGTGGACCAAGCGCTGATGCTCGGATCGGAATCCTGTCGCCCATATCACGGTGGACACTCCGGCCCCCTCCAGGTCGAGGAAAGAGGGTGGCGGGGGTGGCTCGGAGTACGCCGGCCGGGGCCCGGCCTCCTCGTAGAGGCCCTCGAAGCGATAGAGCCGAGCCTCGACCCAGTCGGTGAAATCGTCGTAGGCCCGGTCACCGGCAGCCAGGCTTGCGGCCAGATCGGTTTCGAACAGCAGGCGTCCATCGTCGACGCCGATTGCACGACCGAGGAGGTCCACCCCCTGGGCGTGTATCGCACGCAGGTCGAGATCGTGGACGTCCCGTGCGCCCGTCAGGGCCGGGGCGACCGAATCACGTCGCCTCGCCAGCGGCACGTCGTCGGCGGTCTTCTCATAGAAGCCACCCAACTCGAGCCACCAGTAGTAGTCACGCCCCCGGTAATGGCGTGGCACCCGGCGATGACGACCAACGGAGAGGTGTGTGGGGCGCCCGGCGGCGATCAGGTCCTCGGCGATTTGCTGGCCTGAGGGCCCGGCGCCGATCACCAGGACTCCGCCCTCGGGCAGGTCGGCAGGGGAGCGGTAGTCGCGGGAGTGGAGTTGGGTGACCGTCGGCGGTAGAGCCGAGGCCCAGGCCGGGAGCCGGGGTGCCTGGAATGGGCCGGTGGCGATCACGACGGACTCTGCCATCACATCACCGGCATCCGTGCGCAGGTGGACGGCGGCGTCGGCGGCGACCTCGAGCGACTTCACTTCGACTCCCGAGCGCACCGGAGCCCCGAAAGACTCGGCGTAGCGGGTGAAGTAGGCGACGATCTCGTCTCTTCCCATGAATCCATGGGGGTCGTCGCCGTCGTAGTGCCAGGCCGGCAGCCATGTGGCCCAGTTGGGCGTGAGGAGAGTGAAGGAATCCCACCTCTCGTTAGCCCAGGTGGAAGCGACGGCGTCCCGCTCCAGGACCACGTGCTCCACCCCCTCAACGGTGAGCACGTTGCTCATGGCGAGGCCGGCGTGGCCGGCACCAATCACGGCGACCGGCACAGCTTCCGTCATGAGGTCCTCCATCTGGCAATCGATTGCCAGAACGAGCCTATGGGGCAGCGCCAGTCCGTCCAAATTGAAGCTTGGACCTTGGATGCCGGGCGTCCCGGGGTCGGGGTTTGCCGGGCGGCGCACGTGGGAACCCCCGGCATGTGCCGAGCATCCGATTCTGGCTCATTCTCTCGGCCGCCATCTTCGCGGCTGCCGCTCTCATCCATTTCCAGGTCCTGATGGACGGCTACGACGATCCGTCGGCCGGGATCGCCGAGAGCGTCATTGGAGGAGTCCTCCTCCTGGGATTCGTCCTGACACTCGTCCTGGCGAAGTGGACGAGACAGATCGCCATCATCGTCCAGGTCTTCGCCCTGCTCGGTACCTTTGTGGGGCTCACGCTTCTACTCACGGTGGGCCCGTCGAGCGGCCTTGACCTGACCATCCATCTCGTGATGATCGTGGTCCTGGCCATCGGACTGACGGTTGCATTCAGAAGTCGGTCGCCCGCCGAAAGCACGGCGACTGACTGACAAACCCGGCAGGGATGGCCAAGTGAGAAATGGGGCTCCATTCTCGGCCGGCTCGGGCGCGGCCGGATTCGATCAAATGAGCGAGGTAGTCGCCGGCAGAGCTCGGAGCAGCGATAGTGGCTGACATCGAAATCCAGAAGCACCTCGACAAGCTCTACTCATTGCCGCGTGAGACCTTCACCGCCGAGCGCAATGCCCTGGCCAAGGAATTGAAACAGGACGGCGCCAAAGAAGAGTCGGCGGCGATCGCCCGGCTCCGCAAGCCGACCTTGGCGGCGTGGGCGTTGAACCAGGTCGCCCGGGCTCAACGAGAGGAGGTCGAACGCCTGTTCTCCGCTCAGGCGGAGATGGAACAAGCGTCCTCTGCGGATGCCCTTCGCCGGGCAGGGGAGAGACGCCAGGAACTGATTGCCAGATTGTCCCAGCGGTCTGTGCAGATGCTCGAAGAGGGTGGACACGGGGGACAGGCCGCCCGCGACAAGATCGTCATGACGCTTCTGGCCCTCGGCACGAACGCGCAGGCGGCGGAGGAATTTCGTCGGGGCCAGCTGACCGACGATGTTGAGCCGGCATCGAGCTGGGATCTGGCTCTCGCCCACGCTGCCGCCACCCCGGCCGAGTCCGGGGCCGCCCCCGCTCGCTCCCGGTCGAACGCACGGGCCAAACAGGAACTCGACCGGCTGATCGAGAAGGCGGAACAGGCGGAGAAGCGAGCCGAGCAGGCGGCCGGGCGCTTGGAGGAGGCCAAGAAGGAGGCGAAGGCTTCAGCGGCCGCAGCCCGCAAAGCCCGGCAGGAGGCCGACCGCAAGGCGGCCGCGCTCGAGAACTAGCTGCTCTCTGAGATTCCCCTCAGGCCAGCTCCAACCAGCGCAATGCCTCGAAGCTGACCCGCACGCCCGTCGAGGATGACACCACGACCATCACCACGGTGCCACATGACGGGCAGCGAGCCACGTCACCGGGTGCCCGGTAGACCTTGAGGCAACCGAGCTGGTTGACGGCTCCGCACGCCGCGCAGCATCCACGCTGGTCGGTCATCTCGCGGCCGAAGAGGTCGAAGAAAAGGGCGCCGAGGGCATTGCCGTCGACGTGGCTGTCGTCCGTCATGTCGGGCCTCCTGTCGGTCCGAAGCGTTCGGTGCGGATGCGTCCGGGAGGGTGACCAAGTTCCACCAACGTCGATGCCACGGTCTCCACGAACCCGGTCGGGCCGCAGACGAAGCAGGTCGGTTCCCGGGCTGGCGGCCAAACCAGGTTTTCGAGCATTGCCCGATCGACGCGGCGGCTCGGCCCCGTCCATCCCTCCGGTTGCGAACGGGTCAGGGTGTGGGTCACTTCGATGCCGTCCCGCTGGGCGATCTCGGACAACTCCTCTCGGTAGATGATGTGTTCGTAGGAACGGGCTGAGGCGAGAAGGCGCACCAGCTCGTCGGAACCGGCCTCGATGCGGGCGCGGAGCATTGCCATCAGCGGCACGATCCCGCTCCCGCCGGCGATGAGCTGGAGTGGCCCTCCCGTGCCCGGCTCCCACACGAAGTAGCCACCGATCGGCCCCCGGAGCTCGATCCGGTCCCCAGTCGTCAGCTCCTCTATCAGGTACGCCGACACTTCGCCTTCGTCGACGTGTTCGACAGTGATCGCCAGCTTCTCCCCGTCGGCAGGGTTGGCGATCGAGTAGCTGCGTTGGGCGGTGTACCCGTCCTCGGCCGTCAGGCGGACGTCGAGGTGCTGGCCGGGGAGGTGGCCCGGCCAGCCCGGGCACTCCAATTCGATGGTGCGGACCAAGGGTGTCTCTTCCCTGGTGGAGACGACCTCGGCGATCAACCAGTTCAGTCGCCGCTGTATCGCTGCTCGCGCCATGGGTCACCGTAGATGTGATAGCCGTACGACTCCCAGAATCCGGCCCGGTCGTTGTCGGCGAGGACGAGGCCACTCAACCATTTGGCGCTCTTCCAGAAGTAGAGATGGGGGACGAGCAACCGGGCCGGGCCCCCGTGCTCGGGAGCGAGCGGGGCGCCGTCGTAGCCGGTCGCCACCCAGGCCTTGCCACCGGTCAGGTCGGCCAGCGGGAGGTTTGTCGTGTACCCGCCATGGGAGTGGACGAAGGCGTACCCCGAGGTGGAGTCGAAATCGTCCAGCAACGTGTCGAGCGACACGCCGTCCCACACGGTGTCGAGCTTGGACCATTTCGTGACGCAGTGGATATCGACGGTCACGGTCTCCTGGGGGAGGGCGCCGAACTCGTCCCACGTCCAGGAGATCTGGCGACCGTCCCGATCGGTCACGGTCAGGCGCCACTCCTCCAAGGGGACATGCGGGGTCGGACCGGCCGACAAGACGGGGAAGTCGGTGGTGACGTACTGGCCGGGAGGCACCCGGTCGGCGGGGCCGTCGGTGCGGCGCCGACCCCGGAAGCCCCTGGTGACGAAGCTCATTCACGGAATGTAGCTTCCTCCTCCCGCCCGGTGGGCGAAGGAGTCAGGATGCGTGGCGGGCCGCCACCACCGCCAGGCCCGGCTCGAGGCGGACGGTGCGCCTCGTGAGGCGCTCGCCGCAATGGCCGCAGTGAGCCACGGCGTCGGCTTGATGACCGCAGTCGACGTGGATGGCCCGCTGGCGGTCAGGACTGGTGGCCGGGGTCCATCGTTCCCCGTACGCCCACAGCGTCATGAGGACATCGAAGAGGTCCTTGCCCTGCTCGGTGAGCCGATACTCGTTGCGCACGGGGCGTTCCTGATAAGGCTCGGCGGAGAGTATTCCGGCGGCCACCAGTCGCTCGATCCGGTCCGTCAGCGTGTTGCGGGCGATGCCGAGGCTGTTGACGAAGTCCTCGAATCGGCGCACACCCAGGAAGGCATCCCGGAGGACCAGAACGGTCCAGGCGTCGTTGACGATCTCGACCGTGTTGGCCACCGAGCATTCGAGATGGGCGAGGGAGGGGCGAGCCATGACACCAGATTAGCAAGTTTTGAGTTGCAACTCTAGATTCACTACGGTAAGTTTTGAATTGCAACTCACTACTGAGTAGGAAGGTGCTCACGGTGACCAAACGCTTCCGCCGTCGCAAGATCGTCAGATCCCTTCGGCTCCCCGAGCCGTTGTTCGTTCTCGACCCCGACGAGATTCGGGCCGATCTCGAGTTCGATCGCGCCGCCATCCTCGACGAGCTCACCGGACGCTGACACACGTCGGTTCCCTCGGCGTTAACGCGCCAGGGCGGCGTTCGCCTGGGCGTTCAGCAGAACGTGGAGCCTATCGGTGTCGGCTGCGGTCCAGCCCGGCGGCGCCGCCACCGCTGCCCAGCCGTCGGCGAACAAGCCCGCGTAGTTGTGGCCGTGGCCTGCCGGCACCTCGTTGGCGTACGCCATGTCGGCGCTGACCTGCCAGAACGTCACCAGGGGATACCACCTGACCGCGTCGAGTACGTCGTCACCGGGCTGCTGACGCAGCCAGTCGGGCTGGCGCAGGATGAGTCGCGTCGACCACCAGACCACGGGGTCTGACGGATGCTGCATGTACAGAACCCGGGGCTGGTCCCAGCCTTCCAGGTCACCGACCAGGTCGGCTCGCCCTCCGGCGAAGCGCACGGTTTCGCCCCCTTCGAACAACGGCAGGATCTCGGGAGAACGGGAGTCGCGGCCGGCGGTGAAGGACGACCACAGCTCGGAGAAGTTCGGTGGACCGACCCACAGCACGCCGCTCGTGCGG
>DATFFO010000010.1:0-10535 GCA_035250025.1 Acidimicrobiia bacterium
AGACCGAAGAAGACAGCGACGAGTGCCCAGCGGCGGGCTCTCATGGCGACGTCAGAGTCGCCTGACTGAGCTCGGCGGCGGCCGCCTCGTCGATCATCCACGTCACCGCCGCCTCCCCGCCCATAACGCCGGTCGCCGGGAGGATGGGTTCGCCTTCCACAGGCTCGAGGACCTGGCGCAACGCCGGCGCCTTGTTGCCTCCCGCGACCAGGACCATCACGTCGTGGGCCTGACGGATGAACCGGTAAGTAGCGGTGAGCCGGTCCGTGTTGAGTTGCGGCACCTCGTTGGCCACGAACCAGCGATGGGCCGGGGCGTCGAGCGCCTCCGTGCCGGGGAAGAGGGAGGCGGTGTGGCCGTCGTCGCCCATCCCGAGCAGGATCAGGTGCGAGCGGCCGTCGGGATGGACCGACCGCAGCTCGGCTTCATAGTGGGCGGCGGAATCACCGGCTGTCAGCCATGCGGCCCAGCGGGGACGCATGAAGCGGGCGGGAACGTGGTCCATGAGCAGCTCGGCCGCGACCCTCCCGTTGCTGTCCTCGTGCTGATGGGGCACCCAGCGCTCGTCCGACATCCAGGCGTCGACCTGCTGCCAGTCCACGGGCGCCGTGCGCAACCGGGAATAGGTCGATGCCGGAGTCGAGCCGCCGGCCAGGCCGAGGCTGACCCGTCCCCCCGGCGACCCCGTGGCGGCCGCACCGATGATGTCGGCGATGCGGGCGGCGGCGGCTTCGGCCAGGTGATCCGGGTCGCGGTGGACGATTACGGCGTTGGAGCTCACCCAAAGACGGTACCCCAGACAGGGCGGATACCGTGCGGGTATGACCTTCACCCTCGACACGCCCGCCGGGCCGGTCCCGGCGCGGATCGAAGGCGAAGGGCCGGCCGGAATCCTCCTCGCCACAGGCGCCGGCACCGGCCAGGATCACCCGGGGGTGGCCGGCCTGCGGTCGAGGCTGGCGGCGGCGGGAGCGATCGTGATGACGTTCGAGTACGCCTACCGGGCGGCGGGCAGGTCTTCTCCCGATCGCCCGCCACGCCTGCTCGAGGTCCATCGGGCGGCAGCGGCCAGGCTGCGAGAAGTCGTCGGGGACAACCTCGTGCTGGCGGGCCGCTCGATGGGAGGGCGAATGGCCACGATGCTCGCCGCCGACGACGAGCCGTGCCGGGCCGTCGTGGTGTATGGATATCCCCTGCACCCGGCGGGGAAGCCGGAGCAGCTCCGGGTCGAGCACCTGCCGGCGGTGGACGTGCCGATGCTCCTGATCACCGGAACCCGTGACGCCCTCGCCTTGCCCGCGCTGGTGGAGCGACATCTGGCTCCGCTGCCGACCGTCACGCTCCAGTTGGTGGCCGACGCCGATCACTCCTTCCGGCGCAAGGGAACCCGACCCGAGGAGATGCTCGACTACCTGGCCGAAGTCACTATGGCTTGGCTCAAGAGGGTAGAAGGGCTCTCCGGGCTTGCCGATTCGGCCGCCGACCCGCAATAATTGGCCCCCACCACCTCGCCCGCAAGGAGTTTTGCCATGGAACAAGTGAGTCTGCGCGCCCGCACGGGCCGCGCTCCCGGCTCGCGGTCGTCTCGCCGCCTGCGACGGGAGGGCCAGGTTCCGGCTGTCGTCTACGGTCATGGCCTGGAGCCTCTCAGCATCGCCGTCGATGCTCATGAGCTGTACGCCGTCCTTCACACCGAACTCGGCTCGAACGCTGTCATCAACCTGGAGGTCGAGGGTGGTGACGACATCCTCACCCTGGCTCGGGTCATCACGCGCCATCCTTTCCGCAGCGAGTACCAGCACATAGATTTCGTCCAGGTGTCACTGACCGAGACCGTCACCACAGAGGTCGCCATCCACTTCGAGGGCGAGGCGATTGGCGCCCGGGAGGGCGGTGTCTTCAGCCCCGCCCGCACCCACGTCCAGATCGAGGCCGTGGTCACCAACATCCCCGGCAACATCGAGCTCGACATCAGCGGCGTCGACATCGGCGAGTCGTTGCGGGTCTCCGACCTGCCCGCCATCGACGGCGTCACCTATCTCGACGATCCCGAGACGGTCGTCATGAGCATCACGCTGCCTGCCGCCGAGATCGAAGAGCCGGTCGCGGAGGAAGAAGGCGAGGAGGGCGAGGTGCCGGCCGAGGAGGGCGAGGCCGCCGAGGCCGACGAAGGAGCTGCCGAAACGGGCGGCGAGGACGCCGGCGAAGACACCGAGTAGGCCCGTGAAGGCCGTCGTGGGCCTAGCCAATCCCGGGTCCGAGTACGAGGCCACCCGCCACAACATCGGCGCCGAGGTGGTCCACGCCGCCGCCGAAGACTGGGGCGAACGGTTGGGCAGGGGGCCATCCCGTGTCCGATGCCTGACGGCCGAGGCGGCCGTCGGGTCGGAGAAGGTGGTCCTCGCAGTCCCTCTCACGTTCATGAACGAATCGGGGGCTCCGGTTCGGTCCCTGATCGACTACTTCGGAGTGGCAGCCGAAGACACCCTCCTCGTCCACGACGACATCGACCTGCCGTTCGGGCGTCTCCGGCTGCAGACGGGTGGGGGCACGGGAGGCCACAACGGGCTCCGCTCCGTGGAGCGTTCGTTGGGGACCCGTGCCTTCGTCCGCCTCAAGTTCGGCGTGGGGAGACCCCCGGGGAGCATGGATCCGGCCGATTTCGTCCTCCGCCGCTTCGCCAAGGCGGAACGGGTCGAGGTCGACCTGATGGTGGCCGATGCCGCCGACGTCGTCAGGCTCTGGGTCACCGACACCGAGGCCGCCACGCGGCGGGCGGGCGAGCGCCGGCCGAGCTGAGGCCTTCAGGACCTCACACCCAGTCCAGGGTACGGGTCACGGCCTGGTTCCAGCGGGCGTATCGAGACGCCCGGGTCTCGGAGTCCATCTGCGGCGACCAGCGCCGGTCTTCGGTCCAGTTCCGCCGCAGCTCGGCGAGATCTTCCCAGAAGCCCACTGCCAGGCCGGCGGCGTAGGCGGCTCCCAGGGCCGTCGTCTCGCTCACCGTCGGGCGCACCACCGCCACATCGAGGATGTCCGCCTGGAACTGCATCAGCAGTTCGTTTCCGACCATGCCGCCGTCGACCCTGAGCTCGGTCAGGTGGACGCCCGAATCGGACACCATGGCGTCGAGGACCTCGCGGGTCTGGAAGGCGGTCGCTTCGAGAGCGGCCCGGGCGACGTGGCCCGAGGTGGCGAACCGGGTGAGGCCGACGATGGCCCCGCGGGCGTCGGGACGCCACCGGGGGGCGAAGAGGCCGGAGAAGGCGGGCACGAAGTAGACGTCTCCGCTGTCGGGCACACCGGCCGCGAGGGTCTCGACGTCGGCCGAGGTCCCGATGATGCCTAGGTTGTCGCGCAGCCAATGCACCAGCGAGCCGGTGACGGCGATGGATCCCTCGAGGGCGTAGACAGCCGGGGCGTGGCCCAGCTTGTACGCGACTGTCGTCAGCAAGCCTGACTGTGATGTCGTCGGGGCGTTGCCGGTGTTGAGCAGCATGAAGTTGCCCGTCCCGTACGTGTTCTTGGCCTGCCCGGGCTCGAAGCATGTCTGGCCGAACAGGGCGGCCTGCTGGTCGCCGAGCACCCCGGCCAGAGGCACGCCAGACAGGATCTCCGTGGCCTCGGCATAGATCTCCGACGACGACCGGATCTCGGCCAGCATCGTCCCGGGCACTCCGATGGCGTCGCACAGCGCAGGGTCCCAGCCCAGGGTCCCGAGGTCCATGAGAAGGGTGCGGGAAGCGTTGGTCACGTCCGTCACGTGGTGGCGGCCGCCGGTCAGCTTCCACAGCAGCCACGAATCGATGGTCCCGGCGGCCAGCTCGCCGGCCTGTGCCCGCCCCTCGAGGCCGTGATGGTCGAGCAGCCAGCGAATCTTGGGACCGGCGAAGTATGTGGACAGGGGGAGCCCGGTCTGTGACCGGTACCGGTCGACTCCCCGGTCGCCTGCCAACTCCTTCACGATCCCCGCGGTGCGGGTGTCCTGCCACACGATCGCCCGTGCAACGGGCTCCCCCGTCGCACGGTCCCACACCACGGTGGTCTCCCGCTGGTTGGTGATGCCCACTGCGGCGAGGTCGGCGGGCCGGAGGCCGGCTGTCGACAGGGCCCCCTCGGCGACCTGGATGGTCATTTCCCAGAGTTCCTGGGGGTCGTGCTCCACCCAGCCGGGATGGGGATAGTGCTGGACGTGTTCAGCTTGGTCGGCGGCGACGATCGACCCCGAGTGGTCGAAGATCACGAATCGGGTGCTGGTGGTGCCCTGATCGATGGCTCCCACGAAGCGGGCAGGCGGCATGCGTCACGAGCATAGGGATCGGCAGTGGTCCCGCCCGGCCGTGTTCATGATCGCCGGGAAGGCGAACGTCGACTGGAATAGGAGTGAGCGGATAGATGTCCGGCGAGGGTGCGCCCTGACCCCGCTCCGGCTGTTCTCAGGGGGCCACCGTCCCTATCCACTCACCCCCTAACATCGGCGCTCGTCGCTCAAACCGCCCCTAGGAGGCACCGAATCTCCGTACCCGATTACCTGGCACTGGCTCGAGTCCTGGTGGTCCCGGCCATCATGGCTCTCACGCGGGCGGGCGACGAGATCACCCACAACCTGGGTTGGGCGTCGGCGGTCTTCGCCGTGGCAGCGGCTACCGACTTCATCGACGGCTACCTCGCCCGGCGATGGAAGCAGGAGTCGCTGCTCGGGGCCTTCCTGGACACCACCGCCGACAAGGTGCTCGTCACCGGATCGCTACTCGCCCTGGTGTCGATCGACCGGGTGTCGATCTGGGCCGCTTTCGTCATCATCTTCCGCGAGTTCGCGGTCATGGCCCTGCGGGGCGTGGTGGCGACCACGGGTGGCCTGGTCCGGCCTTCGACGTGGGGCAAGATCAAGGCGGCGGCCCAGTTCGGGGCCATTTTCCTGGCCTTCCTCCGTCTCCCCTCCCGCTGGGGCCCGTTCTATCTCGACCAGTGGGCGATGTGGGTGGCGGTGATCGTGACGCTGGCTTCTTTCTGGGGATACCTCAGCGCCTTCTGGCACGTGGTCCGCAAGCCGCAGCCGGTATGAGGGTGGGGGTGACGGGAGGCACCGGCGTCGTCGGAACGGCGCTGGTCAGGCATCTGGTAGGGGCGGGGCACGAAGTGCGGGCTCTCGCCCGGAGCGCGGAGGCTGCGGGGTCATTGGCGGCGGCCGGGGCAGAACCGGTGTCAGGGGACGTCCTCGATCATGCCGCGCTCGTCGCCGCCTTCGGAGGCTGCGAGGTCGTCTACCACTCCGCCGGCGTCAACGAGACCTGCTCATCGGACACTGCGCGGATGTACCGGGTCAACGTGGATGGGAGCCGCGCGGTGCTCAGGGCAAGCGCTGCCGCCGGAGTCCGACGTCTCGTGTACACGTCCTCGGCCGTGGCCATCGGGGAGGCGAGAGGCGTGGTGGCGACCGAGAAGACCCCGCACCGGGGCTACTACCTCACGGCATACGAGCGTTCCAAGCATCACGCCGAGCGAGCCGTCATGAGTGAGAAGAGCCCGGTTGAGGTGGTTTCCGTCAACCCCAGTTCCGTACAGGGGCCCGGCCGGGCAACAGGGACCGGCGAGATCATCCTGCGCCTGCTCCAGGGCCGGCTGCCCGCCCTCGTCGAGTCCCGGGTGTCGCTCGTCGACATCGACGACTGCGCCCGCGGCCATGTCCTCGCCGCCGAGCGGGCAACACCCGGCGAGCGCTACCTCCTGAGCGGGTTCACGACCACCGTCACCGGGGCTGTCGAGCTCGCCGGGCAGGTCCTGGGCCGCCCGGTCGAAGTGAGGCTGCTTCCGCTTTGGATGGCCCGGCTGGGTGCCGGAGCGGTGGAGGCGGCGGCCCGGCTTCGCCGGCGTCGCCCCGTCCTCTGCCGTGAGATGGTGCGGGTCGTCGGCCACGGGCACGCCTACGACGGGTCCCGGGCGACGCGGGATCTGGGTTTGGCCTATGCCACTCCGGCCGACACGATCAGGCGCATGGTGGAGTGGTTTCAGGCCCGGGGCATGTTGTGAGCGGGCGGCGGGCCCCGCTGGCCTCACTCGTCGAACGCTGGGAGAAGGCAGAGGTGCCGGATGTGCCGGGCCGGTGGGCAGTTGCCGGCGGCGGGCGTGCCTTCGCGGTGGCAGGGTTGGCGGCCCGATCCGACACGTCGCTGCTCGTCGTCACGCCGGGGGAGCGGGAGGCAGAGGAGCTGGTCGACGACCTGGAGCTCTTCATGGACACCGTCGCACTGCTGCCGGCGTGGGAGACGCTGCCGTTCGAGCTCGTCTCTCCCAATGCCCAGACCATGGCGCTCCGCGCCCTCGCTCGCCACCGTCTCGCCTCGGGTGGTCCGGGCACCGTGGTGGTGGCACCCGTCCGCGCGGTGGTCCAGCGCGTCAGCCCCTCACCTGTCGCCCCCATCGCGGTCAGGTCCGGAACCGCCGTCGACCTGAGTGACTTCACTCGGGGCCTGGCCGACTTCGGATACCACCGCACCGACCGCGTCGAGAGCCGGGGAGAGTTCGCGGTCCGGGGCGGGATCGTCGACGTGTTCCCGGCGCAGACCGACCTCCCCGTCCGGGTCGACTTCTGGGGAGACGAGGTCGAGGAGCTACGGACATTCTCCCCGGGATCCCAGCGCTCCGAGGACCCTGTCGAGGCACTCGAGGTCTATCCGGCGCGGGAGCTGCGGCCAGAGGGGGAGGTGGCCGCCCGCGCCGCCGAGTTGGTGGTCTCCGAGTCGTGGGCGGCAGGGACGTTCGAGCGCATCGCCCAGGGCCAGATGTTTCCGGGGATGGAGTCGTGGCTGCCCTGGTTGGCCGACGAGCGCTCGATCCTCGACGAGGCGACCCACTCGACGGTGGTACTGGTCGATCCGGTCAGGACGGTGGACCGCAGCCGAGATCTGATCGAGGAGGAACAGGAGTTGGCCGCCGCCCTCGCCCCGACATGGGGCGAGCTCGCTCCGGACGCCGGTAAGCATCCCCTGCTGTTCGGTGAGTTGCAGCCCGATCCGTCCCGCCTGCTGGAGATGCCGAGCGTGGCGACCGGGCCCGACGATGCCGTGCTCGAGGTGCGAGGTTTCGACGCCACCGCCGGTGACCCCGAGTCTGTGGCGGCGGGTCTGACTCGCCTCATCTCCCGGGGCATGGCGGTCGTCGTGGCGATGGATGGCCGGCCGGCGGCCGAACGTGTCTCGCGTGTCCTCGCCGAGAACGGCCTCGCCTTGTCCGTCGACTCTGACGACCCCTCGGAGGCGACGGTTCTCTCCCACGGCATCCATCACGGATTTGTCGCTCCCGGGCCGGCTGTGGCGGTCCTCGGCGAACAGGAGATCGCCGGCCGCCGCCGCTCCCATCGCCGGACGGGGAGGGTCCAGGCGCCTGCCCGTCACGAGTACCGGGACCTGACAGAGGGCGACTTCGTCGTCCATCACCAGCACGGGATCGGGCGCTTCGAGGGACTCGTTTCCCGGACGATGGCGGGAGTGGAGCGCGAGTACCTCATCATCGGTTACCACGGCGGGGACAAGCTCTACGTCCCCACCGACCAGCTGGCGGCAGTCACCAAGTACACCGGCGGGGAGACGCCCCGGGTGTCGCGGATGGGCGGGAAGGACTGGAACGAACAGCGGTCGCGTGTCCGCAAGGCCGTGGCTGCAGTGGCCCAGCAGGTCGTGGAGCTCCACCGGAAGCGGGCCCTGGCGACGGGCCACGCCTACCCCCCCGACAGCCCCTGGCAACGGGAGATGGAGGAGGCGTTTCCATTCGAGGAGACCCCCGATCAGTTGGTGGCCATCGGCGACGTCAGGACCGACATGGAGGGCGAGAAGGCGATGGACCGCCTCGTGTTCGGAGACGTGGGGTTCGGCAAGACCGAGGTGGCGATCCGGGCCGCTTTCAAAGCGGTCCAGGCCGGCAAGCAGGTCGCCGTCCTCTGTCCAACGACACTGCTCGCCCAGCAGCACCACCAGACGTTCTCCGAGAGGCTGTCCCCCTACCCGGTTCGGGTGGAGGTGCTGTCGCGATTCCTCACCAGCCGCCAGCAGAAGGCCGTCGTCCAGGGGCTGGCCTCGGGTGACGTCGACGTCGTCATCGGAACCCACCGCTTGCTGTCCGATGACATCCGCTTCAAGGACCTGGGTCTGCTCGTCATCGACGAGGAGCAGCGGTTCGGGGTCAACGCCAAGGACGCGCTCAAGCGGCTGCGGGTCGGGGTCGACGTCCTCACTCTCACCGCCACGCCGATTCCCCGGACGCTGGAGATGGCGCTCACCGGGATCCGCGACGTGTCGCACATCCGAACGGCCCCCGAGGATCGCCACCCCATCCTGACCTACGTCGGGCCGTTCGACGAGCAGGCGGTGTCGGCTGCCATCCGCCGAGAGCTGTTGCGTGACGGCCAGGTGTTCTACGTTCACAACCGCGTCCAGTCCATCGAGCGGGCTCTCGCCCGTCTCCGCCAGCTGGTGCCGGACGCCCGCTACGCCGTAGCCCACGGCCAGATGTCGGAGGGCCAGCTCGAACAGGTCATGCTCGACTTCTGGGCCGGCGAGTACGACGTCCTCGTCGCCACGACGATCATCGAGTCCGGGCTCGACCTTCCCCAGGTCAACACGCTCATCGTGGAGCGAGCCGACCTCCTCGGCCTGGCCCAGCTGTACCAGTTGCGGGGACGGGTGGGCCGCTCCAACCAGCGGGCATACGCCTACCTGTTCCATCCCCCCGACCGGTCTCTCACAGAAGAGGCGCACCGGCGCCTCGAGGCGATCGGGGAGGCCACTGAGCTCGGTTCGGGCTTCCGATTGGCGATCAAGGATCTGGAGATCAGAGGCGCCGGGTCGATCCTGGGTGAGGTCCAATCGGGTCACATCGCCGCCGTCGGCTTCGACCTCTACGCGGAACTGGTGGCCGAGGCCGTGCTCGAGCTCGAGGGCAAGGAGCCGATGCAGGAACGACTTCCCGAGGTGCGTATCGACCTCCCCATCGACGCCCACATTCCTGACGACTACATCGCCGATCAGGCCATCCGACTCGAGGCCTACCGACGGCTGGCAGGTGCCGGCACCTCGGCCGAGGTGGATGACGTGGTCGGGGAGTGGACCGACCGCTTCGGACCGCTGCCGCCCGAGGTGGCGGCGCTGGTCGATGTCGCTCGCATCCGGGCCGAAGCGATCCGCATTGGCCTGACCGAGGTGGTCAAGCTGCGCAACGAAGTCCGCCTTGCCCCGGTCGACCTGTCGATCCCACAGGAGGTCAGGTTGGAGCGCCTGTCACCCCGGGCCGTCCTGCGCGCCGCCGAGGGGGCATTGTTCGTTCCTGTCCCGGACCCCCTGGTGGCGGGCCTGTTGTCCTTCCTCACCACGATGTGGCCAATCGAGGACACCTGAATCGCGATTGTCCGATCGCGCCGATACCATGACCGCACGCCCGGACCCTGCGTCCGGGCGCCGTCAACAATTCTCTTGCCTTCCGCGAGGTTTCCCTGTGAAAAAGCTGCTGACCGGCCTCGTCATTGCCGGACTCTTGACCGCCTGTGGTGGGACCGGTACCGACGCGGTCGCCGCCACCGTCGACGGCACCGAGTTCACCGTCGCCGATGTGCGCACCCTGCCATTCGAGTCGGGGGCGAGCCTGGACTCGCAGCTCTTTGCCAGCTATCTCGGCGCCCTCATCCAGTGGGAGATCCTCGAGAGAGCCGCCGCCGAGGAGTACGACGTCGCTCCGACAGCCGAGGAGATCGAGGCCGAGCTACAGAACGTCCTGGCCACGCAAGCAGCCGGGATGACGCTGACCGAGGTGGCCGAGCAGGAGAACTTCTCAGAAGACACGATCCGCCGGATCGTCGGCATCGGTCTGATCCGACAGCAGGTAGCCGAGAAGCTCGCCGCGGCGGCAGGAGAGCCCACCGCCGAGGAGGTGGCGACGGCGATGGACGAGGCCGTGGTCGGGCTCACCGAGGTGTGCGTCCGTCACGTTCTGGTGGCCACGGCCGACGAGGCCGCGACCGCCAAGAGCCGGCTCGACGACGGCGAGGAGTTCGCCACCGTTGCCGGCGAGTTGTCAACCGATCCGAGCGCCGCCGAGAACGGCGGCGACCTGGGGTGCGCCGCCGCCCAGCAGTACGTCCC
The DNA here is from genome assembly GCA_035250025.1 of Acidimicrobiia bacterium. Taxonomy (GTDB): domain Bacteria; phylum Actinomycetota; class Acidimicrobiia; order Spongiisociales; family ZC4RG35; genus DATFFO01. The sequence continues at coordinate 10,131 of DATFFO010000010.1, forward strand.
CGCCTTTCGGGACGCCGCCGCTACAGCGGGGATCGACGAGATCACCGAGCCGGTCGAGAGTGAATTCGGCTTCCACGTGCTGCAGGTCTACGAGCGCACGGAACCGACCGAAGAGGAGCTTCCCACCGAGGAAGAGGTGCGTCAGAGCCTGATCGACGAGAGCGGCACCACCCAGTTGCAGGAGTGGCTGCTCGCCACTCTGGAGGGCTCGGACGTGAACGTGGCGGAGGAGTTCGGAACTTGGACTCTGGATCCCCAGCCGTCCGTGGTCCCGCCGTCGACCTGATCATCACGGGATTGGGCCCGGGTGATCTCGCCCGGGTGCCTGCTCCCATCAGGCAGATCCTCGACGATCCTGGCCGGACAGTCGTGGTCCGCACCCTGCACCATCCGGCGGCGGCTCAG
>DATFFO010000011.1:0-2262 GCA_035250025.1 Acidimicrobiia bacterium
AACGATGACGTGACGGTCGCCGTCGGCATCGGGGCCACCTTCGATTGGAGCGTCGTCCGGCACGGGGTAAGGCCCGGGGTCGGACTCGTCTCCGTAGGCGGTGAAATGGATCGGCACAGCTGGAGTGTCGGGACCGATCTCTACAAACGGAATGCCTATCGGACTATTGGAATCGGGAGGCCAGACCCCCGAGCCAAAGTCGGCGTGCACCTCGGACTGACGGCCGATGGTGTCGACGTAGGCGTCGGAACGCGGGTCGAGCGGAAGATCCTCGACGGGAGTGTTCCAGATGTCATCGGAAGGGAAGGTCGGACAGCGCGCCGGCACCTCGACGAGATCGAGCTCGAGGGCTCGGGCCAGGAAGGTGGCCATCTCGGCGCGTGTTACTTCCCGGTCCGGGCAGAAACGGCTGTTGGCAGGAGGGTTGCAACCTGTCGTCACTCCGGCCGCGGCCAAGGCGCCGATGTCGGCGGAGAACACCGACCCCGAGACGTCGATGAAGTCGGATGCGGCGGTCGGGTAGTCGAACGCGCGCACTAGGAAAGCCGCCATCTGGCCGCGGGTGACGGAGGCATCGGGGCAGAAGAGGTCGTTGCGGGGAGGGTTGCAGCCCTTGGTGATTCCGGCCGCGGCAAGGGCACCGATGTCGACGGAGAACACCGATCCCACGATGTCGCTGAAGGCCGACGGGGCGGCAGGTAGATCGAGGGCCCTGGTCAGGAAGGCAGCCATTTGTCCACGGGTCACGGTGCCGTCGGGGCAGTATCTGTCGTTGAGAGGAGGATTGCAGCCCTTGGTCACGCCCTCGGCGGCGATCGCCTCGATGGCGCCCTCATGAACGGAGCCGTCGTCGTCCACGAACGAGCCACCGGCCGCGAGGGCGAGGGCGACGGACACCAGGCCGACGGTGAGGGCACGCATCAAGGTTCATATCGGACAGACACGCGGCCGCCATTACCCGTTATCTATGGTTCCGAAGGCCAATTGCGGGCTCCGTTTCCAGTCCTAGATTGGCGCGGATGCGGGCATCGTCTGGGCAGCCGTTTCGTTTCGTCATCATCGGGCTACTGCTCTTAGCCCCGGTAGTTCTGGCGTGGGACGGGCTCGACCGTTTGGTCTCCGAAGGGCTACTCACTCAGATCAGGCGCAACAACGAGGCCTTCGTCTTCGCCGGGCTGGCTCTCACTACGGCCTCATTTCGCCGTCCGCCCGCTAGGTGGGCCCTGGCGGGATGGTGGCTGTTCCTGGCGGCGACATTCTTCCTCACCGAGGTGGTCGGATCACGGTTGGGTCTGGCGCAATGGTTCATCACCCTGAACGAAGCCATCCTCGCCGCCGCCGTGCTGACGCTCCATCTCCACCACAACGGAGACAGGAATCGACCTGCAGCTCGGTGGCGCTTCTACGGCATCCTCGCCGTCATCATCCTGCTCGGCGAAGCACCGTTCCCCGGTTGGCATCTGTCGGAGCCCGCCGTCTGGATCATCGACCACGCAGAGGCGTGGGGCTTCGCCCTTCTGGCGGGCCTCTACTTCGACTTTGTCAACCGGTGGCCCGACGGGCCGGCTGCATCGATCGGAGCGCGGGTGGCGTGGTATCTCGGGCTGGTCGTCGTACCGCTGGTGTTGAGCGCGCTCAACCAGAACGGTGTCGACTCGGTCGCGGCGGCAGGGCCGATCGAGTCGGCCCTGGTCTGGATCCAGCGCATCACCGAAGCCTTCATCGCCGCCCTGCTCATCTCCGTCAGCCTGGCCCTCGAAGGCGTGCTCCGCCGTCGCGATTAGGACGACGGCGACCAGGGCTCGGGTTCTGCTGCGCGGTTATCGCCCATCAATTCGTGGAAGGCGGCGAGCTGTTCACCCGCCAGCTCGAAGGACTCGGTGTTGTGGGGATCAGAGTCGAAGGCGGCCATTCCCACAACCCGGGCACCGCCGCCGTCCTGGTGGGAGTTGACAGCGTGCTCAAACCAGCTTCGGACCCGCTCGCCGGCGTCGGCGTCGGTGCCGCGCATGCCCCACTCTCCCACCGCCAGGTCGACACCCTCGGTGGCCGCCCAGGCCCGAATCGTCGCCCAGTCGCCGGTGAGCATGCCATCGTCCTGGCACGAGCTCTCATCGTTGTAGCACACGTAATGGTCGACCCCCATGAAGTCGTAGATCTGCGAGTCCCACCAGGCGTCGGGGTCACGCCCCGACGCCGGATTCCATGTCCAGTCCATGAGGATCGGAGCGAGAGCGATGTTGTCCACCGCGAGCGCACTCA
>DATFFO010000012.1:0-3165 GCA_035250025.1 Acidimicrobiia bacterium
CCAGCCCGCAGGAGTCAGCTACTTCGCCAGCTTCGCCGGGGGGATGGGCACGATCGTCTCCGCCCTTGCCGACGCCATCGCCCCGGTCGACGTCCGGCGCCGCGCCCGGGCCACGGCGCTCGCGGGAGGGCCGGGCGCATACCGGCTCACCCTGGCTGACGGAACCGAGGTGGCGGCCGGAGCCGTGATCCTGGCCGTGCCAGCCCGTGAGGCGGCCGGTCTCCTGGCAACCATCCGTCCCGGGGCGGCCGCCCCCGTCAGCCGCATCCGCCAGGTGTCGTCCGCCGTGGTCACTCTGGGGTTCGACGTCGCCGACATTCCCCAGCTCGACGGGTACGGGTTCGTCGTCCCCGCTGTGGAGGGCCGCAGCGTCACCGGCGTCACCTTCCTTTCCCAGAAATGGGATGGGCGAGCGGGGCCGGGCCGGGCGGCGATCCGCGTGTTCATCGGCGGCGCCGATGGCCAGGAACCGGCAACCGCCTCAGAAGACAGACTTGTCGCCACCGCTCGCGCCGGGCTCGCCGAGCTGGCGGGAATCTCGGCCGTCCCGATCTTCACCCACGTCGCCACCTGGGAGGGAGGGTTCCACCAGTACACCCTCGGCCATCTCGATCGGGTTGCCGCCGCCGAGACGGAGCTGGCGTCGCGGCCGGGACTTCACCTGGCGGGAGCCGCTTTCCATGGCATCGGCCTCAACGAGTGCGTCATGTCCGGGCGGGCGGCGGCTGACGCTGCGCTTGCCGCCCTCGCTTCCACGGTTTCGGGCTCTCAGCCGGGTTGAGGTTCGAGTGATGCCCCGCAGTGCGGGCAGGTGTCGTCATCGACGTGTTCGTCGTCGACGAAGCGGCCGCATTCGAGGCACACCCGATCGAGCCAGCAGGCGGGGTCACCCATACCCATGATCGTATCGGAACGCCCTACGCTCACAGACATGGATGAAGAACGCATCGCAGTCTTCCTGGACTACGAGAACCTGGCCATCGGCGCCCGGGATTCGTTGGGGGGCCTGCAGTTCGACTTCGGGCCAATCGCCGACGCCCTGGCCGAGCGGGGGAGAGTGGTGTCCCGCCGCGCCTACGCCGACTGGTCGATGTTCGACGAGGACCGGCGCATGCTCACCCGCAACCACGTCGAGCTGATCGAGATCCCCCAGCGGATGGGCATCGTCCGCAAGAACGCCGCCGACATCAAGATGGCGGTGGACGCCATCGAGCAGGCATTCGAACGGACCTACGTCACCACCTTCGTCGTCTGCACGGGTGACTCCGACTTCACCCCGCTCGTCCACAAGCTCCGGGAGCTGAACAAGCGGGTGATCGGTGTCGGTGTCAAAGGTTCGACGTCGAAGATGCTGCCCCCTGCCTGCGACGAGTTCCTCTTCTACGAGAATCTGGAAGGTGTCGAACCCCGGACCATCCCTGCCGCCGCCGAGGAGCCGGTGGCAGTGGAAACCCCCGAGGATGAAGCCGAGTCGAGAGAGCCCGACGATGAGATCGAGTCGCTCATCACCCGGACCCTGGCCGGACTCTCGCGCAGTTCAGGAGACACCGTTTTGTCCTCGTCGCTGAAGCGGGCATTACTGCGCAAGGACTCGACGTTCTCAGAGGCCGACTACGGCTACCGGGGATTCGGAGAGCTGATCCGGGACCTGGCCGATAAGGGTGTCATCGAGCTCACCGAGGGTCCCGCCAAGGGGGATCCGGTGATCCAACTGGCCTCGGGCAGCGCCGAGGAGTCGGGGGCGTTCGACCTTTTGGTGACCGTGGTGAAAGAACTCGAACGTCGCAATGGGTCGCCCTTCCTGTCCGGGTTGAAGAACGAGGTGCGCAAGCGCCAGGCCGGCTTCTCGGAGAAGAAGTTCGGTTACAGCGGCTTTCTGCAGTTCTGCCGGGCGGCGGAGCGTCGTGGACTCATCGACCTGGCCTTCGATCCCAAGGTGAGCGACTACCGCGTCAGCGCGGCCTGATGCTGATCCTCAACCCCGAGGAGACCCGGCGGTGTCTTCCCATGGACAAGGCCGTCGTGTCCCAGGCCGCCGCCTTCGGCGAGGACGTCGAGATCCCGCTCCGGCGCCAGCTAGCAGGGTCCATGTTCATGCCGGGTCGGGTCGGGGACCGCGCCGGCATCAAAATCGTCTCGACGGTGCCGGGCAACCCGAGCGGGTTGGTGATCGTCCTCGACCCCGAGGGCACGCCCGAAGGGATCGTCGACGGCCCCACGCTCACCGCGATCCGGACCGGGGCGGTGGCCGGGTTGGCGACCCGGCTCCTCAGTCGGGCCGACGCCTCCGTTCTGGCTGTGATCGGGGCGGGAGCGATGGCCTTCGACCAGGTCGAGGCGGTGCGCGCCGTCCGCCCCATCGAGCGAGTGCTCGTTTGGTCGCGTGGGGCCGAGCGGGCAGGCGATCTGGCAGCACGGGTCGGGGGAGAAGCGGTGGCCGATGCGAACGCCGCCGTGGCCGAGGCCGATGTCGTCTCCTGCGCCACTCCGGCCACCGAAGCGCTGTTCCGGCCCGAGGCGGTACGTCCCGGAACCCACATCAACGCCGTGGGCGCCTTCCGGCCGGGGATGATCGAGGTGCCGGCCGAGATCACGCGCAAGGCCTATGTCGTCGTGGACGATCTCGAGGCGGCCGCCGCCGAGGCAGGTGACCTGATCGAGGCCGGGCGGACCGCCGACACCACGCTGACCGAGGTGCTGGCGGGACGTCACCCACCTATCGCGGCCGATGTCACGTTCTTCAAGTCCGTCGGCGTCGCCAGCCAGGACGTGGCGGCTGCGGTAGTGGCGCTGCAGGAGGCTCGCCGCCAGGGTCTCGGTACCGAGGTCTGAGGCCTTGCCGGGCGGTGGCGTTGGTTCTCGGGGCCAGGGACCGCGGTTTCCGTGTTGGGGAACCCTGGGTTCGGAGGCGCGCGCAGCCGCCGCCGGCCCGCGGCGTCAAGCGGGAACAGGTTGGCGCCGGCGCAGAGCGACGATGGCCAGGACCGCCGACAACCCGACCAGGCAAGTCATCACCACGATCACGTCCTGGAGCCCGCGCATCTGCTGGGCGGGAAGGGCGTCGGCGGCATCGGCCGGTCCGCCGGCGGCGGCCACCCGCGTCGCCCAGACCGAGCCGAGCACGGCGATGCCGGTGATCTGGCCGAGGAGGCGGGTGAGCGTCAG
>DATFFO010000013.1:0-8121 GCA_035250025.1 Acidimicrobiia bacterium
CTTGGCGTAGCTGAAATAGGGGATGACGGCGGTCACCGAGGCCGCGCTGGCTCGATTGAGGGCGTCGATCCAGAACAGGAGCTCCATGAAGTGGTCGTTGGCCGGGAAGGCGGTTCCCTGGACGATGAACACGTCCCGACCCCGCACGTTCTCCTGGACGCGCACGAACAGGTTCCCCTCGGAGAAGCGCACGACTTCCGACTTCCCGAGCGGGATGCCGGCGTTCTCGGCGATGGCCTGGCCGAGATCGAGGCTCGCCGAACCGGCGAAGATCAGGTACTCGTCGTCCACCCTGCGAACGTTAACGCCCGGGTGTGGCCGGACCGGTCGCGGCAGCGATAGGCAACGGTCCCCGAGCGTGTTCTTTGGACGAGAGGGAACGGCCCAGCCGTTCTTTGGACGGCGACGAACGACACGCGTTCCCCACGGTCGAAAGAAGGTGGGGGCCGTTCCCCACGGTCCAAAGAAGTGGGGGGCCACAGCCCTTCAGAACACCCTCTCGATGACCCAGGCGACGCCCTGGATCAATCGCCACCCGAGATAGATCACGGCCAGGGCGATCATGATCTTGAAGCTCAGCGGCGCCGGTGGGGCCTGGTCATCTGGATCGGGCCGGCTCTCGCCCTCAGCGGTCACGAGGGACCCTGAGACGCGCCACGACCCGGATCGGGGTGCCGGTGAAGTCCTCCGCCTCCCGGATCCGGTTCTCGATGAAGCGCAGATAGTCGTCGCCCAGGTCGCCGCCGGAGACGAAGAGGATGATGGTCGGGGGAGCAACTGCGGCCTGGACGGCATAGTGGATCTTGGGGCGCCTTCCCTTGCGGACAGGGGGTGGGTGAGCGGCGATCCACGTCCGGACCAGGCGATTGAGGACCCCGGTGGGGACGCGCCTGTACCGTGACTCGAGGGCGGTCTCGATGGCAGCACCCAGCCGGCCGAGCCGCGAGCCGCGCTTGGCCGAGATCCGCAGCATCGGCGCCCAACCCAGGAATCCGAGACGCTGGGCCATGTCCCGCTCGATCAACCACTGGTCCTCGGAGTCGACCGTGTCCCATTTGTTCACCAGCACGACAAGCGCCACACCGGCCTCCACGACCTCGTCGGCGATCCGCTGATCCTGGCGGGTGACACCCTCCTCGGCATCGATCATGAGGAGGGCGACGTCGGCGGTGGCGAGGGCGTCTCGGGCGCGGAGGACGGCGTAGAAGTCGGCGTCCTCGGTGATCTGGGGCTTGCGGCGGATGCCGGCGGTGTCGACGAGCACATACGGCTGGCCGTCGATCTCGACCTCGACGTCCACGGGGTCACGGGTCGTCCCGGGCCGCTCCGACACGATGACGCGCTCCTCCCCCGCCAGGCGGTTGAGGAGGGTCGACTTGCCCACGTTGGGCCGGCCGATGATCGCCAGTCGGGGCACTCCGCTGTCCTCATGGGCCGGCAGGTCGTCGGGGAAGTGGGACACGACCTCGTCCAGAAGTTCCCCCACGCCACGCCCGTGGAAGGCCGAGACCGCCATGGGTTGGCCGAGGCCGAGGCTCCACAACTCGGCGGCTTCGGCCTCGTGGGCGACATCATCGACCTTGTTGGCAGCCAATATCACGGGCACTTCCGCCCGCCGCAGCAGGGTGACGACGCCGAGGTCGTTCTCGTCGAGAGGAACGGTGGCGTCGACGACGAGCACCACGACGTCAGCCGAACCGAGGGCGGCCTCGGCCTGCTGGCGGATGGAGCTGTCGATCGGGTCGCCGGGGTCGAGTTCCCATCCTCCGGTGTCGACGAGCAGAAAGTCCCGACCGGCCCAATCGGCGTCGAACTGGCGACGGTCTCGGGTGACACCCGGCATCTCCTCGACAACCGCCGCCCGCCTGCCCACGATGCGGTTGACCAGGGTGGACTTGCCGACGTTGGGCCGTCCGACCACGGCGACGATGGGCATGCGAGACGGGGTCGAAGTGGTCGCCATTTTCCTCAGTGACGGTAGACCGCCGGGAATCCCGATCAGGTCGAGATGAGGGAGAGAGCCTCGGTGGCGGTCCACTCCCGGTCGCTCTCCAGCCAGCCCGGTTCAGTCGAGGGTCGGGCGGTGACACCGGCGAGCACTACCGCCGAGATCGTCGCCACGAAGTTGCGGAGTTGGGGCGGGAGAGGAAAGTACTCCGCCTCTGTCGTCGACTGCCACAGCTCGAACCCAAGAGCCGGGTCGACCCGATCGATGACCTCCTGAACGAGGTGGTCGGGAGCCGAGGCACCCGCCGTCACGCCGACGACCTCGGCACCCTCGAGCCAGGTGGGATCGATGGCGTCTGCCGAGTCGACGCGATGCGCGGGGGTGCCGTTCTCGATCGAATAGCGGACCAGGGCCTGCGTGTTGGAGGAGTTCTCGGATCCCACCACGAGGATGAGGTCGCACTGCTCGGCCAGCTGGCCGACAGCGTCCTGGCGGTTGGTGGTGGCGTAGCACAGGTCCGAACGGCGGGCGGTTTCCAGCCCGGGGAACTGGGACGCGGCCTGATCGAGGACCTGCCGCCACTCGTGCATGCCCAGTGTCGTCTGGGCCAGGAGGGCGACCTTGGAGGGGTCTTTGGGCTGGAAGGACTCCAGACCCGTCTCGGGTTCGATGAGGGTGATGGCGTGCGGAGCCTCCGCAACCGTCCCCACCGCCTCGTCGTGGCCCTCATGGCCGACGTAGAGAATGTCGTAGCCCTTGGAAGCCATGCGCTTCACCTCGTGGTGGACTTTGGTGACGAGGGGGCAGACGGCGTCGATCACGACGGCCGCCCGGGTGCCTGCATCTTCGACCACCTCCGGCGACGATCCGTGGGCGGAGAGCATCACCGGAGCCCCCTCAGGCACCTCCGACATGTCGTTGACGAAGATGACGCCGACGCGCTCGAAGGCGCTCACAACCCATTCGTTGTGGACGATCTCGTGATAGCAGTAGACGGGAGGCTCGAAGATCCGAACCATCCAGGTGAGGGCCTTGATCGCCATCTCCACCCCGGCGCAAAAGCCCCGCGGTTCGGCCAGCAGCACGCGTTGGACCATGCCCCCAATGGTAGGGGGACGCCTCACCAACCCAACAAGCTCCGGGTTCACAGAACACCCTCGGGGAGGAGGGAAAGGATCCTTTCGACCACCTCGGCCACGGACAGGTGGGTCGTGTCGATGACGACTGCGTCGGCGGCTGCGACCAGGGGCGACACCACCCGGGTGGAGTCGAGGGCGTCGCGGCGGGCCAGAGCCTCCGCCACCTCGCCTCGCCCCCGTCCGATCTCTCCCGAACGCCGGGCGGCGCGAACGGCGGGGTCGGCGTCGAGGAAGACCTTCACGGTGGCGTCGGGGAAGACGACGGTGCCGATGTCGCGCCCTTCGACCACCGCCCGGTCGGCGTGGCGGTGGACCCATTGCTGCTGGGCCTCGACCATCCGCTTGCGGAGATCGGGATGGGCCGAAACGGTCGAAACCGAGGCCGTGACCTCATCGGTGCGAATCGGGGCCGAGACGTCGCGCCCGTCGAGGGTGGTCCGACCACCCCCTTGATCGATACGCCGGCCCGCCATGGCCTGAATCACGGCGGCCGAATCTGCCGGGTCGGCGCCCGCCTCGAGCACGGCCAGGGTGGCCGCGCGGTAGAAGGCACCGGTGTCCAGATGGGCAGCGCCGAGCCGCTCGGCCACCAACCTGCTGGTCGTGGACTTGCCGACACCGCCCGGGCCGTCGATCGCCACGATCAACTGTGTCATAGGGCTGACAGCATCTCGAAGTAGCCGGGCCACGTCTTCGAGACGGTCCCCGGGTCGAGGATGACGATCCCGGGCTCGACAAGGCCGACCAGAGCCATGGCCATCGCCATGCGGTGGTCGTCATACGTCTCGACCTCGGCGGGTCGCAGACGGCCGGGCCCGACCTCGAGGATCTCGCCGTCGACCCGGGCCTCGCCCCCGACCCGGCCCAGCTCGGTTTCGAGGGCGGCGAGACGATCCGTCTCCTTCAAACGCAAGGTCGACAGTCCTCGCAGGCGGGAAGGGCTGTCTGCGAACAAGGCGGCCACGGCCACCGCCATCGCCCCATCGGGCGCTCCCGACAGGTCCTCGTCGATCGCCTGGAGCCGGCCCGGGGGTCCCGTGACCTCGATCTCGCCGTCGCGCCGGCTGACAATGCAGCCCATCTTCTCCAGGATGTGGAGTACCTCGAGGTCCGGCTGGATGGAGGTGTCGGGAATACCCTGGATGACCACCGACCCGCCGGTGATGGCGGCGGCCACGGCCGGGTAGACGGCCGCGGAGGCATCGGCTTCGACGTCGAAATTCGTCTTGCGGTAGCCCGCCGGGGCGACCGTGTACCGATCACCTTCGACGGAAACCGCGGCGCCGAAGGCACGCATAACCTGCACCGTTCCGGCCAAGTAGGGACGCGACACGACCGGGCCCATCAGCTCCAGCTCGACTTCGCCGTCGGCCATCGGGGCGACCAGGAGGAGGGCGGAGGCGAACTGGGACGAGGAGCGGGAATCGACCACGGTCTTCCCCCCTTCCAGCGTCCCTCCCGTCACGGTGACCGGCGGGAACCCACCCCGCGCCGTGGCCCGGACGCCGAGCATGCCGAGGGCATCGACGAGCGGGCCGATCGGGCGATGGCGCATCCGTTCCGTGCCGTCGATCACCGACTCCCCTCCCGCCAGGGCGGCCACCGCCGTCACAAAGCGGGCCGTCGTCCCCGACGCTCCGGCATCGACGACGCCGGCCGGCACATCGAGAGCGCCGCCGGTGCCCAGCACCAGCCAGGGATCGTCGACGTCGTCGATGACGACGCCGAAGGCGCGCAGCGCATTCCGCATGGCCACGGTGTCGTCGGCCAGCAACGGGTCATGGATCCGGCTCGCCCCGGGGTCGGCCAGAGCCGCGGCCACGAGGGCCCGGTTGGTGATCGACTTGGATCCCGGCGGGCGGACGGTTCCCTGGACGGGCCGGCCCAGAGGAGATACGGCGAGCACGCCCGCAAGCTACCCGGTCGCGCCCGCCTGGTACAGCCGGGCCACCTCCTCAGGAGTCAAATGGCGCCACTCCCCCGGCTTCAGATCCCGGTCGACGATCGGGCCCACCGCAACCCTTACCAGGCTGACGACCTCATGACCGAGGGCGGACATCATCCGCCGGATCTCGCGGTTGCGACCCTCGCCCATCACCATCTCCACCAGGGTGCGGGCGCCATGGGAGTCGACCACGCGGGCGGCCAGAGCAGCCGCTGACCCATCCTCGAGCTCGACGCCCAAGGTCAAGTCGTCGACCCAGGGGCCCGGCTCTCCTTCCACCATCACCATGTACGTCTTCGTCACTCCATGACGGGGATGCATTACCAGTTCTGCCAGGTCGCCGTCATTGGTGAGCAACATCAGCCCCTCGGAGTCGGCGTCGAGCCGCCCAACCGGATACACCCGGGGCTCGGATGGAGCCAGGTCCGTCACCGTTTGGCGGCCCTGCGGGTCGGAGGCGGTGGAGATCGTCCCGACAGGCTTGTACAAGAGATAGGTCACCCGGCCCGGCTGGATAGGAATCCGGGCACCGTCGACCTCCACCCTCTGGGTCTCCGGGTCGACCCGGTCGCCGATCGCGGCGAGCTCGCCATCCACCGTGACCCGCCCGGCCGCGATGAGCACCTCGGCGGCCCGCCGCGACATCAACCCGCTGTGGGCGATGGCCTTCTGCAGCTTGGGCCGATCGCGCTCCACGCCCCCGCCTAGCGTTTTGTGGGTCGTTCTCGCGCCTCCGAGCGACGATTCCGACCCTCAGAACGGTTCATGGGCGGAACGTCTCTTCGAGGGCGTCAACGATCTCGGCCGGCGGCACATGGTCGGCCAGCGGCGGCAGCTCTTCCAGCGACGCCAGACCCAGCTTCTCGAGGAATTGAGGAGTCGTCCGATAGATGGCAGGGTTTCCCGGCAGTGATAGGCGGCCAGCCTCCTCGATGAGACCCAGCCGCGCCAGTGTGCTGAGAGAGGAATCGCTGTCCACGCCGCGGATCTCGGCGACCTGGCCCCGGGACACGGGCTGGCGATAGGCCACAACGGCCAGCACTTCCAGGGCCGCCGATGACAGCTTGCGAGCGGTGGCGGAGGCCGTGAAGCGCTCCAGGTAGGGATAGGCCTCGGGCCGCGAATACAGCCTCCACCCACCAGCATTGGAGCGGAGGGTGAGTCCGGATCGGCGCCGGGCTAACTCGTCGCCGAGGTCGCCGAGCAAGCTCGAGACCTCTGCCGGCGTGATCTCCAACACCTCGGCCAGCTCGGACTCGGGCACGGGCGCCTCGGTGACGAACAGGATCGCCTCGAGGGCGGCTATCGGCTCCATCATGTGTCCCACTCCGACACCAGTTCGGACGGCTCGACGCCTGTGTGGCGCACCCGAATCTCAGACATCCAGTCGGTCTGAGTCATCTCGACCATCCCCCACCTGGCCAGCTCCAGCAGCGCCAGGAAGTAGGCGGCGACCTCGACAGGCCGCCGGCAGTGCTCTACCAGGGCTTCGAAGGACGCCGAGACCTCCTCGGCCATGCGCACCCGCAGCTCATCGATCGCCGCCCGGACCGAGGGGAGGTGGAGGTCGAGGTGGTCGAGATCGGGCTCCTCGTTTGCCCGGGCCATGACTGACGCCGCCAGTCGGGCCAGACCGACGGCATCGGCGGTCAGCACGGCCTCCGGCGGCTCGGCGGTGATCTCCTGGTCGAGGCCCGACACCCGGGGAACGTAGCGATTGGCCTCCTGCATCCTGTGTCGGATCACAACCGCCACGTCCTTGAACGTGACACACGTGAGCAGCCGAGCCAGAAGGCGGTCCCGCTCCTCCATCAACGCCAGTTCGTCGTCGAGATCCACCGTGGCCGAGCTGGGCATGAGGGCGTGAGCCTTGAGCTGGATGAGCGTGGCGGCAATCAGAAGGAACTCGGAGGTGACCTCGAGGTCGAGGCGGCGTAGATCCTCGACGTGGGATACGTACTCGCTGACAAGATCCGAGAGGCTTACGGCGGTGACGTCGACCTGATGGCGGGTGATCAGTTGAAGGAGGAGATCGAGGGGACCCTCGAAGACGGCGGTGGAGACGTGGTAGGTCACGGGCAGGCGGTCATGGTGGTCGAATCCGGGTGCGGATTCAACGACCGATCCGGGCGGCGTCGGCCCTCACCAGCAGGTCCCAATCGTCCGCCGGGATCGACGACGGTCGGGACCCGTGATGGTGGCGGGCGAACTCGATCACGATGGGCTCGGCCCCCGCCAGCTCTGCCGCCGAGAGCGACCCATGATCGCGATACAGCTTCCACCGTGCCGGGAGCGGGAGCCCCAGCCTGATCGCCACCGAAGCGGCCGAACGGGCAGTGGGGCCGAGGGCGGCGTGACGCTTGCCGATGTCGTGGAGAAGGGCGGCTCTCACCAGATCACGGCGACCCGGCGCCGCGGCAACCGCCACCTGGGCCGAGGCATAGCCGTGACGCTGGTCGGCGGCTGCCTGGGCGAAGAAGGCAGTGGCTTCGTGCGGCCCCTCCAGCCACTCCCGCACACTCGCCCGTTCCTCGTGGTCGAGAGGGCGCGACGTGGCGACGTCTACGAGGCGCGCAGCGAGATGGAACCAACGACCGGGCAACGATGTCTCTGACTGGTGCGTCGCCCAAATGATGACGGCGTCTCTCCGGCCTTCGGAGACACGCGCTCCCTAATCGAGCGACACACCACTAACGACCGAGCGACTTGCAGGCCACGCACAGGGTCGACTCGGGACGGGCCTCGAGTCGTTCCGGCGGAATCGGCTTCCCGCAATTGGAGCAGATGCCGTACTCGCCTTCTGCGATCCTCTCCAGGGCTCGGTCGACGTCGGCGAGCTGGCCCTTCAGGGTCTCGACCAGGCCGATCCGCTCGGTCCGCTCCGCCGTGGTGGCGGCGGCGTCGGCGAACCCCTCACCGGCGTTGAGGTCGGCCTGGAGATCACCGGAGGGCGTGGCGCCGAGCTCGCCGAGTTGGGCGACGAGGCGATCACGGGCACCCTCGAGGTTGTCACGGATGGCGTCGATGTCGAGCGAGGTCATGCGATCCCGTCATGTTAGTGGGCCGCTGGACTTGGGTCCGGGCGGTTC
>DATFFO010000014.1:0-6830 GCA_035250025.1 Acidimicrobiia bacterium
CGAGCGATGCCGACTCTCCCCGAGTCCACCAGCATTACCACGGCTGCCTCGCCGTCCCAGGCGAGGGTCGGAGGGCCGGCGCCGAAAGCAGCCACGGCCCGATCGTGTCCCCGGTTGACGACGACGGGCTCGGCCTCGAACCGCCACAGGGCGCCCAGCTCCGGGAAGCTCGGCCCCGGTGAGCCCAGGGCGTGGAGCACTCCGTCGGGCCGATACGACAGCCTCATCCACTGCCCTGTCGGCGCCACCTCTCTGACCTCGCCCTCGCCAACCACGCATTCGAAGATCGACACTCCGGGCTCGTAGCCGGGTTGAACGCTCGTGTCGGAAACGAACGCCACCTTCTCTCCGTCCGGAGACCAGGCCGGCAACGCCTCCTCCTGTTCCCGCTCGGTGAGACGGCGCCGCGTCTCACCAGCCGGGTCGACCAAATACACGTGACTTCGTCTGTCGTGTCGCCAGCCGAGGTTGTCGGCCCGGTAGTTCCTCTCTGTGAGAACGCGGGGACGGCGCGCCCGTTCGTCATCGTCGAGGTCCTTCCACTCCTCGGTCCACTCAGTGCCAACGACGGCGATGGTGCCGCCGGCGGGCGACCAGACCGGCTCTCCCGTCACTCCCAACTCGAACTCGGTGACGACCTCAGCCTCGCCGCCGTTGACCGGAATCACCGCCAGTTGAGCGGGGCCGTCGTCGGCCCGGAGGAATGCGATCCGGGCGCCGTCGGGAGAGAAACGGGCAGTGGAATCGCCCGGTCCGGACGTGAACGGGCCCGAGCCGTCGGCATCGGCCATCCAGATGACGCGCTCGTACCGGTCGTTCTCGACATCGATCGTCGTCACCGTGAACACCACCCGCGCCCCGTCCGGAGACACCGCCGGGTCGCCAGGAGTGGCGATGCCGTTGAGTTGATGGTCCATGCCGGTCTCCTCGAGTCTGCAGCCGCCAGACCCTACCCTGACGCCGTGTCCAGGCTCATCGCCTCCTTTTTCGGGACGGGCTTGATCCTGCGTCGGATCAGGGGCCGCGACATCGGTTCGGGCACGGTTGGGTCGCTGTTCGCACTCGCTGCCGCGATTGCGGTCGAGCCGCTCGGCGTCGCCTGGCAGGCCGGACTCCTGATCGCCACCTGCCTGGCCTGCCTCCTCTCTGTGAGGTCCATCGCCGTGACCGACGGCGATCCCGGCTGGGTGGTGATCGACGAGGCCGCCGGCACCTTTCTCGCCACGCTCGGCTTGGGTTTGGTCCCCGCCCTCGTCGGATGGGCTGTGTTCCGCCTGGCCGACATCTTCAAGATCCCCGGCGTCGCCTGGGCCGAGAGTGAGCTCCCCGGCGCCGTCGGCGTGCTCGCCGACGACCTGATGGCCGGCCTCTACGGCCTCGCCGCCGGCCTGCTCACCACCGCCCTGCTGTGAGACCCGTGGTCGCGACACACCACTAATGTTGGGCGGGTCGCCCGGCCGGGCGGCTTGACAAACGAACGGGCCTCTCAATGGGAAAACCGGTCAAAAGCCGGTACTGACCCGCAACCGTAGGCCGCTCCCCGGAGCGGTAAGTCGGATTACCAGCGAGAGGTCACGGCTCCAGACACCCGTCGAGGTCTACGGGCGGAGCCCGGTACGTCCGCTCCCCCGCCGGGGAGGGTCGTCGCTGGGTTCGCAAACGGACCCGAGACGAAAGGACGAAACCCACATGTTCGTATCCCTGCCCAAGCTTCGGGCGACCCTGGCCGCGCTGGTCGTGGCCTCGAGCGGGCTAGTAGCCGCAACCGCTCCCGCCGTCGCCGCCGTCGAGGACCAGCCGGCGGCCGCTGCTCAGGCCGCCGCCTGGGTCGCCGCCGAACTCGACCAACCCGAGCCGAGTTTCGACGTGTTCGGCAAGACCGCCGCCCGCACCGACGTCGTGTTCGCTCTGGCTTCGGTGGGCGGCGAGGAGGGGGCGGCCCGCCAAGCGTTGGCCGATCTCGACGCTGGGGCCGAGGCCTACATCGGCCCCGCCGGCGCCGCCAACGTCGGCGCGCTCGCCAAAGTCCTGCTGGCCGTCGAGATCGCCGGGGTCGACGCCGCCACCTTCGTTGAGGGACGCGATCTCGAGGCCGAACTGCGCGCCGGCATGGACCCGAGCGGGATCTTCGCATCGGAGGTCTTCTCCCAGTCCCTGGCGATGATCGCCCTCGGGGCAACCCCTGGTGGAGTCCCGGCCGCTGCCACCGCCGCCCTGGAGGGGATGCAGTGCGCCGACGGCGACTTCACCTTCCTCGGCACCTGCCCGGGAGGGCCCATCCCCGATGTGGACACCACGGCGCTGGCCATCCAGGCTCTCATCGCCGCCGGCTCCGACGGCGCCGCCAGCGTGGCCGCCGATCTTCTCGCCGACACGCAGAACGCCGACGGCTCGTGGCCCAACGCCTTCGGAGATCCCAACACCAACTCCGCCGGTGTGGCCGGTCAGGCCCTGCGGGCAGCCGGTCGCGTCGATGCCGCCGACCTGGCCGCCGAGTTCGTGATGTCGCTCCAGACCGAAGACGGCGGCATCCGCTTCGTGGAGGCAGAAACCGAGGCCAACGGTTTCGCCACCCTGCAAGGCGTCCTCGCCCTCGGCGGCGGCCCTTACCACGACCTCGCCCTCCAGGCTTTTGCCGACGTGCCCCACGACCATCTGTTCGCCACGGAGATCGCCTGGCTGGGCTTCTCGGGGATCAGCCAGGGTTGCGATCCGCCGGCGGACGACAACTTCTGCCCCACCGCCAACCTGACGCGAGGCGAGATGGCGGCCTTCCTGGTCCGCGCTCTCGACCTCACAGACCCCGGTGACGACACCTTCACCGACGACGACGGCTCCGTCTTCGAAGGCGACATCCGCCGCCTCGCCGCCGCCGGCATCACCAAAGGCTGCAACCCGCCCATCAACGACAACTTCTGCCCCGATGCCAGCCTGACCCGGGGCGAGATGGCGGCGTTGCTCTTCCGGGCACTGGGGGGCTGAGCCACGAACCGTCGGCCGCTCGTGGGGCTGTTGGCGGCGGCAACGTGGCTCATGGCCACGGCCGCCGCTGCCGCCCCGTGCCCGACCGGCGACGGGATCACAGTCGTGGTGGACTTCGGGGGCCTGGGCGGGGGCGTCGAGGTCGGCTGCGCCCCATCCCCAGGCACCGGCTTCGAGGCCCTCACCCAGGCCGGGTTCGAGATCACGCAAGTTCAGGAGAACTCCGCCTTCCTGTGCCGGATCAACGGTATGCCGGACGCTGACGCCGAGGACTGCGCCGACACGCCACCGGCGGACGCCTTCTGGGCGCACTGGACGGCCGACCTGGGCGGCGACTGGCGTTTCAGCCAGATAGGCGCCCATCTCCCCGTCGGCGGCGACCTCGAGGGATGGTCGTTCTCGACCGGCTCCAACACTGCGCCAGCCTTCGCCATCCCCGCCCCGGCCGAGACCACGACCAGCACTCTGTCAACGACGACGACGACGACGACCACCATCACCACAACAACAACGACGACCAGCACTACGACCACGACCAGCCCGACTACGACGGTCGCGGCGACAAGCACGGCGAGCGCGGCACCGTCGACGACCGCGACGTCCCCTACGACGTCCCCGACCGACAGCCGACAACCGACAACGGTTGGCCCACCCACCACCGTCGCCCCTCCCACGACCGTCCTCGCGACTGCCGCCTCACCACCGACGACCGCGGCCCCATCGTCCGGCCCCGGTGGTGTCGTCGTAGGCGGTCTCGTCGTCGCCATCCTCGCCGGCGCCGGTCTGGCCATTGCGCGCCGGAGGACGGAATGACGGTCCGAGCCTTGCCCCGGCGACTCCATGCCGGAACATGGTGGTTGTGGGCGATCGGCCTGGGAGCCGCCGCAACCGCCACCACCAATCCGATCCTCCTCGCCCTCATCCTGGCGGTGGTGGCCCTGGTCGTGGCCGCCCGCGGTTCGGCCGGGCCGGGGGCCGCCTTCCGGGGCTACCTGATGCTTGCCCTCGTCGTCATCGCCCTGCGGGTGGCGTTCCGGGTCGTCTTCGGGGGAGGCTTCGCCGGTCACGTCGTCTTCACCCTGCCCCGCCTTCCCCTGCCTGACTGGGCAGCCGGGGTCGTGATCGGCGGCCCGGTGACGGCGGAGGCTCTGCTGGCGGCGTTCGCCGATGGGATGCGGCTCGCCACCATCGTGGTGTGCGTGGGGGCAGCCAACACCCTGGCCGACCCCCGGCGACTCCTGCGCTCCCTCCCCCGGGCGCTCTACGACACGGCGGCGGCGGCAATCGTCGCTCTCTCGGTCGCCCCC
Organism: Acidimicrobiia bacterium; assembly: GCA_035250025.1. Taxonomy (GTDB): domain Bacteria; phylum Actinomycetota; class Acidimicrobiia; order Spongiisociales; family ZC4RG35; genus DATFFO01. The sequence goes on from DATFFO010000014.1 coordinate 4,290, forward strand.
CAGGTGATCGAATCGATCGGCCGGGTGCGCCGGGCACGCCGGCTGCGAGGAAGCCCGGGGACCGGGTTGCGGTCAGTCCGTTCGCTTCTCGCCCCCGTTCTCGAAGGCGCCCTGGGACGCTCGCTGGCGCTGGCGGCGGGGATGGAGTCCAGGGGGTACGGGCGGCTGGGACCGGCCCCGACACGGAGACGCCGGCTGGGCACGACTCTCGGTCTGACCGGTGTGACCCTGCTGTCGATCGGCACCTTCTCGCTCGTCGACGGCGCCCTCGCAATTCCATGGGCGATCGCGGTGGTCGCCGGCGGGCTGGGGGCCGGTGCCGGTGCCGTGGCCGCCGCCGGCGGGACAGTCGGCCGCACGATCTACCGCCCGGAGCGGTGGGGGGTCGAGGGCTGGCTCGTCGGGGCCTCCGGGGTGGCAGCAGCCGTGGCGGTGTGGGCGTCGGGCTGGATCGACCCGACAGCGCTGGCCATCTCCGTACAACCGCTGAGCTGGCCCGCCCTGCCATCCCTGGCTGCGGCCGGGATCCTGGCGGCTGGAATACCGGCTTGGGTGGCCCCGCCCGCCCCCGCTACCCCGGACGCCGTAGTCGCCAGCGCCCGGGAGGTCACCGCCCCGTGATCCGTTTCGACCACGTCAGCTTCACCTACCCCGGGGCTGCCGCCCCGGCCCTGGCCGACGTTGATGTAGCCGTAGACGAGGCGACCTTGTGCCTGGTGGTCGGCGCGACCGGGGCCGGGAAGTCGACGCTGCTCGGCACCGTCAACGGGCTGGTGCCCCGCTTCACTGGAGGCACCCTCACCGGTGCCGTGACGGTGGGTGGGCGATCCACCGCCGAAAATCGCCTTCGGGACATGGCGGACCTCGTGGGGATGGTGGGCCAGGATCCCGCCGCCGGCTTCACGACCGAGACGGTGGAGTCCGAACTCGCCTTCACCATGGAACAGCTAGGCATGGACCCGGGAGTGATGCGCAAGCGGGTCGAGGAAGCGCTCGACCTGCTCGGCCTGGCCGGGCTGCGCCACCGCCGCCTCAGCGACATTTCGGGCGGCGAGGCGCAGCGGGTCGCCATCGGATCGGTCCTCGCCCCCGGCCCCCGCGTGCTGGTGCTCGACGAGCCCACCTCGGCTCTCGACCCCACCGCCGCCGAGGAGGTGCTGGCGGCTATCACGCGGCTGGTGCACGACCTGGCCATCACCGTCCTGCTGGCCGAGCACCGCCTGGAACGCGTCATCCAGTACGCCGACCAGGTGGTACATCTCGGCCTCGGGGGCGTCGCCACCTCCGGCGATCCCGCCGCCATGATGGCGATCTCCGACATTGCCCCTCCGGTGGTCGAACTCGCCCGGGTGGCGGGCTGGTCGCCGCCGCCGTTGTCGATCCGCGATGCCCGTCGGGCGGCGCGCCACCTCGAACTCCCAACGCCCCCACCCCAACCCTCCCGGGACCGAGGTGAGACGTCGCTCGAGGCGTCGCGGCTCTCGGTGACCTACGGCAGCGTCGTTGCCCTCCATCCGCTCGACCTCGACCTCGAGGCCGGGTCTATCACAGCCGTGATGGGGCGCAACGGCTCGGGCAAGTCTTCGCTGCTGTGGGCGCTCCAAGGCTCCGGACGCCGTCACCGGGGATCCGTGACGGTTTCCGGACAGGAGACATCCGGCCTCGACCCCGCCGCGGCCCGACGTCTCGTGGGCCTCGTGCCGCAGTCGCCGGCCGACCTCCTCTACATGGAGACCGTGATCGCCGAGTGTGACCAGGCCGACACCGAGTCGGATGGGGTGCCGGGAACTTGTCTCGGCCTCGCCGAGCGGATCGTCGGTGCCCTCGATACGGAGGCACACCCATCGGATCTGTCGGAGGGCCAGAAGCTGGGCCTGGCCCTCGCCATCCAGCTCACGGCCTCGCCCCCCGTCGTCCTTCTCGACGAGCCGACGCGGGGTCTCGACTACTCCGCCAAGCGACGGTTGGGAGCCGTACTCTGCGAGCTGGCAGGCGACGGCCGGGCCGTGGTCGTCGCCACCCACGACGTGGAGTTCGTGGCGGAGGTAGCCGACCGCGTGATCGTCATCGCCGAAGGCGAGGTTGTCGCCGACGGTCCCACGGCCGACCTCGTCGTCTCCTCTCCGGCCTTCGCCCCCCAGGTCGCTCGCATCTTGTCGCCGGCGCCCTGGCTCACGGTCCGCCAGGTCGCCGCCGCCCTCGGGAACCCGACATGAGGTCGACGCCAGTCACGCTCGGCTTCCGGGCCGCCCTGACCCTCGCAGCCGCCGGGGTATTGAGCCTCATCGCCTTCCTGTGGCCTTTGTTCGCCGGGGCCGAGAGCCGCCTGGCCCAGAGCGAAGCGGCTCCCCTGCTCTTCGTCCTCGTCATTCCGATGGTCATCGCGGTGGCGGCGTCGGAACTCGCCGAGGGGGGCCTCGACGCCAAGACGGTCGCTGTGCTCGGGGTCCTTTCGGCCTTGGGGGCAGGTTTGCGGCCGCTGGGGGCCGGAGTCGGCGGCGTCGAATTGGTGTTCTTCCTCATCATCCTGGGGGGATGGGT
>DATFFO010000015.1:0-2875 GCA_035250025.1 Acidimicrobiia bacterium
CGGCCGGGGCCGGCCCGATCAGCCACGCCTCGTCTGCCAGTGCGACGTGAAGGGCGTCCCGGTCCAGCTCCGAATAGACGGCGATGGTGTGGATCCCCATATCCCGAGCCGTCCGAATCACCCGAACCGCGATCTCGCCCCTGTTTGCTATGAGCAGCCGTGCAATAGCGGTCATGGTGCGAGGGCGGACGGCAGGCGGAAGTCGGAAGACGGAAGTCGGAAGACAAAAGTCGGGAGATGGAAGACGGAAGTCGTGGGCCCAGAAGCCGAGGAGAGAAGGCGGACGTCGGTTGCTGGCGAGGCCGTAACGGACGGGGCCGTGCCGGTTGGGAGGTCAGTCTCTTCCTTTTGGCGGTTGCCGGCCGTATGAATGGGGCGGTGTGGGATTTCCGGAGTCTCAGGTGCTGGCAACGGGCGAGAGCACTGGTTCGCGATGTCTACCAGGCCACCGAAACGTATCCACGGGCCGAGCGTTTCGGGTTGACGAGTCAGACGCGGAGGTCGTGCGTGTCCATTGCCGCCAACTTGGCTGAGGGGTGCGGACGGCGGGGGAGCGCCGAATTCGCCAGATTCGTTGACATTGCGACCGGTTCTGCGTTTGAACTCGAGTGCCATCTCGTCCTGGCGAAAGACCTGGGGTTCCTCGACGCCCAAGCCGCAGCAACCCTCTTGGTGGAGGTCGACCAGGTGAAGCGAATGCTCATCGCCCTGGCGAAGGTGCTCAGGCAACGACGCTGATTGCGTCCGTGCAACCACCCGGCGTCCTGGGTCGCCCCACCTCTCCCCGATCCGTCTTGCGAAAGGATGCCGTCCGTCTTGCCGCTTCCGTCTTCCGTCTTCCGACTTCCGTCGCTGGCCTTCCGACTTCCGACTTCCGACTTCCGACTCCGATCCGCAGACCGAGCCAGACCCGTAGATGTTGGCGCTCACAAGGGGATGTTCCCATGCTTCTTTTGGGGGTGGGTCACTCGCTTGGTTCGGAGCATGCGCATGGCCCTGATGAGTTTCATCCGGGTCTCGCGTGGCTCGATTACCTCGTCGACGAGACCGAGCTCGGCCGCCCGGTACGGATTGTTGAATCGGGATTCGTAGTCGCCGATGAGTCGCGCCCGGGTGGCGTCGGGGTCGTCGGCGTCCTTGATCTCGCGCCGGAAGATGACGTTGACGGCGCCCTGGGCACCCATGACGGCGATCTCGGCCGACGGCCACGCGAAGACCAGGTCCGCCCCGACTCCGCGAGCGTTCATGACCAGGTAGGCGCCGCCGTACGCCTTGCGGGTGATGATCGTGACTCGGGGGACGGTGGCCTCGCAGTAGGCGTAGAGCAGCTTGGCGCCGTGGCGGATGATGCCGCCGTGCTCCTGGCTCACTCCGGGCAGGAAGCCGGGGACATCCACGAAGGTAATGAGGGGGATGTTGAAGGCATCGCAGAACCTGACGAAGCGGGCGCCTTTCTCGGACGCGGTGATGTCCAGGGTGCCGGCGAGGGCGGCCGGCTGGTTGGCGATCACGCCGACGGCGTGGCCGTCGAGTCGGGCGAAGCCGACGACGATGTTGGGGGCCCAGTGCTCGTGGACCTCGAAGAACTCGGCGTCGTCCACCACGGTCTCGATGACCTCAACCATGTCGTAAGGATGGGTGGCCGAGTCGGGGATGATGGCGTCGAGGGAGTCGTCGATGCGGTCGGGGCTGTCGGTAGACCCGAAGTAGGGGGCCATCTCCATGTTGTTCAGGGGGAGGAACGACAACAGGTATCGCACTGCCTCCAGGGCATCCTTGCCGGTCGGGAAGACGAAATGGGTGACGCCGGAGACGGCGGCGTGGGCATGGGCACCGCCGAGCTCCTCCATCGTCACCTCCTCACCGGTGACTGTCTTGATGACGTCCGGACCGGTGATGAACATGTGACTGGTCTTGTCGACCTGGATCACGAAGTCGGTCATCGCCGGTGAGTAGACCGCTCCCCCGGCGCATGGGCCCATGATCACAGAGATCTGAGGGACCACTCCCGAGGCGCGCACGTTGCGCTCGAAGATGCGCCCGTAGCCGTCGAGAGAGGACACACCTTCCTGGATCCGGGCGCCTCCCGAGTCCTTGAGGCCGATGATCGGAGCCCCCACCTCCATCGCCATGTCCATCAGCTTGCAGATCTTGTCGGCGACGGCGGCGCCGAGGCTGCCCCCGAACACCGTGAAGTCCTCGGCGTAGACGAAAACGGTGCGCCCCTCGATGGTGCCGTAGCCCGTCACCACCGCGTCTCCCATGGGACGCTTGTCTTCGATGCCGAATCCGAGGGCCTGATGCCGGACGAACAGGTCCATCTCGTTGAAGGACCCTTTGTCGAGCAGGGCGTCGAGCCGCTCTCGAGCGGTGAGCTTGCCCTGTTCGTGCTGGCGTTCAACGGCCCGGGGACTACCGGCGTGGCGCCCCTCGTCCCGTAACTTCCGCAGCTCTTCGATACGCTCTTCGGTTCCCATGCAGAGTTCGACTCCCGAGGCGGTGATGTGGCTACACCATATCCCGTGAGGGTGCTGGAAGAGGTGGCATCCACCCAGGACACGGCCCGCCAGGCAGCTGTCGAGGAGGGGGTGCCCATCGTCATCGTCGCCCACCGTCAGACGGCGGGTCGCGGCCGCACCGGGGCACGATGGGACACGGCGCCGCGGGCCTTCGCCGTGTCGGTGGCGTTCCACCCTCCCCTCTCCAGTCCGCTCTCGCTGGTGGCCGGGGTGGCGGCGCGGAGGACCATCGGGGAGGCCGTGGCGTTGAAATGGCCCAACGACCTTCTCCTCGGCGACGACAAGGTGGGCGGCATCCTGGTCGAGGGCTCCGGCGACCTGGTGGTTGCAGGTCTCGGCGTGAACCTCTTCTGGCC
>DATFFO010000016.1:0-2812 GCA_035250025.1 Acidimicrobiia bacterium
TCCCTCTAGACTCCGGGGCGACCACCACCTGAGGTAGATGGTTTGAGCCTTTTCGAGTCGATCGAAGGTCACGAGGAAGTCGTCTTCGGGTCCGATCCTGTATCGGGTCTCAAGACGATCATCGCCATCCACTCCACAGCATTGGGTCCCGCTCTCGGCGGGACCCGCTTCTTTCCATACCCCAGCGAGGAAGAGGCGCTCACAGACGTGCTCCGCCTCGCCGAGGGGATGACCTACAAGGCCGCTGCCGCCGGACTCGACCTGGGTGGGGGCAAGGCCGTGATCATCGGCGACCCCGAGATGGACAAGTCAGAGCGCCTCTTCCGGGCCTACGGTCGTTTCGTCGACTCGTTGAGCGGCCGCTACATCACCGCCGAGGACGTGGGCACGACCACGGCCGACATGGCCTACGTCAGCCGGGAGACGCCATTCGCCCTGGGCATTCCCGTCGCCGAGGGCGGCGCCGGCGATCCCTCGCCGATCACCGCCCGCGGCCTCTACGCCGCCGCCCGGGCCACCGCTTTCCATCGCTGGGGCGACGCCGACCTGGCGGGACGCAAGATCGTCGTCCAGGGAGTCGGCAAGGTGGGCTCGGCCTTCGTGCAATTGCTCGTCGAAGCCCGAGCAGACGTCCTCGTCAGCGACGCCTACCAGTCCGCCGTCGACAGGGCGGTGGAGACGTACGGCGTCAAGCCTGTCGAGCCCGACGAGTGCCTCACCGTGCCGTGCGACATCCTCTCCCCCTGCGCCCTGGGGGCCGTCCTCAACGCCGACACCATTCCCAAGCTGCAGTGCGAGGCCGTGGTCGGCTCGGCCAACAACCAACTGGCCACCGAGGAGGACGGGCGCCGCCTGGCCGACCGCGGCATCCTCTACGCCCCTGATTTCGTCGTGAACGCCGGCGGCCTCATCAACGTCTATGACGAGCTACACGGCTACTCCAAAACCCGGGTCCTCCACCGCGTCGACGGCCTCTACGACGCCACCCTGCGCATCCTGGAGACGGCCGCCGCCCAGAACATCACACCCCAGGAGGCCGCCGTCCACGTCGCCGAGGAGCGGATCGAGACGATCGGCGACCTCAATCGAATCCACCGCGGGCATCCCCGACCCTGACCAAGGAGTATCGGAACCACATGACAGCACCGGACCACATCGGCCTCGGCCTGGAGGACAAGCAGCTCATCGAGATGTACCGCCTCATGCTGATGGCGCGGCGCATGGACGACCGGATGTGGGCACTCAACCGTCAGGGGCGGGTCCCGTTCGTGGTCGGTTCCTCGGGTCACGAGGCGATCCAGGTGGGGTCGGTGATGGCGCTCGACCGCGACCTGGACTGGGTTCTCCCCTACTACCGGGACATGGGGGTCGCTCTCGCCTGGGGGATGCGGCCCGTCGATGTGTTTCTGGGGACGTTCGCCCGCAAGACCGACCCCATGTCGGGCGGCCGCCAACTCCCCAACCACTGGTCGGATCCCGGCCGACGCGTCTTCACCCAGTCGTCCTGCATCGGGACGCAATACCCGCACGCCATCGGGATCGCCCATGGGCTGGCCATCCAGGGACGGCCCGGCGTGGTGGCCGTGTACGGCGGGGAGGGATCCACCTCGGAAGGCGACTGGCACGAAGCCATGAACTGGGCGGGCATACACCGCCTGCCAGTGATCTTCGTCATCGAGAACAACCGCTATGCCATCTCGGTGCCGACCAGCGAGGAGGTGGCCGGAAGCCTCTCCGCCCGCGCCGGCGGGTACGGCTTCGCCGGCGTGACCATCGACGGCAACGACCCCCTCGCCGTCTACGCCACGATGACCGAGGCGGTGGCGAGAGCCCGGGGAGGCGGCGGGCCGACCCTCATCGAGGCCGAGACCTACAGGTACTACGCCCACACCTCGGACGACGACGACCGGCTCTACCGCAGTCGGGAAGAGGTGGAGACCTGGAGGCGCCAGGACCCGTTGATGCGCATTCGCCAATACCTCATCGAGCAGCGTCTCCTCACCGAGACGGAGGAACGGACCATCGACACCGACGTGACAGCCGAACTGGCGGCGGCGGTGGCCGAAGCCGAGGCCGCGCCGCGCCCGGACGAGCCGTACGCCCGGGTCTACGCCAACCCCATCACGCCGTCGGAGGCGGTGACCGAGCCCGAGCCCGCGCCGGCGGGATCCACGGTGAACCTCATCACCGCCGTCAACCGGGCTCTGGTCGACGTGATGGAAGCCCACGGCGACACTGTCGTCTTCGGCGAGGACGTGGCCGGGGAGAAGGGGGGCGTCTTCAAGGCGACCCAGCGTCTGACCGAGCTGTTCGGGGCCGACCGCTGCTTCAACAGCCCGCTCGCCGAGTCCGCCATCGTCGGAGCGGCGATCGGGATGGCCGCCAGTGGCCTGCGCCCCTTACCCGAGATCCAGTTCGCCGACTACATCCACCCCGCCTTCGACCAGATCGTCTCCGAGGCTGCCCGGATCCATTACCGCTCCGACGGCCGCTGGGCGTGCCCGATCGTGATTCGCGCCCCGTTTGGCGCCGGGATCCATGGCGCCCTCTACCACTCCCAGTCGATCGAGGCCTTCTACAGCCACGTTCCCGGCCTCAAGGTGGTCGTCCCCTCGACCCCGGCCGATGTCAAGGGTCTGCTCATGTCGGCGGTCGAGGACCCCGACCCGGTGATCTTCCTCGAGCCCAAAAAGCTCTACCGCCTCGGCAAGGGACCGTACCCGGAGGGAGAGTGGCGGGTTCCCATCGGCCGCGCCGCCATCCGCCGTCAGGGAAACGCCCTCACGATTCTCACCTACGGAGCCATGGCCCA
>DATFFO010000017.1:0-13363 GCA_035250025.1 Acidimicrobiia bacterium
CTTCGGGCAGGCCTTCTCGCACTCGCCGTGGTTAGTGCAGGATCCGAAGTGCTCCTCCATCACCTCCACCATGGCCTGGGTGCACTCCCAGCGCTCGGACTGGCCCTGGGGAAGAAGGTTGAGATGGGCGATCTTGGCGGAGGTGAACAGGTTGGCGGCGCCGTTGGGACAGGCCGCCACGCATGCCCCGCAGCCGATGCAGGCGGCGGCGTCGAAGGCCGTGTCGGCCACTTCTTTGGGTACCGGGATCAGATTGGCATCCGGAGCCGATCCGGTGTCAACGGTGATGAATCCGCCCGCTTGGATGATCCGGTCGAATGCCGACCGATCGACCATCAGGTCCTTGACGATCGGGAACCCCGAGGCCCGCCACGGTTCGACCGTGATCGTGTCGCCGTCGCGGAACTTGCGCATGTGGAGTTGGCAGGTGGCGGTCCCGAGTTGGGGTCCGTGGGCGAGGCCGTCGATCATCACGCCGCAGGTGCCACAGATACCCTCCCGGCAGTCGTGGTCGAAGCTGACCGGCTCCTCTCCCTGACTGACCAGACGTTCGTTGAGGAGGTCGAGCATCTCGAGGAAGGACATCTCGGGCTCGATGTCGTTGACCTGGTAGGTGGCGAAACGTCCGGTGCCGGCGGGCCCGGCCTGTTTCCAGACCTGAAGGGTGATGTTCATCGGGCGCTTCGCCAACGGTTGTCAGTTAACAGTTTGCGGTAGTCGGTCGCGGTTCGTGTGGTGCAGCCGCCCTCCTCTGCCGTGGTTGCGCAAGCGCGTGCCTCGGTCATGAGTTGTGACAACGGATGCTTGACTCCGGCCCGGCGGGGAAGGAGAGGATCTCTCGCCGCACCTCCCGACCGACAACCGACAACCGACAACCCGTCATTTGTAACTCCTCGTGCTCAGTTTCACGTTTTCGAACTCCAACGGTTCTTTCACCAGTTCGGGGGCGGCGGGGTTGCCGGTCCACTGCCAGGCGGAGACGTAGGCGAATTCGTCGTCGCGGCGCAGCGCTTCGCCCTCCTCCGTCTGGTACTCCTCGCGGAAGTGGCCGCCGCACGACTCCTCCCGGTCCTTGGCGTCGAGGCACATGGCCTGGGCCAGTTCGAAGAAATCGTCGACCCGGCCGGCCCGTTCCAGGCTCTGATTGAGTGAGTCGCCTTCGCCGAGGACCCGGAGATCACTCTTGAATTCGGCGTGGAGGGCGGGGATCTCGGCCAGGGCCTTGTCGAGACCCGACTCGTTGCGGCTGAGGCCGCAGTACTCGAGCATGATCTTGCCGAGCTCCCGATGGAACCAGTCGACGGTGCGGGTGCCGCCGGTCGAGAGGTAGCCGCTGACGCGGTCGCGGACCTCGGCTTCGGCGGCGGCGAAGGCACCGTCGGTGGTGGGGACGGGCGGGACGTTGAGATAGTCGGCCAGGTAGTCACCGATGGTGTAGGGGAGCACGAAATAGCCGTCGGCCAGGCCCTGCATGAGCGCCGAGGCGCCGAGGCGGTTGGCTCCGTGGTCGGAGAAGTTGGCCTCGCCGAGGGCGTAGAGGCCGGGGATGGTGGTCATGAGGTTGTAGTCGACCCACAGCCCACCCATCGTGTAGTGGGGAGCGGGGTAGATGCGCATCGGCACCTTGTAGGGGTTTTCGTCGGTGATGCGCTCGTACATCTCGAAGAGGTTGTCGTAGCGGTCGCGGATGACGTCGGTGCCGACCCGCTCGATGGCGCTGGCGAAGTCGAGATAGACCCCGTTCTTGAGCGGCCCCACCCCCTTGCCGGCGGCGACCATGCGCAGCGAGGCCCGGGAGGCGACGTCGCGGGGCACCAGGTTGCCGAAGGCGGGATACATGCGCTCCAGGTAGTAGTCGCGGTCGTCGGCGGGGATCTGATCGGCGGCGCGGTTGTCGTCGGCCCGCTTGGGGACCCAGATGCGCCCGTCGTTGCGCAGCGACTCCGACATCAGAGTGAGCTTGGACTGGAACTCGTCGGACTGGGGGATGCAGGTGGGGTGGATCTGGGTGTAGCAGGGGTTGGCAAACGCCGCCCCCTTGCGATGGGCCCGCCAGATTGCGCTGACGTTGCACGCCATGGCGTTGGTGGAGAGGAAGAAGACGTTGGAATAGCCTCCGGTGGCGAGGACGACGGCGTGGGCGGAGTGGCTCTCGATGGCCCCGGTGATGAGGTCGCGGGTGACGATGCCCGCGGCCCGGCCGTCGGCGACGACCACGTCGAGCATCTCGACCCGGGTGCGCAGCTTGACGGTGCCGAGGCCCACCTGGCGCATCAGCGCCTGGTAGGCGCCGAGGAGGAGCTGTTGGCCGGTGGCGCCGCGGGCGTAGAAGGTGCGGGAGACCTGGGCACCACCGAATGAGCGGTTGTCGAGGAGGCCGCCGTACTCGCGGGCAAACGGCACGCCCTGGGCGGTGGCCTGGTCGATGATGTTGAGCGAGACATCGGCCAGGCGGTGGACGTTGGCCTCGCGGCTGCGGTAGTCACCGCCCTTGACGGTGTCGTAGAAGAGGCGGAACACCGAGTCGCCGTCGTTCTTGTAGTTCTTGGCGGCGTTGATGCCGCCCTGGGCGGCGATGGAATGCGCCCGGCGAGGCGAGTCGTGGAAGGTGAAGGCGTGGACGTCGTAGCCCAACTCGGCGAGGCTGGCCGCGGCGGAGGCGCCGGCCAGGCCGGTGCCCACCACGATGATCTTGAACTTGCGCTTGTTGTTGGGGTTGACCAGGCGGATGGAGAACTTGTGGTTCTCCCACTTGTCCTCGATCGCCCCTGACGGGATCTTGGCGTCGAGTTCGGTGATCATGGCGTCCTTCCGTAACCGAGCAGGATGGCGATCGGCATCGAGATGTTGCCGAGGGTGATGACGCCGGCCAGGGTCCAGGCGAAGTAGCGCCGCCAGCGGTTGAAGCGAGGGTTGTTGACGCCCAGGCTCTGGAACATCGACCACGCCCCGTGGAAGAGGTGTAGCCCGAGGGCGAGATTGGCCACGATGTAGAAGAGCGAGACCAGCGGGCGGGAGAAGGTGGCGATCATGTTGGCGTACACATGGCCCCGCTCCCACACCTCGGGGGCGGCCGGGGCGACGCCCCAGGAGAGGTCGGCCAGATGGAAGAAGACGTAGAGGAGGATGATGACGCCCGACCAGCGCATGGTCCGGCTGGCGTAGTTGGCGGCCAGGTAGGTGCGGGGGCCGGTGTAGTCGGTGGGGCGGGCGCGGCGGTTCATGAGCGTCAGCGAGTAGGCGGCGTGGACGTGGAAGATGAAGGCCAGGATGAGCCCCACCCGCATGATCCATAGGAAGACGTGCTCGGGAAGGATCGGCGTGAACAGGGAGCGGAGGGCCTCTCCGTAGATGTCGAGGTCCGGGACCCCGTTGATCGGGGGGAGGAAGAGCTTGAGGTTGCCGAAGAGGTGGGCGAGGAGGAAGCCGATGATGACGATGCCGGTGATCGCCATGACCCATTTCTTGCCGACGGCCGAGCGGTAGAACTCAACCGGCCAGGGGAGCCGTCGACGCTCTGTTGTGGCGACCAACCTCGTCCTTCGATCGGGGCGCCCATTATGGCAAGGAGGCTCGAGGCCCAGAACGCGGGGTTGACGGCGCGCGTAAGATTGCTTAATCTCAAACGTGTAATTACACGCGTGTGAGGAGTTCCTCGGGATGCAGAGCAAGCTCGTCGAAGCGCTGGCGGTGGGGGAATTGTCTTGGCAGGACTATGCCAATTGCAGAGGGGCCGACGCCGACCTCTTCTTTCCGGAGAGGGGGGCGTCCACACGCAAGGCCAAGGCCATCTGCGGGGAATGCCAGGTTCGGGCCGAGTGCCTGGACTTTGCGATCGAGGTGGGTGAGAAGTTCGGCATCTGGGGTGGCATGTCCGAGCGCGAGCGGCGCCGCGTGCGTCGTGAGCGCCAGGTGGCCACCCGGCGCGCCGGCTGACTCCACCTCTCGAAAACCAGAGTGCAAGGAACCCGCCCTCGCGGGCGGGTTTCTGCACGCCCGGGGGGTGGTGGCCGTGCTGTGGAACCCGGGGTTCGCCAGCACGGTTTCCGTGTTCGGGGGCCTGAGTTGGTAGGGAGCGGCCAGCGCCCCGCCCCTGCTATGCACCCCGGAAGTCCTTCGGTTGGCCCAACGACGTGACGATCATGGTGGCCATGGCTGTCTTCTTCGGTGAGATGCAACACCTCGATCACCCCACGACGATGCCGGCGGTGGTGACCATCGAGAAAGGCGTCATCCGGCTTGCCTCGGGCCGCACCCAGTTGGGCGAGTGGAAGCTGTATCAGGTCGTGATACGCGAGCGCGATGCCGAGAGCGTCACCTTCCGGGCCGACGACGAGGAGCTGATCCTCAAGCTCAAGGAGCACGCCAGCTTCCTCGCCGAGACCGAGGCCTACCGCCGCAACGAGGGCCGGGCCGCCCGCCAGCGCACCCACGAGGCCTTCCGCAAGGAGCCGGAGGGACCCACCCTGGGCGAGGAGATCCGAGAGGATGTCACCCGCGAGGTTTCGTCCGTGGTCGAGGAGGCCAAGGAGCTGTTCGGCATGGTCAAGGTGGGTCCGCCGCTGTGGATCGGCCTGGCCGTGTTCATCCTCGGAGTGATCTTCCTGCCCAGCTTGATCATCGGCCTCGTCTTCCTGGTGGGAGTCGTGGCCATTGCGGTGGGGGCGATCGCCCACTCCGATTCCAACATCGCCCTCAAGTTGCCGGGCGATCTGACCCCGACCCGGCTGGTCGCCGTCGGCGCCATCCTCCTCGCGGTTGGGCTCCTACTGCTGCTGATCCGCTAGGGCTGAACTCAGAGGTAGAGCCCCGATCCTTCCTCACGCGACTTGCCGTCGGGCTGCGGCCGGCCCAGCGATCGGCGCTGCATCTCGGCCAGCTGGCTCTGGGCCGCGACTTGCTGGGAGAAGAGCGAAGCCTGGATGCCATGGAAGAGGCCTTCCAGCCACCCGATGAGCTGGGCCTGAGCGATGCGGATCTCAGCGTCGGTCGTGGTCTCACCGGTGAGGGGAAGCATGACCTGGTCGAACTCCTCCTGGAGCTCGTCAGAGAGGACGTCACGGAGCTCGTCTACCGACTGGCGGTGCACCTCGGCAAGGCGGGCGCGGCCCTGCTCGTCGATGGGAGCCTGACGAACCTCGTCGAGCATCGCCCGGGTCATCGAGGCTATGCGGATGAGCTTGGAGGGCTGGCTGATGGGCGGAGCCTTCGACTCATCGCCGTCCGTGTTGGAGGTTTCGACCAGGTCGGGTTTGATTGCTTCATCTGTCATGGTTGCCCAGCGTAGGTGCCGGTTTGGCCGAACCAACGAACCGGGCACCCATGCTGTGCGTATTGAGCGACAACCGACCGAAGAGGACCCATGAGAAAGTTCGTTGCCATTCTCGCCGCCGGCCTGATCTTGGCGGGGTGCGCCGATTCCGGCTCGAGCGACACGACCACGGCCGACACGAGCGGCGACACCACGGCCACCACATCGGCGCCCCCCACGACCACAGCCGAGACGACCGCCCCCGAGACCACCGCACCCCCCACCAGCGCCGCCGCCGACGGCGCGGCCGCCACGATCAACATCTCGGGGTCGAGCTTCGGCAGCTCACCGACCGTGGCGGTGGGTGACGAGGTCGAGGTCATCAACAACGACGGCATTCCTCACACCTGGACCTCATCGGATGGGGTGTTCGATTCAGGCACCCTCGGCCAGGGCGACACGTTCAGCTTCATCTTCGAAGAGGCCGGGGAGTATCCGTTCGTATGCGTCATCCACCCCACCATGACGGGGACCGTCACGGTCGAGGGCTGACGGCTCATCACAACACTCTTCACCTAACACCACCGATCCCATACGATGGCGATACACGTCATTGGAGGGCGACGAATGGCGAATGAGGATCTTCCCCCGATTCTCGACGCGGCACAGGTAGCGGACCTACTGGGCATGAATGTGCAGATGGTTCGGAGATATGCCCGCGAGGGCCGCCTGCCGGCTTACAAGCTGCCGGGTGGTCGCACCTTCAAGTTCTTCCGCGACGAGGTCTTCGAATTCATCCGCTCCCACCCGGTGGTGCCGGAAGGTGAGGAACGGATTGGGGAGCTCAACTCCGCCGGGGAGGAATTCGGCTGAAAATGACGGTGGTGGCGGCGACCGGCACGTAGCTGACGGCGCCGCTGTCATCGGTCAGGGCGATGTGGTCGGTCGCCGCCACCACGATGCGACCGGCGATCCGTTGCCCGTCGCTGGTGACGACCTCCAGCCAGGCGCCGCCCGCCTCGTGCTCTGCGAGGCGGGCCCTGAACGTGGTCGAGCCGGGCCGGGCGGACTTCCCTCCCGATGTCCTCGGCTCGATTGTGAGAACGGCGGCGTCGAGGCGGACATCTATGGTCCCGTCTCCCGTCTCCATCGTCAGGTAGTCGGCGCCCACCGCCGCCACCGGATGGGCCAACGTGAGCCCGCCGACGACCAGGGTCAGCTTGTCGCCACGATGCATGGCAGCGCGGGCGACATCGGCCAGATCCTGGTGCCGCCTCCGTTGCAATTCGGTGAGGCTCTCGTTCTCCTCCGCCTCGGCTCGGACCTCGCGGCCGGCGTCACCCTGCCGGAGATGTCGGGCAAGCTCGTCGAAGTCGTCGTCAGGCATGGGTTTCGCGGTCTCCGACACGTTCCACGGGGCCAGCGTAGGTTCGCTGCCAAATGAGCGCGGGGTGGCGGCTGTGAGTGTGGGCGTGCGACGCGAGGCCGGGGCAGCCCCCGACGAAACACTCAACCGTCGGGTGCTGCCCCGGTTCTCGTTGGGGCACCTCGCGGTTGCCCTGGCGGCGATCCTCGCCTTCGTGGCCAACGTCACCTTCTTGCGGTCCCTCGACCAAAGCGTGGCCGTGGCCATCGCTTCTCGCCCGATCGCGGCCGGAGAACCGGTGTCAGCCGCCGACCTGACGACGACCCGGTTGAGAGCTGATGACGAGGTCCTCGAAGGTCTCGTCACGTCGATGGACAGCCTGGTGGGAGGCATCGCCAGGCGCGACCTGGCGAGCGGGGAGCTCATCGGACGGGCCGACGTTCTCGATTCCACCGCCCCCGACGGATTGCGATCGATGGCGCTGCCCATCGATCCGGCCCACGCCGCCGGTGGATCGATCCGGGTAGGTGACCGGGTTGATGTAGTTGACGTCGGTGACGACGGCCGCGCCCGTTATGTGGTTCGGAACGCGCCTGTCGTAACAGTGTCCGAGCAAGCGGCCGGGGCGCTGGCCGGCTCGGCGGGCAGACACATCGTCGTGGGGTTGGACGAGGCCGATGTCCTCGCGGTCGCCGAGGCCATCGCCGACGGTGACATCGACGTCGTCGTCTCGACGGGGGCTACCGATGGCTGAGTTGGAGCTGGCGTTGGCGGCGTCGTCACGGGGATGGGCCGACTCGCTCCATCGGTTCCTCGCCGACCACGGTGGCGCTCGCGTGCGTACCGTCGTCATGGGCCCCGACGACGTGGTGAGCGAGTCCTACGACGTCCTCCTCATCGACGATGTCTGCTCTTTCCTCACTCCCCGACTCGTCGAGCAGGCTCGGCGGCACGGACGCCTCGTGGTGGGCGTGTTCGACGGGCGTGACGGGACCGATGCCAAGCGCCGGCTGCTCGAATGCGGGGTGGACGACGTTGTCGAAGCCGATGCCACACCCGATGAGTTCCTGGAGGCAATCGGGCGTGTCCGCCAGCTGGTGCCGACCTATCCGGAGCTGATCCCCGAACGGGTCGGCCCGTCGGCAGCAGGGGAAGTCATCGCCGTCGGCTCGCCACCCGGCGGCTGCGGCTCGACCGAGGTGGCTTTGGCCCTCGGCGCTCACCTCGGGGCGGTGGTAGTCGACGCAGACGACGTGGCCCCTTCGCTGGCCCAGCGAGTTGGCGCTCCGCTCCATCCCAACCTGCGCACGGCCATCGACGTCATCCATCACCACGGCGGCGAGGTCGAGGGCCTTCTGACAGCTTCCGACGGCGTGGAACTCGTGGCCGGTCTCGCCCACGGTGACGACTGGGCGCAACTCCACCCGGGCGAAGTGGAAGCGGTGGTCGCCGAGCTGGCGACTGTCCGGCCGCGCATCGTTGCCAATGTCGGGGCGGGGCTCGAACGGCCGTTGCTCGGCGAGGGTCGTTTCGGTCTGGCGCGGGCCGTGGTGGCAGGAGCTCGCAAGATCGTCGGCGTTGGGCTGCCGACACCGGTGGGCGTGACGCGCCTCGTTCGCTGGCTGCATGAGGCACGCGTGCTCGCCCCGGAGGCGCAGGTCATCGCCGTGGTGAATCGGGTCGATCGCTCGCCGTTCCGGCGGGGTGAGATCGAGTCCGAGATACAGAGGGCAGTCCCGGGCCTGCCTGTCGCGTTCTTGCCGGAAGATCCCCGCGTAACCGAAGCGGCCTGGGCGGGCGGACAGGTCAAGCGGGGGCCGTTCCGGCGGTCGATCGCCCGGCTGTCGGCGGAGCTGACGGCATGAGTGACGCCTACGAGGAGATCCGCCGCCGCGTCGTGTCTGTGGTCGAGGAGCGGGGGATCGACGTGGCCGGCGACCGGCCCGTGACGAGGGCTGTGGTAGGTGAGGCCGTCGACGAGTATCAGCGCCGCGCCCATCTCGGACGGGGAAGGGCGCTGGCCGATCCGGCCGGCATGGTCGAGCGAGTCCTGCGCTCGGTGGCCGAGTTCGGCCCGCTCACCGGCCTCCTCGCCCGGGACGACCTCGAGGAGGTCTTCATCGAGGGCTCCCGGGTGACATACATCGACTCGACCGGGCGTTTGCGTGCCCTCGATCAGCCAACGTCCCAGCGGGAGAACCGCCAGGTCATCGATCGATTGCTGGCCGACTCCGACCGGCGTCTCGACGCCTCCAGCCCGCTTGTCCAGGCCCGGGTCCTGGCTGACACCGCCCGTCTGACGGCTGTCATCCCGCCCGTCTCCGACCATCTGTCCGCCACGCTTCGCCGGTATGCCCTGCGCCGGGAGTCGATGGACACGATGGTCGAGCGCTCGGCGCTGTCGACAGCGGCAGCCCGCTTCCTGTGGGCAGTGATGCAGACGACCACGTCCGTCGTCGTCTCCGGCCCTCCTGGAGCCGGCAAGACCTCTCTCCTCTCGGCATTGATGAGTGCGGTGCCGAGCGGCCACTGCCTTCGGTGTTGCGAGGAGGTCCGCGAGCTCCACGTGCCGCTGGTTCACGGGTCCTACTACGAAGCTCGTCCGCCGGCACTCGACGGCGGGGGAGAGATCACCTTGCGCGACCTTGTCAAGCTGGTGCTGGCGATGCGGCCGGACCGCATCGTGGTCGGCGAGGTGCGCGGAAGTGAGGCGTTCGAGTTGACGCGGGCGGTCAACGCCGGGTGCGGCTTCGCCTGCACCGTGCACGCCAACTCGGCCGCGGACGCCCTCGATGCCCTGGTCAACGCCGCCCTCATGGCGGGGGAGAACGTGACGGAACGGGTGGTCCGCAAGGTCTTCTCCTCGGCGCTCGACTTCGTAGTTCACCTCGATCGCGACGCGGCGGGGGAAGGCCCGATCCGGCGTCGGGTCATGGAGATCCTGGCCGTGGTGCCCTCGCTCCGCGACGACTTCTCCACCCAGCCGATCTTCACCCGCTCCCACCTGGCGGCTCCGCTCGAGTGGACGGGAGCGATGCCTCCCGACGCTCTCGTCGGACGGATCGAACGGTCCCTCGGCGGGTCGAGCCTGCGCCTCTTGATGACCTCCGAGGAAGGGGCGGCATGAGGCTGATGGCATCACTTGCGACGGCGCTGGCGGCCGCCTGTCTTGTCGCCGCCTTCCTCGGGCTGCTGCCGGCCGTCCGCCGCAGTCACAAGCGGAGTGGCCACCAGGGCCAATGGCTCGCCCAGGCGGGGGTGGCGGCGACGCCCGCCCAGTTCTGGATCGCTTCCCTGGGCGCCGGGTTCGTGACGCTTCTGGCGGTGTCGTTCCTGACCGGCAGCTGGTCGGTGGCGGCCGTTCCTTCGCTGCTGGTGGGAATGCTGCCCCGCCTCTATTTCGGGACGCAAAGGCGCAAACGCCTGGGCGAGGTCCGGCAGGCGTGGCCCGATGGGTTGCGCGACCTCGTCGCCTCGATCTCGGCGGGTCGCTCGCTCTCGCGATCCATCGAGGATCTGGCCATCGCCGGGCCTTTGCCCCTCCGCACCGCCTTCGCCGGTTATCCGTTCCTGGCACGGAGCATCGGGGTCGTCCCGGCCCTGGAGGCGATCCGTGATGAGATGGCCGACCCCACGACCGACAGGGTGATCGAAGTGCTCGTCGTGGCCCACGAGCGGGGTGGGTCGATCGTGCCCGACATCCTCCGCGACCTGGCCGAGGCGACGGCCCGGGATGTCTGGGCAGCCGAGGAGATCGACACGGCCGCTCTCGAGCACAAGATCAACGCCAGGGCCGTGTTCATCCTCCCGTGGATCGTGCTCATAGCGATGACGGCGCGTGCGGGCCCGTTCCGCGACTTCTACGCCACTCGCGGCGGCCTCGTCGTGATCATCGTTGGTGGCGTCCTCTCCATAACCGGCTCGTTCCTCGTCGGCAGGTTGGGTCGCCAGCCGGAAGAGCCGCGGGTCCTGGGAGGACGGTCGTGACGCCGGTGATGGTCCTGGCAGCCGGAGCCTCCGCCGTTGTGATGGCGGGGCTGATGTGGCTGCTGGTACCGCCCACGCCCCGGCTCAGCGGCCGGGTCCGTCCCTACGTCAGCCCTGGCCTATCCGCGAGCCCGGCTGCTCGGACCAGCGTGGCCCGGGTCTTCGGGCCGATCCTCGCCCGCCTCGCCACCGCAGTCGGGCGGCGGCTCGATCCCTCAGGCGACGATGGGCTGGCACGACGCCTGCGCCAGGCGGGCCTTTTCCCGGACCTCGACGATGCCCCCCGCGTCGCCGCCTTCCGGCTGGCGCAGCTTCGGGCCCTCGTCGTGGGGGCGGCGGGGGCCGGCCTGGTGGCGGCGGCGCTCGACCTGTCCACGGCCGGCATCGTCGGCCTCGCCATCGTCGGCGCCGTCGCCGGCGTTGGCCGCACACGGGGTCGGATCGAGCGAACGCTGGAGAGCCGGCGGCTGCGGATGCGGATCGAGATCTACACGATCGACCAGCTCCTCGCCCTGCGCGTTCGCGTCGGTGGCGGTGTGATTCAGGCGGTGAACCAGGTGATCGCCCGCGGTCGGGGCGAGGTAGTGGAAGAACTTGCCGAAGCGGTTCGGCTCCACCGGGCCGGCCTCACCGTGGCGGAGGCGTTCGGGAGAGTGGCGGACGCCACGCCCGAGAGCGCCTGCGGGCGCACCTACCGCCTGCTGGCGATCGCCGACGAGCGGGGAGTCGACCTGGCGGCTGGTCTGCTGGCGCTGGCCGAAGACGTGCGCGAGACGCGGCGGGAGGCCATGAAGCGGGCAGCCACCCGGAGGAGGGCGGCCATGCTCGTCCCGACCATCGCCCTCCTCGCCCCGACCCTTCTCCTGTTCGTGGCGGCACCGCTGCCATATCTGCTGACCGGCTGGCGATGAGAAA
This sequence comes from Acidimicrobiia bacterium, assembly GCA_035250025.1. Taxonomy (GTDB): domain Bacteria; phylum Actinomycetota; class Acidimicrobiia; order Spongiisociales; family ZC4RG35; genus DATFFO01. The sequence continues at coordinate 11,520 of DATFFO010000017.1, forward strand.
GGAGCAGCAGCCATGCAGGATCTGATCGGGCGTATCGCCCGAATGCTCGAGAGGGCGCACCGCGATGAGAGAGGGCTCAACACCGCAGAGTTGATGGGCAATGCCGCTCTCGCCATCGGGGCGCTGGTGGTGATCTGGGCTGCCCTCGAGTTGCTCGGTCTCGACGTGGTGAATTGGATCCGCGGCCAACTCCTGGCCGGCTAGGCGAAGCCGGCTTCACGTCGCTCCAGTTCGTCCTGGCGGCGAGCCTGGCGATGCTGATGGTGGTGGGTCTGGTCCAGTTCGTGGCGTTCCAGTACGCCCGCGGGGCAGTCATGGCCGCCCTCGAACGAGGCGTGCGGGCAGGAGCCGTCAGCGGAGCCGGCGGCGACCAATGTCAGGCCGCGCTGGCCAACTCGCTGGCGGAGGTGCTAGGCGGGGCGATCCGGGACTCGCTGGCGTTCGGCTGCGCCACCGACAGCGAACAGGTCAGGGCCTGGGCCACGGGTCTGGTACCAGCCTGGTTCCCGGGTGCCCCCGACCTGGTGATCGATCTCGACACGGCGGCGCGGCGCGAGGCAGGGCCGTGAGGCAGCGGGGCTCGGCCGCCCTCGAGCTCGCCCTGGGGATGGCTGTGCTGGTGGTGCCGGCAGTGATGGTGGTCGCCTCGTTCTCGGTCTGGGTCGAGGCGCGGACTTTCGTCAGGGCGGCATCCGCCGAGGCGGCGCGAGCGGCCGTGCTCGCCGACGGGGATCCGGCGGCGGCCGGCTCGATTGTGGTGGCCGACATGGCGGCTGGCCGTGGCTTCGGGGCCGCCGGCGTGCGGGTGGCGATGTGTGGCGGGCCGGAATGGGAGGCCGGGGCCGGGTCGGGCACCTGCGTCCTCGTCAGGGGCGGGTTCGTCACCGCCGAAGTCTCGGTCGACGTTCCGCTCGTGGCTACCCCGTGGGGAGAGGTGGGAGGGGTCACGGTCTCCGCCGCCCACGCCGAGCCGGTCGACGCCTATCGGAGCCTCCCATGAGCGAGCGGGGCTCCATCTCACTTTGGATGGTCGGGATGGTCATGGTGGTGTTTGCCGTCGGTGGCATCGCCATCGACCTGTGGCGAGGCCTGGCCAGCCATCGCCAGGTGGCGGCCATCGTCGACGCCGCCGCCGTGGCGGCAGGGTCGGGCATCGACGAGGAAGCATGGCGCCTGGGAGGAGATCTGCGGCTCGATCCCGCTCACGTAGAAGAGCGGGTGGCAACGGCGGTGGCTGCCCAAGGGTCGCCTTCGGTGTCGGTGTCCGTCGTTACCGCCGGCGACGGCTCCTCCGCCACCGTGGCCGGATCGGCGTTCGTCGACCTGACGCTCCTCGGCCTGATCGTCGACGACGGCTTCGAGGTCTCGGCCGTGGCCACCGCCATGCCCGTGCTCTCGCCCTGATGCGCCCGGGGCGGCTCGGAGCCCTGCTGGTGCTGGCCGGGCTGGCAGCGGCGGTGGCCATGGTCTCGACGGGTGACCTCGGCTTGGCGCCCGTGGCGGTGCCGACATCGGCGTCTCGGGTCCTGGCGACGATGGCCGCGCCGACAACGTCCACGTCCCCGACCACGACCACGACCACGCCATCTGGCGTGACGGTCGCCGTCCCCGATGCGCTCGACGTCGTCGAAGGCGCCCTGGCCGCCTGGGGAGCGTTCGCCGTGACCGGTGACATGGCGGAACTGGAATCCTGGTTCGACCCGGAAGGCCCGCAGTACCGGCAGCTAGCGGCCGAGGCCGAAGAATTGGCGGCCGTCCCGCTGGGTCCGCCGTCATACTCAGTCGTCATGTTCGATCCGGTGGTCGTGGAGGGCGAGGGCGAGACCCGGGTCACCGGCCGGGTT
>DATFFO010000018.1:0-8185 GCA_035250025.1 Acidimicrobiia bacterium
TCGGTCGCCCCTGCGCGACTCGACTCCGACGTACGACGCGCTCGTCAAGAAGGCTCGATATCCAAAGAAGGTTCCTCCGATCAACCTTCGGTCTCTGAAGCTCGCCTCCGAGCCTGAGTGGCCGCTCGAGACACATCTGGGCGTTCGGTTCGGACAGCACCGCAATCAGCTGTGGGACATGGCTCAGTTCACGACCGATGCCAAGCCGGAGATCGTCGAGGTCGTTCCGGAAGGGGCCCGGGCCGGCGGCGGTCGTCTGGGAGCCACCGTCCACCAGCTCAAGAGCCCCCTGATGGTGGGCGCCACCCTCATGCAGGCGGGAAGCCGACCCCACGGCGTCATCGCCCAGGGCATCCTGGCCGGTCACTCCCTCTCGGAGATCGAGTTCTTCTTCCGCTCGGTCTACGTCAACAGTCATCCGATGGCCGAGCTTGTCGTCGACCTCCCCGACCCCCGAGGCGAGGGATTGCTGAACGTGACGCCACCCCCCATCGACCATCCCAGACCGTCTCGGGTCCAGGAGATCGCCGCACAATCGGGATGGGATCATGTGGTGACGCAACGGCTTTCACCCGGTCGTTCAGGAATCATGTTCCGAAAGAAGGTGCTGACAGACACCGAGTTGATCCCGGTCGTCACCGACCTCATCGCCAGCACCCAGCGGATCCACACGATCGACCAGCGCCTCTCCGCTATCGAAAGTCGCCTGGCCGGGTCAAGGCTGGTGCCCGGCGGCGGCGCCTCGGGTCCTCCCGCGAGCTCGGAACCTGGTTCGCTCGAAGCGGAGCGAAAGCGAGCCGACGACGCCGAGCGCGCCCTGGATCGCCTCCGCAACCGGCGTAGTGTGAAAGTGGCGCTGGCGTTGGCCAAACCCAGCCGTGGAGCGTTCCGAACGATTCGATCGTGGAAGAAAAGTCGTTAGCCAAGGCGCTCACGAAGCTCCGCCCGCAGCCGGCGCCGACTGAGGGTCCGCTCGTCTCCATCGTGGTGACGAACCGGGACGGTGAGACGCACCTCCGAAGACTGCTGAAAGGCTTGGAGGAGCGCACGCGGTATCGATCGATCGAGTTGGTCCTCGTCGACAACGCCTCCTCGGACGGGTCACTGGCGGCTTTCGAGGAGTGGGACGGAGCCAAACGGCTCGTCGGCAATCAGGAGAACCAGAGTTTCTCCGTCGCCAACAACCAGGGCATTCGTGCGGCCACCGGGGAACTGGTCCTTCTGGCGAACAACGACATCGAGCCTGTCCACCCGGAGTGGCTCGGGCTGATGGTCGAGTCGCTGGAAGACGACGTCGCCGCGGTCGGGGCGCTGCTCGTGTACCCGCGTCGACCGGGTCGCGACCACCCGCCCGCCTACCCCGACCTGACCGTCCAGCACGTCGGCGTCTCCTTCGAGCCGTCGAAGTGGGGCGTGCGGGCAGTGAACACCGGGGCCGGCCAGGATCCCCTCTCGATCGTGGCACCTGATCGGAGGCCGGTGCCAGCGGCGACGGCGGCCTGCCTGCTGGCCAGGCGTCGAGACCTTCTCGCCACTCCCTTCGACGAGCGCTACTGGTACGGATCTGAGGACTGGGACCTGTGCCTCAGGCTGGGAAACCTGGGGAAGATCGTGGTCGACGAACGAGCAGTGTTGTTCCACCACGAGTTCGGCACCCAGGAGCAGTACATGAGTGCGTCCTGGTTGGAACGTCGGACCGAGAATCACCATTGGTTCAACGCCCTGTGGGGGCCGAGTCTCCTGCGCGAGCTCAGGAGAGAGGTGACCGGGCCGGCGTCCTCCTGGTTCTATCGTGGAGACGCCCCCCGGACCATCTGCGTGACGTCGGGTTCCGACGCCCGGAGCAGTCAGATCGCGGCGGAGCTGGGGCGCCAGGCAGAGGGGGCCGGCTGGCAGGTGAGTTACGACGAAAGCCGATCATGTCACGCCGCCATAGCCGTCGTGCCGCCGCGGGACGTCCATCGGTTCGCCACGCAGGAATTGTCGATGGCCGTCGTGATCGACCGCGAGCACGAATGGACCCGTAGCGGGAGCCTCGACGCGGCGCTACGGGTCGTTGTGCCCGACCTCGTCGGTCAGGCCAGGCTCGACGCTCTCTGGGGATCGGGCATTGCCCAGGTCGAGGAGGGGCTGCACTCCCCCGATCCCGGTCTGCTCTCCCGGCTTCTCGACCTCGCCGCCCCTCGGGACACCTCGATGCGAATCGGCGTCTCAACGTGTGCCCCGGATTGGACCAGGGCCCAGTTCTGGGGAGATACCCACCTGGCGCGCGGCCTGATGCGGGCGTTCCGGAGGATGGGTCACGAGGCGACTGAGTTGATCATGCCCGACTGGATCGGAACGAAGGCGTCCAGCTGCGACGCCGTCCTCCATCTCCGCGGGCTGACACGACGGCCTGTCGCCAGGGGGCAATGGAACATGTTGTGGATCATCAGCCACCCCGATCGCCTCGAACCCGGCGAATGCGATGACTATGACCTGGTCGCTTCCGCCAGCCACCGGCACGCCGAGCAGCTGGGTGCCGAACTGGGCCGCCCCGTCCACTATCTCCCCCAGGCGACGGACGCCGACACCTTCAGAGTCGGTCCCCGCGACGTGGACTACGAAGCCCCCGTGCTCTACGTCGGCAACGCTCGCTGGCCTCACCGCCGCGCCCCCCGATGGTTGATGCGGAATCGCCGTCCGTTCCACCTGTACGGCAAGAATTGGGAGAGCTTTCCCGAGGTGCAATTCCTACGCCGGGACTACATACCGAATCAGGACCTACCGGCGGCGTATCGCTCCGCTGCGGTCGTGGTGGCCGACCACCACGGCTCGATGCGCACCAACGGTTTCATCGCCAACCGCCTCTTCGACGTGCTCGCCGCCGGTGGTGTGGTGCTCTCGGACGATGTCAGCGGGCTGGCCGAGCTCTTCGGTGATCTGATCCCCACGTACTCCGACGCAGGCGAGATGGAGAGCCAATTGCGCATTCTGTTGGCAGACGCTCCACTCCGGCGTCGGCTGGCGGCCGAGGGGCGCCAGGTGGTCTTGTCCCAACACACCCTCGAGCACCGCGCCCGGACCTGGCTGGAGCTGCTGGACGAGCTGTGACGTGCGGCAGGCCCAGGCCGACGTCACACCCTCGGCCTGGGTGCGCCCGCCGCCTCCAGCCGGTCCAACAAGATGTCGTAGCGCTGATTGAGCCGCTCATGGTCCTTGGGGTCGACGTCCCGACGCCATCGCCCGATGTTCGCCCTCGAATCGACCACCCTGGTCTCGAAGTAGCGGAGCGCCTCGTCGGTGACTTCGACTCCCACGAAGGCCAACAGCCGCTCGAGGGATTCTTGGCGGTCACGATCGACGAGGTCTTCCATGTCCAGGACATACAGCTCGTCATTCGACATTCCCTCGCAGGCCGCCCCCGCCTCCATCAAGCGTTCGAACCACCAATCGAGGGCGCTGAATACGTCTGACGGGCCCCAGACCCTCTGGGCAACCGAACTCGCCACGTCTCGCCCATCGCGAACACTGTGGACGAGCTTCATCCCGGGCACGAGACTGAGCAACTCCCGCCCCCGGCTGACGTTCGGCGGTGTCATCTCGATCCACTGGGTGGCGCCATCAGCCTGCGTCAGGCCGCCCAGCAGCGTTTGGACAAAGGCCCTCCCTGCTTCGAGCCGGTCACGCTTGATCGTCGCCCTCATTTCCGCGAGCGCGGTGTCGAGGAGACCCTCGTCGACGATCTTGTGGAGACCGCGCTCCTCACCGTTGGCGAATCTCCGATGCCACCAGAGGCCCGAGATTCTCCGTTTGAATCGTGGAAACTCCACCGTTCCCGCCATGAGATCACACAGCCCGTCGGGGTCGACGAGGAATCGCACCTCGATAGGAATCAGGTAGTAGGCAGGATGGGCCCCGAGCAGGTGGCCCACCATCGTCGTTCCGCTACGTCCAGTTCCCCCCACGAACACGGGAGCTGGATTCATTCAGGCGGGCTCACTGCTCATCCGGCGTCGCGAGCGGCGACAGCCTTCAGGTCGGCTCGATAGGCCTCCACCATGTCCGGGGCCGAGCCTGTCATGCGGACCTTCCCGTGGTCGAGCCACAAGGCCCGGTCACAGAAGTCGGCGAGCTGACTGAGGGCGTGGGACACGAAAACGATGGTGCCTGATCGGCTGACCAGGTCCTTCATCGTGTTGAGGCTCTTCTCGCGAAATTCCTCGTCGCCCACCGCCAGCACCTCGTCGAGGAGGAGAATGTCGGGATCCAGGTGCATGGAGACCGAGAAGGCGAGCCGGGAGAACATGCCCGAGGAGTAGGTCTTGACCGGGCGATGGATGGCGTGTCCGAGACCGGCGTACTCGACGATGCTGTCGTAGACCTCGTCGATGTCCGTCCGCCGCAGCCCCGACGCCAGACCGCCCAGGTAGATGTTGCGGTGACCCGACAATTCCGGATTGAACCCGACGCCCAGTTGCAGGAGCGTGGAAGCCTTCCCGTTGACCACGACCCGGCCGGTGTTGGGACGCAACGTGCGTGCCATCACGCGGAGCAGCGTGCTCTTGCCTGCACCGTTGTGTCCGATGATGCCGAACGCCTCACCCTTCTCGACGCGGAAGCTGACATCGTCGAGCGCCACGACCTCCTCCACCTGACGGCTGCGCAGGTTGGCGAGGGATCGCCGCAGAGTGGGTCGCTTGTCCACGTAGGGGCGGAAGCGAACTCCGACGTTTTCGACGAGGATCGCAGGGCGGCTCACAGGTACCTGACCATGTGGCCCTCGTATCTCACGAAGACGGCGACGCCGACGGTTCCGATCAGAACCGTCCAGACCACGGCCCCGATCAGGTAGTCAGGCTCGAAGGGGTAGTTGAGCAAGACGCTTCGATAGAGGCTGATCAGGTCGTACATCGGGTTGAAGGCGACCAATCGGTTGACGGTCGGCCCGGCCCTCTCCAGCAAGCTCAACGGCCAGATGATCGGCGACAGGTACAACCACACCCGCGTCAGATAGGGCAGCAGGTTGTTGATGTCTCTAAAGGGAACGGCCAACCGGGCTGTGATCGCCGCCAGGCCCAGGTTGAAGAGCACATGGAGCGCAACGATCGCCGGCAGGAAGAAGAGGCGGGGCGTCAGGTACTGCTGATCCAGGACGACCTGAGTGATCACAACCATCACGGCCAGCACGCCCAGGGAAGCACAGAATCCGACCAGCGCCTCGATGAGGGTGGAGATGGGAAGCAGCAGCCGTGGAAAGCGGAGGTTGGCCAGCAACTTGGCGTTCTGAATGATCGAGTTGGCGCCGCCGGTCATGGACTGGGACGTGAAGTGGAACACGAACATGCCGGAGAGGAGGTAGATGATGAAGTCGTCCGGCCGGCCTCGACCGCCGAAGAGGATTCCGACCACGATGAAATAGACCCCTCCGAGCAGCAGCGGGTTCAGTACCCACCACAGCAGCCCGAGCGAGGTCGAGGCGTTTCGTGCCTTCAGGTTGCCCAGGCCGAGAGCGATGGTGAACTCGCGGCGGCGCCAGAGCTCCTGAAGATATTCGATGGCTTTGCCGAGGCGTCCGGGCGCGGACATGGCAACAGACGACATGATCGCCGTGATTCTAAGGAGCCGCTCCCATTTTCATCGACTCCGCGAGACGGAAGTCGGAAAGCCTCAGTTTGCTAGCCAGGCGGCTACTCGATCACTCACCGCCTCCGGGGTGAAACCCCACTCTTCGGCGATGCGCTCGTAGGGCGCCGAGACCCCGAAGTGGTCGATCCCGATCATGAGACCGTCGGAACCCACCACCCGCTCCCACCCGAATGTGGCTGCGGCCTCGACTGACACTCTCGGGATTCCGGCCCCGAGGACCTCCTGGCGATAGGCCTCGTCCTGTTCGAAGAAGATCTCCCAGCAGGGGAGGCTCACCACCCGGGCCGATTTCCCTTGGTCGGCGAGCAGGTCGGCGGCTCCGAGGGCGACGTGGACCTCCGAACCCGTTGCCACCAGAACCACGTCCTCGCCTTCGCGCAACACATATCCGCCCCGTGCCACACCGCCTTTGGGGCGGTTGAGGACCGGTATCCCCTGGCGGGTCTGGACGAGGGCAACGGGTCCGTCGTGACGATTGAGGGTGACCTCCCAGGCTTCCACTGCCTCCGTGGCATCGGCAGGGCGGATCACCCACAGGTTCGGCATGGCCCGCAGGGAAGCCAGATGCTCGATGGGCTGATGGGTGGGCCCATCCTCACCGAGGAAGATGGAATCGTGGGTCCACACCCACACCGAGGGAGCGCTCATCAGCGCCGAGATGCGAACCGCCGGGCGCATGTAGTCGCTGAACACGAAGAACGTCGCTCCATAAGGGCGAAGCCCGCCGTGGACGGCCATGCCGTTGGTGATGGTCCCCATGGCATGCTCGCGAATGCCGTAGTGGATGTCGCGGCCGAGGCGGTTGGTGGCCGAGAAGCTTTTGCCTTCTTCGATGACGGTCTTGGTGGACTCGACCAGATCGGCGGCCCCGCCCAGGAAGCCCGGCACCTTGTCGGCGATCTCGCCGAAGAGGTCCTTGTTGACGTTGCGCGTGGCTACCGACTTCCCGGCCTCGTAGCCGGGGCCGTCGAGGCGGACGGGACTTTGGTTGTGGAGAGACTCCCACAACTCGATGGCCTCCGGCGAGGCGCTCGCCTTCCGCTTCTCCCACGCCTGGCGGGCGTCGCGACCCTTCTCCATGGCGGCCGAGAAGAACTCATAGACCTGGTCGGGGACATAGAACTTCTCATCCGGGGGCAGACCGATGTTCTCCTTGGCGGCCCGGACCTCTTCCTCGCCGAGCGGGCTCCCGTGGGCCTTGGCCGTGTCCTGGGCGTTGGGCGCCCCGGCTCCTATGTGCGTGTGGCAGATGACGAGCGACGGCTGCCCCTCCTCCGCCAGCGCCTCGTCGGTCGCCTCGGCGATTGCCTGGCGGTCGTGGCCGTCGATGGTGTTGACGTGCCACCCGACGGCGGTGAAGCGAGCCGCCACGTCTTCGGAGAACGTGATGCCGGTGTTGCCGTCGATCGAGATGTCGTTGTCGTCGTAGTAGTACAGGAGTCGCCCCAACTCCAGATGACCGGCCAGCGAGGCCGACTCGGCCGAGACCCCTTCCATGAGATCACCGTCGGACACGAAGGCGTATGTGCGGTGGTCGACGAGGTCGGGTCCGAGGCGGGCACGGAGGTGCTCCTCGGCAAGGGCCATTCCCACGGCCGTGCCGAAGCCCTGGCCCAGAGGACCGGTGGTCATCTCGATGCCGATCTCCTGATCGATCTCCGGATGGCCCGCCAGGTGGGACTCCCACTGCCGGAACAGCAGTAGATCAGACGCTTTCACCCCGAATCCCGACAGGTGGAGGAGCGAGTAGAGGAGCATCGAGCCGTGGCCGTTGGAGACGACGAAGCGGTCACGGTCGGGCCAGGTCGGATCGTCGGGGTCGACCCGGAGGTACCTCCCCCACAGCGTGACGGCGATATCGGCCATTCCCATCGGCATGCCCGGGTGACCGGAGTTGGCCTTCTGGACCGCATCCATCGCCAGGCCCTTGATGACGTTGACGGCCAGTTGCTCGGTGTCCACCTTGGTGCTCATGACTCCCGAGCGTAACCGCCCTGGTGCGCTGGCTCACCGGGACCGCCGGGAGCTCAGCCCGAACCGTCAGGCAGCATCGCCACGATCAGACGGACCGATTCGTCGACGAATGTCGTCGTCGTGTCGATGACCAGATCCGGTGCCAGTGGGGCCTCGTAGGGGTCGTCGATGCCGGTGAACCCCTTGATCTCGCCCGCCCGGGCCTTGGCATACAGCCCCTTTGGGTCCCGGGCCTCGCAGACCTCGATCGGCGTGTCGACGAAGACCTCGACGAATGCCAGCCCGGCTTCGGCATGGATGGCCCGCACCCGGTCACGGTCGGCGCGGTAGGGGCTGATCACCGGAACGATCGCCACCACACCTGCGTCGGCGAATAGACGGGCAACCTCGCCGACCCGGCGCACGTTCTCGGCCCGATCGTCGGCGGCGAAGCCGAGGTCTCCATTGAGCCCGAGACGGAGGTTGTCGCCGTCGAGGCGGTAGGCGGCGCGACCCGACCCGACGAGGGCTTCTTCCAACTCGGCGGCAATCGTGGACTTCCCGCTCCCGGACAGACCGGTCAGCCACACCGTGGCGCCTGCTC
>DATFFO010000019.1:0-4954 GCA_035250025.1 Acidimicrobiia bacterium
GAGGGCACCATCGGGCGCGCCGAGGCCCTCGCCCCGCTGGGCGGCGTGCAGACCCGACAGCCCACCGTCGGCCACTTCGCCAACTTCCCGCTCCCCGCCGCCCGCGCCGACTTCGGGGCCGAGGCGGTCGAGGTCATGCGCGCCGGCGATGTATTCGTCGTGTTGTTCGAGTACGGGCCCGAGTCGGTTGGCACCGCCCTCTTCGCCAACGTCGGCGTCCCCCAGATCAAGTCGTCGGACTTCGACCGCAACGCCCTCCAGCACGGCATTCCCGGCCAGTCGGGCCTCCAACGCTTCTTCACAGCCAACGGACGGCCTTTCTGCATATACGTCGTGGTCGGGAGTCACATCGACCGGGCGGACGCGGTCGCCCCCGTCAACTCCCTGCTGAGTTCGTTGGAGATCGGGTGAGACGAAGGGTCGCCGTGGTTCTGGCCGCGACGGCCGTCCTGGTCGGCGCCGTCTGGGCGGCAACGGCGGTGGGGTCGGCGACCGACGGCAGGGGGACCTTCACGGACGATGACGGCTCGGTCCACGAGGCGGACATCAACGGGCTGGCCGCCTCGGAGATCACCAAAGGCTGCAACCCGCCGGCGAACACGCTCTTCTGTCCGGTGCGGCCGGTCACGCGGGCCGAGATGGCGAGCTTTCTGGTGCGCGCCCTGGACCTGCCCGGCGGATCACCGGGGGAGTTCACCGACACCGCCGGATCCGTGCATGCGGCCGACATCGATGCGCTCGCCGCCGCCGACATCACGCGGGGTTGCAACCCTCCCGACAACACCAACTACTGCCCGAGCCAGCCTGTCACCCGCGAGCAGATGGCCAGCTTCCTCGTCAGGGCGCTCGCCCTCCCGTCGACCGACTCGAGCACCTTCGCCGACACCTCAGGGTCGGTGCACCGCGCCGACATCGATGCGCTCGCCGCCGCCGGCATCACCAAGGGCTGCAATCCGCCCGCCAACACCAACTACTGCCCGCAGGCACCGGTGACGCGCCAGCAGATGGCGAGCTTCCTGGTCAGGGCGCTCGACGATGTCGAGCCGATCCTCAACCGACTGTCGATGCGCTCTGGCCTTTCCTGCTCGAAGGACGGGCTGTCGTGCACCGGGCGGGTAACCCTCGCCACCGGAACGCGGCTCGAGTTGCGCGAGGGCTGGTACCAGGTCCTCCCCTACCGCTCGGGCGAAGAGGCGGCGTTCAAGGCAGCAGGCACCGCGGTGGCGTTCACGTGGGACGGGGCGGCGATCGATCGCTCGTTCCTCGGTCTAAGGGAGTCGACGTCGCCCGCTACTCGCACCTGGCAGGCGCAGCCGCCCCCGCTCACCCCGGGTGCGCACACGCTCCGTGCGGTGTGGAATTGGAATGGCGCCGTCACCCAGACGGTGACCTACGTGATCACCGGATCCTGATCACTCGACCGTTATCAGCTCGTGGTCGGCGCGGTTGAGCGGCTCGACCCCATCCTCGGTGACCACGACGATGTCCTCGATGCGGACGCCGAACCTCCCCGGCAGATAGATACCGGGCTCGATCGAAAACGCCATGCCCGGCTCGACCGGGCTCTGGTTGGTCTCGATGATGTACGGCTCCTCGTGGCCCTCCAGCCCGATGCCGTGGCCGGTCCGGTGGATGAAATGGTCCCCGTAGCCGGCTTCCTCGATGACCGAGCGCGCCGCCTCGTCGATCTCGGCCGCGGCCGCCCCGGGCTGCACTGCGTCTACCGCTGTCCTCTGGGCGACCTGGACCACGTCATGGACCTCCGCCTGCTCAGGCGTGGCCTGACCGACCACGAACATCCGCGTCATGTCCGAGCAGTAGCCAGCAAGCCGGCCGCCGAAGTCGATGACGACCATGTCTCCCTCCTCGATCACCCGGTCGGTGGGCTCGTGATGAGGTGAGGCTCCGTTGGGCCCCGAAGCGACGATCTTGAAGGTGTCCACGTCGTGACCCTCCTCCACCGTCCACGCTCCAACCACCCGGGAGAGCTGGCGCTCTGTCATTCCCGACATCCGGACGTCGACGAGCCGTGCTGCCACCCGGTCGGTCGCTCTGGCTGCCCGGCGCAACAGTTCGATTTCCGCGCGTTCCTTTCTCATCCGCAAAGCCGACGTGATGGGGGTGGCCGACGAGAACCGCGCCCGGTTCAGTCGTTCCTGAAGGCCGAGCAGGAACACCGACCATGTGTGGTCGCCGATAGCCACGCTCCCCGCCGACCGGATCATGCCGGCCACGATGTCCACGGGGTCCTCCGTCTCCCGCCAGGGCCGGGTCTCGAACGGCCCTGGCGCCACCCTCGGCGCCTCGAGTCGAGGAACGACGAGCGAGGCGCCCGAGGAGGTGAGCACGAGCATCGTCAGTCGCTCCAATGGCATCGCCTCGTAGCCCGTGAGATACGGCAGGTCGGGACCGACCGAGACGAGGAGCGCATCGATGCCCGCCGCCTTCATGGCCGCTTGAGCCCGCTCCATTCTGACGCCGAAGTCCATGCCCGCCGATGTCATCGAAGTGATGGTATCCGCGGTACGGTTCGGCGCCATGTCGACCCGCTGGCTCCTCATCCTCTCGGCGTTAATCGCTGCCGTCATCCTCGTCGCCGGCGGAGTGTGGCTGCTTCTCGGGATGTCGTGACACCCCCGAAGCAGGTCGAACGGCCCCCCTGGCACACAGACCCTACAGGGCTAGAGTGCGGGGCTTGGAGCGAGGAGGAGGACAATTGATGGATGTTGACGTAGTTGTGATCGGCGGAGGGCCCGCCGGGTCGACGACGGCTGGCTTCCTGACACAAATGGGCCGCAGTGTCCTCGTGCTCGAACGCGAGCAGTTCCCCCGCCACCACATCGGCGAGTCGATGATCGCATCCACGTTCGACGTCCTCGCCGAGATCGGGCTGGAGCCGAAGATCCAGGCTGCCGGCTTCCCAGTGAAGTCCGGGGGCTGCTTCATCTGGGGCGAGTCGTTGGACCCCTGGTGCATTCGGTTCAGCGAGATCCCGGGCCGCCCCACCTCCTTTCAGGTGAAGCGGGACGTCTTCGACACCATCCTCCTGGACCATGCCGCCGAACTGGGCGCCGACGTCCGCCAGCAAGCCCGGGTCAACGAGGTTCTCGTGGAGGACGGTCGCGTCGTGGGGGTCCGTTTTGAGCACGAGTCGGAGGTCCACGAGGTCCGCGCCGGATGCGTAGTGGACGCCTCCGGCCTAGCGGCTGTGGTCGCCAACAAGGTGTCCAGTCGGGAGCCGGTCGAGGGTCTGAAGAACATGGCGCTCTACGGCTACTGGAAGGGCGTCCATCCGGCGCCGGCGGCCCTGGGCGGAGACCTCAAGCCCGACGACCGCAACAACATCATCATCAAGATGCTGGACACAGGCTGGCTGTGGTTTATCCCGCTCGGCTTCGACGACGTGATCAGCGTCGGCTACGTCACCCATCGCGCCAACCTTCCCGAGAAGACCGGCAAGGCGGGGCTCGAAGAGCACTATCTGGAGCAGATTCAGGCATCAGAGGAGATCTCTTATCTCCTCTCGAACTCCACCTACACCGACGACTTCCACACGGTCAAGGACTGGTCATACCGCAGTGCGGACATGCAGGGACCGGGCTTCTTCGCCGTGGGCGACGCCGCCTGCTTCGTCGACCCCATCCTCTCGAGCGGGGTCTACCTCGGCGTCCTGTTCGCCAAGATGTGCGCCCTCGCCGTCAACACCTGCCTGTCCGAGCCAGAGAATGAAGCGCTCATCGGCGACTGGTACCAGGGTCTCTACGTCGATGCCTACAGCGACTACGTCGACATGGCCGACCTCTGGTACCACGGCGACCGCCGGGTCCAATCGTGGATGGCGAGCGCTCACGACAACCTCGCCCAGGAGGTCGCCGGGGAGTTCACCGAGGACGACCGCTCGTCGTTCATCGGACTGGCCACCGGCAACGCCCACTCGCATGCCAATTACGTGTTGCAGCGGGAGTTGGAGTCGTTCCCTCTCCCTCTGTATCTGCGCAAGGATCCCCGGGCCGGCTTCCACCAGGCGGCCCACCACGCCCTGATCGCCCACGCCGACCCCGCCACGCTGGAAGAGGACGGACTCGCCGCCAAGCGCGACGCCCAGCAGAGCCTCGACTCCTCCGCCGCCCGCCGCGCCAAGGTCGCAGCTCTTCTCGCCGGTCCCGAGAGCCTCGTCGACGCTCTCCAGCCGACGGAACCCGCCCCGCCGCTGTCCGAGGACGCCCGTCTGGCTCTCTCCTCGGAGGTGCGGCTGAGCCTGGAGGCGATCGGGAACATGGTGAGGATGGTCCTGACGGCGCCCGACGGACAACGCCGGATCCTCTCCAGCGACGAGCAGCGCCTCATCGCCGCCCTAGGCGAAGGCCCCTCGCTGGGACAACTCAACAACGGCAGCGACACCGGTAATGGGGCCGACGGGTTCGTGAACGAACTGCTCGGGGCCGGGGCCCTCGTCGCCGGCTGAGATATGGGGATGACGGCCTAGAGGCGTAGGCCCGGCGCCTGGCTACGATTTCTCCGCGCGCCGCGCATGGGGACTACAAACGAGGGATGGGAACTTGGGCAACCGCATGTCGACGTACTTGATGCGACGTCGTCGCACGCCGATCACAGTGGTTTTGGCGGCGGCTTTGTTGACCTCCCTCTTCGGGGCGCCGATCTCCCCGGCTGCCGCCGCCGAAGGCGTTGCTTTCGAGGCAGCCGACGACCTGGATCCAAGCCCGGGCAACGGCTTCGAGATCCTCAACAAGCCGACGTCCATGGACTGGGGGCCGGATCAGCGTCTCTACGTGTCAGAGCAGTTCGGGTTGATCCGCATCTTCGACGTGACCCGATCTGCCGGCGGCGACTTCTCCGCCACCGAGGCGGCCGACAGCCCAATCGCGCTCGTCCGCGATGACATCCCGAACCACAACGACGACGGGGCTCTCTTCGTGGGAGCGGGTTCGAGTCG
>DATFFO010000020.1:0-17343 GCA_035250025.1 Acidimicrobiia bacterium
CCGCGCACATCTTGGCGGGAGCCACCAGCGAAGCGAACTGGCCGATGTTGTGACGGATGGCCCCGAGGTCAACCTCGGCGCGTGTAGGTCGCATCGCTCAAGTGTAGGAAAGGTCACCACGGGTTCGCCCTCGGCTTCGCCGATCCCCCTACCCCACTGCGTGGGGGCCCCTTCCCCCACTTCGTGGGGGACAAACCACTTCGTGGGGACAAGGTGGCGCGGTGCGGCTACACTCCGCTCCAGCGGCCGATGTGGGTTGCCAGGCGGTCTGCCGTCACGGTGGAGACCTCGCCCAGGTCGGCCGCCGCCACCCCGTGCCAGTGGGCCGCCGAGTAGGCCGCCTCGACAGGTTCGAGCCCCCGGCTCCACAGGGCTGCAATCATCCCCGCCAGGACGTCCCCGGTGCCGATCGTGGCCAGTTCCGGGCCACCGCTGACAACGGCCCAGGGGACTTCCCCGTTGGTCACGAAGGTCGGCCAACCCTTGAGAAGGACGACCGCACCCAGGTCGTTCGCCAGCTTCCGCGCCGCCTCCGGCCCCGGGACGTCGTCGGTGAGACGGGCGAACTCGCCGGCGTGTGGGGTGATGATCAGCTCGGCGTTGGAGGGCGCCAGCAGCTGACGGTCCCGGAGGCCGTCGGCGTCGACGACGGCGGAACGGGCCCCCGAGACAGCCCGCTCCACGACTCCGGGGAGCTCGCCGAGGCCGGGACCGACGACTACCACGTCGTACCGGTCCATGAGCTCGTCGAGGGCATCCAGGGAGTAGGCGAGCAGTTCGGGAGCCAGGGTCGCCACCTGGTCTGGCTGTTCCGATGCCACTGCCACGGCCCCGGCGCCGAAAACGAGCGCTGCCCGCCCCGCCATCACGGCCGCACCCACCATGCCGCGACTCCCCCCGACGACGAGGACCGACCCCGCCGACCACTTGTGGGCGCCGCGGTTGCGGTCAGGGAGGACGGCATCCACATCCTCGACGACCTTCAGCACCGGGTCCCCGTCGCCCAATCCGATATCGGCGACGGTGACTGATCCGCAGAAGTCGGGACCGTCGCCGAGCAGGTGACCCGGCTTGAGAGCCCCGAAGGTGACGGTGGCGTCGGCCCGGAAGGCGTGTTCTTCGATCTTTCCCGTGTCGGGATCCAGTCCCGACGGGACATCGACAGCCACAACGGGGACAGGCGACTCCATCCAGGGCAGCAACTCCGGCGGGATACCGCGTCTGAACCCGCCTCCGAAGACGGCATCGATGAGCAACTCCTCGCTTCCGGGCGTGCCGAGCGGTGCCACGGACACACCGGCCCGTCTGGCAGCGCGGGCCGCAGCTGCTGCCACCTCTGAGCGCGGTTCCGCCATGGCCATCACTCGCACGGCGACTCCCCGCTGGCGGAGATAACGGGCGGCGACATAGCCGTCGCCGCCGTTGTTGCCGGGCCCGCACAGGACGGTGACGCGTGTCCCGTAGCCGGCCCCGAGATCGACGGCGGCGAGCGCCACCGCCAGCCCGGCCCGCTCCATGAGCACGTCGACAGGATCCGGGGCGCGCTCATCCATCGCCGCCGACTCGGCCGTGGTGACGACGGGTATCACCCCTGGTCACCCATCGTGCTCCCCAACTGCGACGGCCATGACGAGCGCCGACGTGTCGGTGTGGGTGATCGTCACGAGCACATCTGTGACCCCGAGCATCTGAGCGCGCACGGCGGCGTTGCCGGTCATGTTCACACGGGGGGCGCCGCCTCCCGTGATCTCGATGTCGGTCCAGCGAATACGCCGCCACCCTGTTCCCATCGACTTCATCACCGCCTCCTTGCCGGCGAACCGCGCCGCCAGGCGGCGGGCGGGATTGGCGAAGCGAAGGGCGTACTCCTGCTCGTGGGGCGTGAAACAGCGTTGGATGAAACGGGGGTACTTGCCGACCACGGCCTCCACCCGGTCGATGTCTGCCAGGTCGACGCCCAGTCCGATGATCCGCATAGGCCCAGCCTAGGAGCGGCACCCGGACGAATTCGCTCGGTACGCTGACGGCGTGGAACCGATCCTCGCCCGCAAGATGTGGGCAACACTCGAGCCCGTTCACGCCATGATCTACTTCGCTCCTGAGGCGTTCGCCGAATGGGAGAACCTGGGCTTCCCCCACCGCGGCATGGGCTACTTCGCCTCTCGCTCGGCGGCGATGGGAGCGGTGGAGGCGGCCGTGGTCAGCGCCAGCTTCTACAACTTCAACCCGGCGCTCGTGGAACGGTTCATTCCGGCGGCCTGGGAGATCGCCTCACCTGGAGAGGTGATCGCCTCCCGTCTCCGCGCCGTCGACGCCTCCCTGCGCCGTTTGCTCGCCGACCAGGTCGACGCGGCGGAGATGACGTGGGCTGCCGACGCCGCCATGGCCGCCGCCCTCGCCTGTCCGCCCCAGGGCCGCTCCCTCTTCGCCGCCCATGCCGCCCTGCCCGTTCCCGAACCGCCCCACGAGCGGCTGTGGCACGCTTTGGGCCTGCTGCGCGAATTCCGGGGTGACGGCCATATCGCCGCTCTCGTCTCAGCCGATGTCGGTCCGGTGGAGGCGCTGGCTTCCTACGCCGCCACCGGGCAGGCGTTCACGGGCGACTTCTACCGGCGCAGCCGCGGCTGGTCCGAAGAAGACTGGGCAGCGGCCGAGGACCGTCTGCGACAGCGGGGATGGCTAGATGAGGCCGGCGCGCTCACCGATACCGGCCAGGCCGGCCGCGAAGAGATCGAGGTCGTGACCGACCGGTTGGCCGCCGAACCCTGGCGAGCCATCGGCGCCGACACTGCCGACCGCCTGCGCGCCACCGTCAGGCCGTGGACGCGCACAATCATGGAGCAAGGCGGCATCACGGCCTACGCCGGTGACGCCGAGAACCTCTTCGGCGTGCCCCTGTCCCCCTGACCGGATAGGGCACTTCAAGGGAATGAGCGGATATTTGTCCGGCGAGCAGAGCCGAGCGGACGGGTCGGCCCGTGCTCCAAGCCAGGCACCGTCCCTATCCGCTCACTCCCTTAGTCACTCCACTGTGACCGTCTTGGCGAGGTTTCTGGGCTTGTCGACGTCGAGGCCCTTGGCAGTGGCGATGTGATACGCCAGCAACTGCAGGGGAACCACGGCGGTGACGGTGCAGATCAGGTCAGGGCCCCGTGGCACCTCGATGAGGTGGTCGGCGAGACCCGCCGTCACCCCGTCGCCCTCCTCTGCAACAAGGACGATCGTCGCCCCCCGCGCCCGCATCTCCTCCATGTTGGAGAGGGTCTTGGTCTTGACATGCTCGTCCGTGGCTGAGCCCACGACCACCACGCCCTCTTCGATGAGGGCAATGGGCCCGTGTTTCATCTCCCCGGCGGCATACCCCTCCGCCCGGACATAGGCGATCTCCTTCAGCTTGAGGGCACCCTCCATGGCCACGGGGAAATCGCCGGAACGACCCAGGAAGAAGAAGTCCCGGGTGTCTCCGAGCTCGCTGGCGATCTTCGCCACCTGGTCGTCCGCGCCGAGGACGCTCTCCACCGCCATCGGGAGGCGCCTCATCTCGGTCACGAGATACTCGACGGCGCCAGGGTCCATCGTCCCGCGCACCTGGGCGAGATAGAGGCCGAGCAGCTGCATCGCCACCAGCTGGGTGGTGAAGGTCTTGGTGGCTGCCACCCCTATCTCGGGTCCGGCGCGGGTATAGAGAACCGCGTCCGCCTCCCGGGCGAGCACGGAGTCGACCACATTCGACACGCCGATGACCGTCGAGCCCTGAGCCCTGGCATATCGAATCGCCGCCAGGGTGTCGATCGTCTCGCCCGACTGGCTGATGCCGACCACGAGTGATCGACTGTCGAGGACCGGATCCCGGTAACGGAACTCCGAGGCGATGTCGATCTCCACCGGGAGGCGGGTCCAGCGCTCGATGGCGTACTTGGCCATCATGGCGGCGTGATATGAGGTCCCGCATGCGATGACGAACACCTTGTCGATCGCTTGCAGGTGGCGGTCGTCGAGTTCGAGCTCGCCCAGGATCACCCGGCCGTAGGCGTCGACCCGACCCCGAAGCGTGTCGGCAATGGCCGTCGGTTGCTCGTGGATCTCCTTGAGCATGAAGCTGGCATATCCACCTTTCTCGGCCGCCTCCAGGTCCCACTCGACCCGCCGCTCGTCTGGTGTGACGACCTTGCCGAAGAGGTCTGTGACGACTATCCGATCGGCCGTCACCTCGACCACCCGGTCGTCGTCGAGGACGATCATGTCACGGGTGTGCTCGAGGAAGGCGGGGATGTCGGAGGCGACGAAGTTCTCTCCGTCGCCCTTGCCCAGCACCAGCGGGCTCTGGCGGCGGGCGCCGACGATGAGGTCGGGATCCGAGGTGCGCATGACCACCAGCGCCAACGCCCCTTCTGCCCGGCGCATGACCCGGCGCACCGCCTCGGCCAGGTCGAGGTCTTCCATCTCCTCGATCATGTGAGCGACCACCTCGGTGTCGGTGTCGGTGGAGAAGGTGTGGCCGGCGGCGAGTAGCTCGCTCTTGAGGGCCGACCAATTCTCGATGATCCCGTTGTGGACGACGATCACCGATTGGGAGCAGTCGAGATGGGGATGGGCGTTGTTCGTGTTGGGCGCCCCGTGGGTGGCCCAGCGGGTGTGACCGACACCGCCGTGACCCGACGACAGGGGGGTGGCGGCCACCGCCTTTTGGAGCTCGCCGATCCGCCCGGCCCGTTTGACGACGGTGATGGCGTCGCCATCGTGGACGGCGATACCGGCCGAGTCGTAGCCCCGATACTCGAGCCGGGCGAGGCCCGGCAATAGGACGTCAGTGACCTGGCGGTCCCCGACGTATCCAACGATGCCACACATGTGGATCTCCTTCGGTAGGCGCGGCTGAGGGCCGCGTCGAATTTGGTGCGAAGGACCACGACGCCGGTGCTCCGGCTCCACGTCGGATGGGTCTCTGTCCCCGGAGTCGCCTCCGGGCTTTGTTCCCACCCGTCACGACCGTGGATCGGCCGGGAAGGCATCCGCCGAAAATTTCGATGACCTTCCTCCTCGTCATCTGGGAGAACCCAGATCGGGCGCTGTGTGTGTTGTGTCGTGGTCGGTGTCAGTGTCGGGCGGGTACCTCCTCGGCCAGGTTGCCGGCGACGACCGCCGCCAGGCGATCAGCATACCGCTGGGCGAATTCCATGGTGGAAGCTTCCACCATGACCCGCACCAAGGGCTCGGTTCCCGATGTGCGCACCAGGACCCGTCCGTCCTCTCCCAACTCGTCCTCCACCTCCGAGACGGCCTCCCAGACCTCGGCTGCCGACTCCAGGTCGGCGCTGCGACGGACCCGCACATTCTCGAGGACCTGGGGATACTCGGTGATCGCCTCGGCCCGCAACTGGCGGAGCTCCTTGCCCGAACCGGCCATCACGTCGAGGAGGCGGACGGCGGTGAGAAGTCCGTCTCCGGTGCGACCCTTGTCGAGGAAGATGACGTGGCCCGACTGTTCACCCCCCAGGATGCCTTTGCGGGCGACCAGCGCCTCCATCACGTACCGGTCACCGACCTTGGTCTCAACCAGTTCGATGTCCGCCTCGGCCATCGACTTCCGGAAACCGAGATTGGCCATGACGGTGGTCACAACCAGGTTGTTGCGCAGGGCCCCGTGGGCCTTCCAATGCCGGGCGATGATGGCCATGATTACGTCGCCGTTGGCGGGGCGCCCGTCCTCGTCGACCACGATCAGCCGGTCGGCATCGCCGTCGAATGCCAGTCCGATCCGCCCGCGGGTTCGAGCGGCGAGAAACTCGGGGTGAGTGGCGCCGCAACCGTCATTGATGTTCATGCCGTTGGGCTCGGCCGACAGCACCTCGACGTCTGCCCGCAGACGACGGAAGAGCTCGGGAGCGGCCTTGAAGGCGGCCCCGTTGGCGCAGTCCAGCGTGAGCTCGAGACCGGAGAGGCTGTAGGTGGCAACCTCTGCCAGGTGGCCGACGTACTCGTGAATGGCGTCGGCATCAACCAGGCCGATGCCGATGGCGCCGTTCATGGCGGAGATCCGCCCGGCGGAACGGAGCCTGGCCTCGATCAGCCGTTCCCGGTCGTCCGCCAGCTTGGTGCCGCCTTCGTTGAGGAGCTTGACGCCGTTGTCGGGGGCGGGGTTGTGGGAGGCGGAGACTACGGCGCCCATCGTGGCGCCCGATCGCTGCGTGAGAAGGCTGATGCCACCCGATGGCAGGACCCCGACATCGACGGTGTCGACCCCCACGGACTGGAACCCGGCCGAGAGGGCCGCCGACAGCATGGTGCCGGAACGCCGGGTGTCGCGACCGATTACGACCGGCCCGTTGTCGAGCAGGGCTCCCGCCGCCCTCCCGATGTCCATCACCAGGTCGGCGGTGAGCTCTGTGCCGGCCTCGCCGCGCACACCGTCGGTGCCGAAGATGTGGCGGCCAGCCTCGAGGAGGCCGCGTAGATCGGCCAAGCCCGACGACCTAGCGCTTGGTGTACTGCGGGGCCCGGCGGGCCTTGCGCAGACCGTACTTCTTGCGCTCGACGCGGCGGGCGTCGCGGGTGAGCAGGCCCGACTTCTTCAGCGTCGGGCGCAACTCGGGATCCAGCTCGACCAGCGCTCGGGCGATGCCGAGGCGAAGGGCGTCTACCTGGCCGGTGACGCCGCCCCCCTCGAGCTTGGCGTCGATGTCGTAGCGGCCCTGCGTGTTCGTGAGTTGAAGCGGCTCCATGACCCGCATCCGCTGCGCCATGGTCGGGAAGTAGACCTCGAGGGCCTTGCCGTTGAGGGTCATCTGGCCGCCCCCGTCGCGTAGGCGGACGCGGGCGGTGGACTCCTTGCGGCGTCCGGTGGCTTGGACGAGCGGCTTCGGCATCAGGATTCGACCTTTCGCACGTTGAGGGTGAGGGGGCGGGGCATCTGAGCCTCGTGGGGGTGCTCGGCACCGGCATAGACCTTGAGCTTGCGGGCCATCTGGCGGCCGAGCTTGTTCTTGGGGAGCATCCCTCTCACGGCCCGCTCGATGACGGCCTCGGGACGACGGTCGAGCAGGGCCGAGAAGGTCTCGGCCTTGATGCCGCCCGGATAGCCGGAGTGGCGGTAGTAGATCTTTTGTTGTGCCTTCTCCGATGTGACGGCGACGGCGGAGGCGTTGACCACGATGACGTGGTCGCCGGTGTCGACGTGGGGGGCGTAGATCGGCTTGTGCTTGCCGCGCAACACCTGGGCGACCTCCGAGGCCAGGCGGCCCAGGGGGAGGTCAGTGGCGTCGACTACCCACCAAGCGCGGGTGATGTCATCGGGTTTGGGCGAGAATGTCTTGTTTACGGTCATGTTGAAAGAGGCCCTCGTCGGCTGAGGGGGTTCGTCGGGGAAACGAGCTCCCCATCGGGGAGCCGCCTAATGCTACGGGAACCGGCTCCAATCTGCCAATCGCCCTCCGCTCACCCCTCAGCCAGATCCACCTCAGATCGGGGCGATGAGCTGGATGTGGTTGCCGTCGGGATCGGCGAACGTCGTAAAGCGCTTCGCCCCTGTGTCGGTGACGTCGGGATCGACGGGCTGGGCACCGCGGGCCACAGCCAGGTCGATGGCGGCGTCGAGGTCGTCGACCCTCAGGGCAACCACGCCATTGATCCCACCCGGGGCCGAATCGAAGCGGTGGAGGGCAAAGGTGACATCGCCTCCAACATCCAGCACCTGCCAGTCGCCGAACCGGGGCCCGGCGGCGACTCCCAGCACCCGCCGGTACCAGTCGAGCGCCCGATCGAGGTCGGTGACCTTGAGGAAGACGGTGTCCACGCCCGAGATCTGCATGGACAACGACGATACGCCGTCAGAATGGGCGATGACGAAGGGAGCTCCATTGACAGACCAGGCACGGCGATCGATCACCATCGACCGGGTCGAACGGGGCCGGTACACCGTCCACAACATCAGGGGCGGGACCATCGAGGTAGGGAGCGGTGAAGGCAGCGACTTCACCGCGGTGGAGCTTCTCCTGGCCGCCATCGGCTGTTGCACCGCGGCCGATGTCGACCAACTCGCGACCCGGAGGTGCTTGCCAGCCTCGTTTGTCGTCAACGTGAGCGGCGACAAGGTGCGTCATCCCGAACTGGGGAACCGCATGGAGAACCTGGAGGTCGAGTTCGCCGTAGAGTTCCCCGCCGGTCCCGACGGCGACGCTGCCCGCGCAGTCCTGCCGGACGCCATCGCCCGATCCCACGACCGCCTGTGCACGGTGAGCCGCACCGTCGAGTTGGGCTCGCCGATCCGGACCTCTTACTGACCGGCGCCGCGCAGGCTCAGCTTGCCGTCGGCCAGAGAACCCAAGCGCGGGGCGAGATCGTCGGCGGCGTGGCGGAGACGGGAGGCGATCTCTGTGACGACGGGCATCTCCGCCGAGCTGGAGCGGGCGTAGAGGTCGACCCGCCGCTTGACCCCCTCCAGTTCGAGCAGCCGGACGCCTTCCGGCTTGGGAAGGCAGCAGGCGGCGGGAAGGATGACAACGGCCGCCCCGATCTTGGCCAAGGGGAGCAGAACGCCGTGGTTGTCGGAATGGAAACGGGGCTGCGGCTCGATGCCCAGCCCGGCACAGATGGCCTTGGTTGCCCGGCTGCACTCCCCGAACGGGGCGAACGCCCACTGCTCCAGGGCCAATTGCTCGACCGAGTCGACGTCGACCGACTCCGCCACCACCAGGAACACCGGCTCCTCAAGAAGAGGGAACCGTTCGATCCCGTCCTCGGACTCGCGGGGCGGAAGAATGCTGTATTCCTGGTCGATGGCCAGGTCGAGATTCCCCCGGCGCAATTCCAGACGCAGGTCCTCGTTCAACTCCACCACCTCGAGATCGACGTCGGGGTGGTCGGCTCTCAGACCCAGCACGACCTGGGGGACGAGGGCGACGAACATCGACGCCATCGATCCGAGCCTGACTCGCCCCTGCATCGAACCGACCGCCTGGGCCACTGCCATCTCGGCCGCCTCCAACGCCTCGAACACGGCGGAGGACGAATCGACGAGCGCCTCGCCCGCCCGGGTCAGGACGACATTGCGGCCTCGCTTCTCGAGCAGAGCCGTGCCGATGTCACGCTGGAGGGCCGACAGGGCCTGGGACACAGCCGACACGGTGTAACCGGCATGGTCGGCGACGGCGGTGACGGTTCCGTGGACGGCGACATCACGCAGGAGGCGGAGACGATGCGGATCAATCATTCAGCCAGCCTACACCAATTGTGCACAACAATGCGATGGACGTGAACGGTTGTGTGAGCGATGATGGCAGGGCCGACCAGCCAAGGAGCCTCAATGTTCCGCCTGCACTGCACCAAGACCGACCGTGACGTCCTCGCCAGCCTCAGCTCCGTTCGCGAGATGGTCAACACGTCGCGCGGCCCCGTGGCCTACGTGGGCTGCGCATGCGGGGCGACTGTGATTCTCGAATCGGGCATCCAGACCTGGCACGGAGCCACGACGCGCGCCGCCTGAGCGGCGGGGTCAGTCGAAGCCGACCTCCCACAGCACCAGACCATGGGGCGGGGCGACGGTGCCCACCGTCTGACGATCTCGGGCGGCGATCACCTCCTCCACGCTGTCTGGCTGGGCTCGGCCCAGACCGACGTCGATGGTGAACCCGACGAGTGACCTGACCATCTGGTGACAAAACGCCCGGGCCCGGACCTCGAACACCAGGCGCGGTCCGTCTGGCGACCATCCCGCACCCAGCACTTCGCGCACAGAGGTGGCGCCCGGACGAGATCGGCAGAAGCTGGCGAAGTCATGGACTCCGACGAGGCTTTCTGCCGCCTGGCTCATCGCCCCCACGTTCAGGTGGCGCCCGATGTGCCAGACCCAACCCCGCGTGAGGGGATCGGCCGCCGCCCGCGGGTCGACGTGGTAGCGGTACGCCCTCCACGCCGGGGAGAACCGGGCGTTGAACCCGTCAGGAGCCTCCGCTACCTCCCACACGGCGATCTCCGGTCCGAGGATCCCGTCGAGTTGGCGCCGGAGACGGTCCGGATCCGGCATCGTGGCCATCTCGAACGAGACGACCTGGTGGCGGGCATGGACCCCCGTGTCCGTTCTCCCGGCGCAGGTCGTGTCGGGACGGTCGCCCAGGAGCCTCTCGAGTGCGTCCTCGACCTCACCCTGGACGGTCCTGGTGTCGGGTTGACGGGCAAAGCCGTGGAACCCCGACCCGTCGTAGGCGAGGTCGAGACGGACGACGGCCATGTCAGAAGATGGAGCTGAGCGCCAGGAACGGGAGCTGGAAGATCAACCGGATCAGCACCACGAGGGCATACCCCACCAGCACCGCCGCCGCCGACTTGACAATGTCGAGCGATGCGCCTTCCGCCGTCGCCGGTACCTTGGCGGCCGCCGACCACACCAGCCCAACGGTGGCCCCCCAAGGACCGAAGGCGGCCAGCACGAGGGGCAGTTCGCAGTGGCCGTGGAGCCGCATCATCGTCTGGAGCTGACCTGAGCCCTGAAGCAGCTTGGTGGCGGCCAGCCAGGTGCCGGCGGCCAGGATGAGCCACGCCACCAGACCCCCGATGATCACCTCGAACAGGCCGGTGACCGAGAATGCCTCGAGGCCAACCCGGGCTATGACTCCCAGGTAGGTGATGGCGCTGATGGCGGCCACCAGAAGGACGGCGTCGGCGGTGGCGTCGGCATCGAAGAAGAGATCGCGGTGGACCTTGCGATCGAAGATGGCGGCGCGGAGAGCTCGCTGAAGCGTTCTCATCGTCGGCGGAGCGTAGCCACGCCTGGCGCCAACCACGCGGTCAACGCCGGCGCAGATGGACCCGCTCCACCGTGTGGTCGGCGGCCTTGTCGAGGATGAGCGTCGCCCTTTCCCGCGTCGGGGCGATGTTGCGTTCGAGGTTCGGGCGGTTGATCTCGTCCCAGATCCGCTGAGCTTCGGCCCGGGCCTCGACGTCACTCAGCGTGGCGTACCTGTGGAAATAGTTGGCAGGGTCCCGGAACGCCGTGTCGCGGAAGGTGAGAAAGCGGTCGACGTACCAGGTGGCCACGTCGAGGGGGTCGGCCTCCACGTAGATGGAGAAGTCGAAGTAGTCCGAGATGTATGTGCCGTTGCCCCCACCCTGAAGCACGTTGAGGCCCTCGAGGATGACGATGTCGGGTCGCTCGACGATCCGCTCCTCCCCCGGGAGGATGTCGTAGGCGATGTGGGAGTACACCGGGGCGGCCACCTTTTCGCGACCGGACTTGAGGTCGGCCACGAACTCCAGCAGGCGGCGCCGGTCATAGCTCTCGGGCCATCCCTTGCGGTCCATGATGCCGCGCTGCTCGAGGGCGGCGTTCGACAGCAAGAAGCCGTCGGTGGTGACAAGGTCGACCCGGGGGTGGTCGGGCCAGCGGGCGAGGAGTGCCTGCAGGACACGGGCGGCGGTTGATTTGCCCACGGCCACAGAGCCGGCGATGCCGATGACGTACGGCACGGGCGCCGTGGGCTTGCCCAGGAAGGTGTCCGTCACGGAGAACAGCGACTGGCTGGCCTTGACGTACAGGTTGAGGAGCCGGGAGAGCGGCAGGTAGATCCTTTCCACCTCGTCGATGGAGAGTTCGACGTTGATGCCCCGGATGGCCTCGACGTCGGCGGCGGTGAGGGTCATCGGTGTCGACGCCCGCAGTCCCGACCACTCGGGGCGCGAAAACACCAGGTAGGGCGTCGGTTCGGGGCTCATAGTTGCTGGGCAGCGTAGATACACTCGCCGCCCGTGAAGACGCTGTGGAGTTGGGTCGTGACCATCCCGTTCTTGGTCGTGTTCGGGTTGGTGCTCGGCTTCTACGACATCGTCGGGCGGATCGTGCGCCCTTTTTCCCTCTCCGGATTCGAGTGGGTGATGGGGGCCCTGCAGTGGACCCTGGTGTGGGTGTTCCGGCTCTTCGGCACCCGGTTGGAGGTCGAGCGGTCCGCCCTCGTGAGGCCCCACACCGGCTACATCGTTATCTCCAATCACCAGTCGCTGTTTGACATCGCCCTCATCGGCGGGGTGATGTTCTCGAACCTGCCCAAGTACGTGGCCAAGGCCGAGTTGGGACGGTGGATCCCTTCGGTATCGCTCAACCTCAAGCAGGGCGGCCACGCCCTCATCGACCGGGGCGACGCCGCCTCGGCCATCGACGAGATCAAGCGGCTCGGTGAGCGGGTCCAGGGCCGGCGCCGGTCGGCGGTGATCTTCCCCGAGGGAACCCGCTCCCGGGACGGCTCACTGGGTCAGTTCAAGCGGGCCGGCGCCCGGGCACTGCTGGCGGGCGCCCCCGACCTGGCGGTCGTGCCGGTGGCGATCAGCGGGTCGTGGCAGCTCAACAGGATGTGGCCGTTCCGACCCGGAGCCCGGGTGAAGGTCCGCATCGGCGAGCCGATGGCCCGCGCTGAAGACGACGGTGCCCAAAGACTACGAGAAGCCCACGCCTGGATTGAATCCCGCCTGTAGCCGCAAGCACACTGCCTACCGACTACTAGACCAGCTCGATGACCGCCATCTCGGTGCCGTCGCCCCGGCGGGGGCCGAGCTTGGTGATGCGGGTGTAGCCGCCGGGCCGCTCGGTGTAGCGGGGGGCTACCTCGGTGAACAGCTTGCTCAGCGTGTCACGGTCGGTGATGGTGCGGCGAACGCTACGCCGATTGGCGGAGCCGTCCTCTTGCGCCTTGGTGATCATCTTCTCGGCCAGCGGGCGCACCGCCTTGGCCCGGGCCAGGGTGGTCTCCACCCGGCCCTGGTTGATCAGCGACGACGTCAGGTTGGCCAGGATGTGGCGGGAGTGAGCAGGGGACCCGCCGAATCGGGGCCCCTTCTTGGGGCGCGGCATCAGTCGTTGCTCCCACCATGACCGGCGTCGGCCAGGGACAGGCCGAGCTCGTCGAGCTTGGCGACGACCTCTTCCAGGCTCTTCTGGCCGAAGTTGGTGATGTTCAAGAGGTCGTCCGACGTGCGGGCGACGAGTTCGCCCACGGTCTTGACCTGGGCGCGGCGCAGGCAGTTGCGGGGCCGCTCGGACAGGTCGAGCGCCTCGATGGGCAGGTCGAGATCCGGGGAACCCGAGCCCTCGGGCTCGACATCGCCGAGCTCGAGGCCGATGCCTTCGGCCATGTCGGCGAAGAGTCCCATCAACTCACGCAGCGTCTTTCCGGCCGAGGACACGGCCTCGCCGGGCTCAACGGCGCCGTTGGTCTCGACGTCCAGGATCAGCTTGTCGAAGTTTGTCATCTGGCCGACCTGGGTGCTCTCGACGCGGTAGGCGACCTTGCGCACCGGCGAGAAGATCGAGTCGACGGGTATCACGCCGATGGGCTGGCCCGATTCCTTGTTCGAATCGGCCCCGCGGTACCCGACGCCCTGGGCGACGCTCAGCTCGATCTCCAGGCGGCCGCTGGCGGACATGGTGGCGAGATGCAGTTCGGGGTTCACGACCTCGATGCCGGCGGGGAGCTTGAGGTCCCCTGCCGTGACCTCGCCGGCTCCCTTGGCCGACAGGTACAGCGTCTTGGGCTCGGAGTCCTCGAGGCGGACCACGATCTGCTTGACGTTGAGGATCAGGTCGACGACGTCCTCGACGACGCCATCAACCGTGGAGAACTCGTGGTCGACGCCCTCGATCTGGATCGACGTGACGGCTGCCCCGGGGATGCGGGACAGCAGCGTGCGCCGCATGGTGTTGCCGAGGGTGTAGCCGAATCCCGGCTCCAACGGCTCGACGATGAAGCGGGAACGGTTCTCTGCGACCTGCTCTTCTTCGATCTGGGGTCTTTGGACGATCAGCACTATCAATTCCTCACTTCGAGTAGAGCTCGACGATCAACTGCTCCTGGATGGCGGTGTCGATCTGCTCCCGGCTGGGGAGGTCACGCACACTGATCCGCCGTTCGCCCAGGTCGACGTCGATCCACTCCGGGGTGACCCGGTCGAGGGTGTCGACGGCGTGCTGGATCAGGATCAGATCGCTTGACGACTCCTTCACGGTCACGACATCGCCCTGGCGCACCTGGTACGAGGGGATGTCGACCTTCTTGCCGTTGACCTGGAAGTGCCCGTGGTTCACGAGCTGGCGGGCCTGCGGCCGGGTGGCGGCCAGACCGGAGCGCCACACGACATTGTCGAGGCGACATTCGAGGATCTGGAGCAGGGCATCGCCGGTGACGCCGGGACGGCGGGCAGCTTCCTCGTAGTAGTTGCGGAACTGCCGTTCGAGGACTCCGTACATGACGCGCAGCTTCTGCTTCTCGCGCAACTGGATCTGGTAGTCGGACTCCCGGATTCGGCCGCGGCCGTGCTCGCCTGGTGGATAGGGACGACGGTCGACGGGGCACTTCTTGGACTGGCACAATGGGGTGCGCGCTCGGCGGCATGCCTTGTGCTTGGGGCCGGTGTAGCGAGCCATGGTCAGCCCCTCCGACGCTTCTTGAGACGGACACCGTTGTGAGGGATGGGGGTGACGTCGCGGACGCCGCTCACCTCCATGCCCATGTTCTGCAGGGTGCGCACCGCCGTGTCCCGCCCGGAGCCGGTCCCGGAGACGATGACGTCGAGCTTGCGAATCCCGTGCTCGCCCGCTCGCCGGGCTGCCTCTTCGGCCGCCACCTGGGCGGCGTAGGGGGTCGACTTGCGCGAGCCCTTGTACCCGACCGAACCGCCTGAAGTCCAGGCGACGACGGCGCCGGTCTGGTCGGTGATCGAGATGATCGTGTTGTTGAAACTCGCCTTGATGTGGGCCTGGCCGTGGGCGATGTTCTTGCGCTCGCGGCGGCGAACCCGCTTCTGCGCCGGCTTCTGCTGTTTCGCCATTACTTCGTGACCTTCTTCTTGCCTGCGATCGCCTTGCGCGGTCCCTTGCGGGTGCGGGCATTGGTGTGGGTGCGCTGGCCGCGCACGGGCAGTCCGCGGCGGTGGCGGATGCCCTGGTATGTGCCGATCTCGATCTTGCGCTTGATGCTCTGCTGTACGTCCCGGCGCAGATCGCCCTCGACCTCGAACTGCTGGTCGATGAAGCGGCGGATCCGGGTCACCTCGTCGTCCGTGAGCTCGCGCACGCGCGTGCCCGGGTCGATCCCCGTGCCCTCGCAGATCAAGGATGCCCGGCTGTGGCCGATGCCGTAGATGTAGGTGAGGCCTATCTCCAACCGCTTGTCACGGGGGAGGTCGACGCCGGCGATACGCGCCATCAGCCCTGCCTCTGCTTATGACGTGGATTGGTGCAGATCACCCAGACGCGCCCTCGGCGTCTGATGATGCGACATTTTTCGCACATTCTTTTTGTCGAAGGACGCACCTTCATTGGTCTCTCCAGACGTTTCCGTCGGCCGATGGCGAGCACCGGCACTTCGACTGCTTTCAGTTCTATTCCGAGTGCCGACGTCGGCGACAAAGGCCGCACGAGGTAGGGTCACTCGGGACGAGGCGGGGCTTGGGGTCCGAATGGACGCGCCGAGCCGAACGCCGGACGACCATAGTACCCGGTGGGAGAGGGTTAATTCAAATCGCCGCCGGGGTGGTCAACCCGTGACCGTGGCCGCCAGGGCTTCCACGGGTACCGGCTCATCACCAGCCGTGAAGACCATCGGCCCGTCCTTGGTGAGAGCAACGGTGTGTTCCCAATGACAGGACAGCGAGCCATCGGCGGTACGCACCGTCCACCCGTCCGGGTCGACCGTGGTATGGCGGGCCCCGAGGTTGAACATCGGTTCTACGCACAGTGCCATACCGGTGCGCAGCTTCATGCCCGTGCCTGCCTCGCCCAGGTTGGGCACCTGGGGCTCCTCGTGCATCTGGCGGCCGATGCCATGACCGAGATACTCCTCGACAATGCCGTAACCATGCCGGCGACCAACGGCCTCGACGGCGGCGGCGATGTCGCCGAGGCGGGCGCCGTCGGTGATCGCCCGGATCCCGGCCCACAGGCCCTCTTCGGTGGCGTCGATGAGAGCCCGGGCTTCCGGGCTCACTTCACCGATGGCAATCGTGAAGGCGGCATCGCCATGGAATCCCCGATAGATCGCCCCGGCGTCGACGGAGAGGATGTCGCCCTCGCGGAGGCGGTAGTCGTTGGGGATGCCGTGAACGATGACGTCGTTGGGCGACAGGCACAAGGTGGCGGGATAGGTGCCGTGGTAATTGAGGAACGACGACGTGCAGCCCCGCTCGGCGAGGATGCGCTGGGAGATGTCCTCCAACTCGAGCAGCGACACCCCGGGCTGGGCGGCCTCCCCCACGGCGCGGTGGATGGCGGCGACGCAGGCGCCTGCCACCGCCATCTTCTCGAACTCGCGTCGTGATTTGATCGTGATCATGGGGAACCCGCCCATTCTAACCGAGCCGCCGTTGTGCCACTCAGCGCGGCGAAGGGAGAACGGCCCCTGCCGGCGGAGCTACTGACCCAGCTCGGCGAGGGCGGCGCCCAGGAAGCGGTAGGTCCACTCTCGGCGAACTTGCGGTTGTCGCAGAACACGATCGGCACTGCGACGGTCGAGAACTGGAGGCCGGCTGGCCGCCGCCGTGCCGTTCTGTGGGCTGCCTGACACGGAAACCGTGTTGGCGAACCCTGGGTTCGGTGAGCAGCCTGGTCAGCCTCGGACGGCCGTCAGGACCCGCTCGGTGACCTCGTCCATTTCGCCCATGCCGTCGACTTCCACGACCACGTCGCGCTGGCGATAGAGGGAGACCAGCGGTTCGGTCTGCTCCTGGTAGACCTTGAAGCGGTTGCGGATCGTCTCTTCGGTGTCGTCGTCGCGGCCCCGGGCGAGCATCCTCTCGGCGAGCACATCCTCGTCCACCTCGAACAACACCAC
Source organism: Acidimicrobiia bacterium (assembly GCA_035250025.1). Taxonomy (GTDB): domain Bacteria; phylum Actinomycetota; class Acidimicrobiia; order Spongiisociales; family ZC4RG35; genus DATFFO01. The sequence goes on from DATFFO010000020.1 coordinate 16,809, forward strand.
CCGGTCCAATCCGGCCTCGCCGATGAGGGCGTCGAGTGCCGAGACCTGAGGCAGCGTGCGGGGGAAGCCGTCGAGGATGAACCCGTCGCGGGCATCATCCTGGGCGATCCGCTCCTCGAGCATTGCCACCGTGATCGAGTCGGGGACGTAGTCGCCTGCCTCCATGATCGCCTTCACCTGCCGCCCCAGGTCGGTGCCCCCGTCGACGTGGTGGCGGAACATCTCGCCTGTCGAGACGTGGGGGATGCCCAGGCGTTCGGCTACTCGCCCGGCCTGGGTGCCCTTACCGGCGCCAGGAGGGCCGACGAACAAGAGCTTCATGCGGACTCCGTCCGCCTGAAGCCGTTATAGGTCATGGGTTCTAGGTGATAAGTACCTTCAACATAGAACCTAAGACCTACGACGACAGGAGCGACGCCGTCGCTCATGTCAAGATTCCCTCGTAATTTCGGATTGTCAGCTGCGACTCGAAGTTGTTGCAGCATCGTTTGCGCTCACGTCAGTATCCCCTCGTAATTTCGCATCGTCAGCTGGG
>DATFFO010000021.1:0-2479 GCA_035250025.1 Acidimicrobiia bacterium
TCGGGCCGTCCTCCAGGGGTTCACCCGCGGTTTCGTCAAGGTCATCTCCGATCCGGCCACCGGTGTGGTGCTGGGCGGGACGATTGTCGGCCATCGAGCATCGGAGTTGATCGGGACCATCGCCCTCGCCGTCAACGCCCGGGTGACGGTGTCACAACTTGTCGACACTTTGATGGTGCATCCATCGATGTCAGAGGCGATCACTGACGCAGCGGAATAGAGACGGAAGTCGGAAGACGGAAGACGGAAGGTGCCGTCAGGTCCATGCTGTCCAGCTGGCGATTGAGTCCACTTTCATCAACAGCCAGGGGCCCAGCGACTGGCCGGCGTATTGCGGGTACCGGTCGCGTAGGGCGTCTCCGGCGCCTCGGGGCTCGATCTCGGTAATCGACGCTGCTCCGGCGGCTCGCACCCACCACAGCCGCCTCCAATCGTCCTCGTAGTGATGGGCGAGAATTGTCACCCTTGGATCACGTCCGACATTGCCTAGCCGGCGCAACTGGCGGCTCGACTTGGGTTTCTGGTCGACGGCCGACACCAATTGGCCCGGCTCCAGCGAAGCGAACGTGAATGGGACGAGATGCGACGACCCGTCAGCATTGAGCGTTCCGAGAATTGCGACCGGTTGGCTGATCAGCAGGTCCCAGGCAACACGCTGCTCGGGCGTCACTCTCGTTCTCCGTCTCTGACTTCCGTCTTCCGACGTCCGACTTCCGTCTCCTCACCGAAGCGAAACGCAACCCCGCGGGATCACTTCACCACGGCAATCATTTCACCACCGCAATCACGGCCCCATTGGCCACGGCGTCGCCTGGTTGGACTCTCAGGTCGACGACTTCGCCTGAGGCGGGAGACTTGACCTCGTTCTCCATCTTCATCGCCTCGAGGACGCAGATGGGGGCCCCGGCCTCGATGGTTTCGCCCGCCTTGACGTGGACCTTGACGATCGTGCCCTGCATGGGGGCTGTCACTACCCCGTCGCTGCGGCCGGTGTCGGCCGATCCTGAGAGGCGGGGCGGACGACGGCGACCCTGGCCGGATGAGGCGGACCTGGGCTCAGGCGCCCAGAACGTGACGGCGAAGCGGCGGCCGCCGATCTCGACGGTCATCGACCGCTGCTCCAGCTCCTCCTCGGCTGGGAGGGAGGGTGGGGCGTCGGGCGGCGCCGTTCCGAGATCCACGGCCTCCTCCATCCAGCGGGTGTGATGGAGGCCGCTCGTGAAGTCGGGGTGGTCGAGGACGGCGAGGTGGGCGGGGATCGTGGTGTGGACACCGCGCACGACGAACTCGGACAGGGCCCGCTTGCCGCGGGCGATGGCGTGGGAACGGTCGGTGCCCCACACGACGAGCTTGGCCATGAGGTTGTCGTAGTACTGGCTCACGCGGGTCTGCGGCGAGATCCAGCCGTCCACCCTGACGCCGGGGCCGGAGGGCTCCCGCCACTCCACCACCTGGCCGGGGGAGGGCATGAAGTCCTGGAAGGGGTTCTCGGCGTTGATCCGGAACTCGATGGCGTGGCCGTTGGGTTCGATGTCTCCCAGGTCGAGGGTCTCGCCCCCGGCGATGCGCAGCTGCCATTCGACGAGGTCGAGCCCGGTGACCATCTCCGTGACCGTGTGCTCGACCTGGAGCCGTGTGTTCATCTCCAGGAAGTAGAGGCCGCCGCCCTGGTCGACGAGGAATTCGACGGTCCCGGCGTTGGCGTAGCCGCACGATCGCCCCGCTGCCAGCGCCGCCTCGGCCAGCGCCGCCCGCTGCTCGGGGGTGAAACCGGGCGACGGCGTCTCCTCGATCAACTTCTGGTGGCGTCGCTGGACAGAGCAGTCGCGCTCTCCCAGGAAGACACCGTTGCCGTGGTTGTCGAAGAGGATCTGGGCCTCGATATGGCGAGGCTTGTCGAGGTACTTCTCGACGTAGACCTCCGGGTTTCCGAAATAGGCATCGGCCTCGCGGCGGGCGCCGTCGAAGCCGGCGGTGAGTTCGTCGTCGGAGCGCACGACACGTAGGCCCTTGCCTCCACCGCCGTGGGCCGCCTTGATGGCGATCGGATAGCCGTACTCCGAGGCGAGCTGTCGCACTGTTTCGACGTCCGTCACCGGCGCGGTGACACCGGGGACGGTGGGCACGCCCTCCGACTCGGCGGTGCGTCGCGATGTGATCTTGTCGCCCATCAGCTCGATGGCACGGGGCGGAGGACCGACCCATATGAACGACGCCTGTTCCACCGCTCGGGCGAACTCGGCATTCTCGGCGAGGAATCCGTAGCCAGGATGGATGGCGTCGGCTTTCGACTCTCGCGCCACCCGGAGGATCGCCTCCTGCTTGAGATACGAGTCGGCGGCCGGGGCCGGCCCGATCAGCCACGCCTCGTCTGCCAGTGCGACGTGAAGGGCGTCCCGGTCCAGCTCCGAATAGACGGCGATGGTGTGGATCCCCATATCCCGAGCCGTCCGAATCACCCGAACCGCGATCTCGCCCC
>DATFFO010000022.1:0-4021 GCA_035250025.1 Acidimicrobiia bacterium
AGGTCCAGACCCACGGCATAGAAGATCTGGCCGTCATGGCCGTATCCCTCGAATATCGGCGTGCCGGGGAGCTCGTCGGCCACCAGCACGTGCACCTCCTGCCAGGTGCCGGCGAATAGAAGCCCTTCGGGAACTCCGCCCATGACCCGCGTCTGACCGATCTGGAGGATGCCGGCGGCGGCGGTCCCGATCAGGAACCAGACGAGGAAGGCGCGGCGGGGAGTGGCTGAGTGCAGCACTCGGCAATGATCGTCTCTCCCCCCGAAGAACTGAAGGTTCTACGAACGGCGCCGATACCCTGGATTCTGATGACCAAGCTCTCTGTCCTCATGCCCGTCTACAACGAGGCCCGCACGCTGCGCACGATCGTCGAGAGGGTCCTGGCAGCTCCGGTAGATGCCGAGATTGAGATCGTGGCCGTCGACGATGGCTCCTCGGACGATTCCGTCGAGATCCTTGAGAAACTGGCAGCTAGCGACCGCCGAATCACGGTTGTGGTACAGCCCCACAATATGGGCAAAGGCAAGGCGATTAGAACCGCCATCAAGCACATGACTGGCGATATCGCCATCGTTCAGGACGCCGACCTGGAGTACGACCCGAACGATTACCCGAAGGTCATCGGCCCGATCGTCGATGGGAGAGCTGACGCGGTCTTCGGGTCACGCTTTGCTGCGTCGGAGGAGCGCCGGGTCCTGTTCTTCTGGCATTCGTTGGGAAACAAAGCGCTCACGGCTCTGTCGAACATGGCCAACAATTTGAACCTGACCGACATGGAGACCTGTTACAAGGCGGTTCGGGGCGACATCCTGAGACAGCTGCGGCTCACCTCCGACCGCTTCGGGATCGAGCCCGAGATCACGGCACGGCTTGCCCAATGGGGAGCCCGGATCTACGAGGTTCCCATCAGCTACCACGGCCGAACGTATGCCGAGGGCAAGAACATCGGCTGGCGGGACGGGATTCAAGCCGTCTGGCTGATATTCAAATACCGCCTTCTGGACACAAGGTTCAGCACCGGGAACGGCAAGGCAACGTTGGAGGGCCTGGCCAGGGCACCGAAGGTTGCCAAATGGACCCTTGACCAATTCGACGGCAACCTCGGCGAGGATGTCCTCGAGGCGGGCTGCGGCATCGGCAACATCACCGCCAGCCTCCTCGATCGCCGCCGCCTGCACGCCATCGACATCGATCACCTGTACACGAGCGACCTGGCCCGTCGCTACGGCCATCTCGCCAATGTGACGGTCGAACGTGCCGACCTCGAGGATCCCTCGACGTACGATGAGCTGGTCGGCTTCGATTCTGTGGTGTGCGTGAACGTGTTGGAACACCTCGACCATCCAGACCGCGCCCTGGCTGGATTCCTGCGTGCACTCCGCCCCGGTGGAGCCGCTTTGATACTCGTTCCCGCACACGGCTGGCTGTTCTCCGCGGCGGACACCGCGATTGATCACCGCAAGCGATACTCGGAGGCGGACCTGGACGCTGAGCTGGGCACCGCTGGATTCGAAGTTGTTTCCATCGAACAGTTCAACCGACTCGGCGTGTTCGGCTGGTGGTTGAACAAGAAGCTCGCCAAGACCTTGATATCCCCCTGGCAAGCGCGCCTCTTCTCGCTCCTGATGCCATTGGCACGCGTCGTGGAACGGGTGGACCGCCTCCCCGGTCTGAGCCTGGTCGCCGTCGCCCGCAAGGCCGACTGAGCCGTTCGGCCCACGCCGGGCTGAAGAATGGCCCTCGGCTGCCGATACCCTTACGAACCTATTCGTCTGGGAGTGCGATGACTGATGTGAACAAGTTCGACGAGTTCTCTGGCCGCCACGTGGTGGTGCTGGGAGGGGCCGGTTTTCTCGGCTCCCATGTGTGCACGGCGCTGGTCGGGTCGGGGGCCCAGGTGACGGCGATCGACAACATGATCACCGGCCAGCCCAGCAACGTCGACCATCTGCTCGAGCACGGCAGCTTCCGACTCATCGACTACGACGTCACCGACTATCTCCACGTCGGTGGCGAGGTGCACTACGTCTTGAACTTTGCCTCGCCCGCCTCGCCCGTCGACTATCTCAAGTGGCCGATCCACACCCTCAAGGTCGGTGCCTTCGGCACCCACAAGGGACTGGGCCTCGCCCTCGACAAGGGAGCCACCTTCTTCCTCGCTTCCACCTCGGAGGTCTACGGGGACCCAAAGGTCAACCCCCAGCCCGAGACCTACTGGGGCAACGTCAACCCGATCGGACCCCGGGGCGTCTACGACGAGGCCAAGCGCTTCGCTGAGGCCCTCACTCTCGCTTACCACCGCGAGCACAACCTCGCCGTGCGGATCGTTCGCATCTTCAACACCTACGGGCCCTCGATGCGGCCCAACGACGGCAGGGCGGTGCCGGCCTTCTTCAAGGCGGCGCTGGAGGGCAAGCCGCTCCCTGTTCACGGCGACGGCACCCAGACCCGGTCTCTCTGCTACGTCGACGACCTGGTCAACGGCATGCTCCGCCTGGTGCTGTCCGAACACACCGGCCCCATCAACATCGGCAATCCCCAAGAGGTCACGATGCTGGAGCTGGCGGAGACCGTCCAGGATGTGGTCGGAAACCACCCCGGCATCGAGTTGCATCCCCGGCCCACCGACGACCCGAACGTCCGCCGCCCCGACACGACGCTGGCGTCTTCGCTGCTGGGGTGGAAGCCCGAGGTGAGCCTGCGTGAGGGCCTGGAGAAGACCCTGCCCTGGTTCAAGCAGGTGCTCGGCTACTGAGCGATCCCACCCCCGACTGGGCCCGCCTGGCCGGGTGGTGGCTGGGCGAGCTGGCCGACGACCCCTCCTACCGCGACGAGGTGCTTCCCCTCGCCCTGGATCTGCTCGCCCCTCAGCCGGACAAGACCTATCTCGACGTCGGCTGTGGTGAGGGACGGGTCATGGCAGAGATCTCGGCCCGTGGCGGCCGCCCGATCGGAGTCGACGTGTCGTCCGAGCTGCTCGCCAGGGCCGCCGCCTATGGCCCGGTGCATCAGGCCGCGGTGCCGCCCATCCCGTTCCTGGCGGATGCCGCCGTGGATGGCGTGGTCGTGGTCCTCGTCCTCGAGCACATCGAGGACGAGCAAGCGGTACTGGCCGAGGCGGCCCGGGTGACGCGCCCCGGCGGGGTGCTGGCCCTCATCATCAACCACCCGGTGTGGACGGCACCCCGCTCGACCCCGATCATCGACGACACCGGCGAGATCCTGTGGCGGCCGGGGGAGTACTTCTCGCACGGATGGTCCGATGAACCCGCCGGGGAAGGCACCGTTCGCTTCCACCACAGAACCATGGCCCGGCTTCTGACCTCAGCGGCCGAGGCTGGGTGGCACCTCGAGCGGATGACCGAGGAGGGTGTCACACCAGCCCAGATATCGCAGGCCCCAGGGCTGGCCGGCCAGGAGCACATCCCCCGCCTGCTCGGAGTCCGCTGGCGCCGAAGCTGAGGAAACACTCAATCCGGCGAATTGATCCGGCGATCATTGCCGGTATGACGGCTCGGCATCGTGTCTTTGCCCGCATGTGGGGCGTCGCCATCGTTACCCACCTGGCTGGCAACTGGCGTTACAGCGACATCTGGCCCGACCTCACCGTCACGGGTCTGGTCCTGGGGGTAATCGGCCTCCTGGCGACGGCGGTGGTCGTCGTGCCCCGGCGCGGGCTGCTCCTGGCCCTATCGGCGTTGGTGCCGGTCGGAGTGGCCCTCGAACTGCCGGATCTCAGCAACCACTGGCTGCTGGCCGGCTTCGTCTCCGCCGCGTATTTCGTGACCCTGGGGAGGTGGGAGCGCTTCGAGCCGGTGGCACGTCTCATCCTGCTGTTCGCCTACGGTTTCGCCGCCTTCGCCAAGCTGAACACCGGGTTCCTCGATCCGGTCACCAGTTGCGCCCTCTACTACGTCAACGAGATCGTCGGGGAGTTGGGGGGCACGCCGATCGCTCCCTCGGGGCCCCTGGGGTTCGGAACGGCCTGGCTCACTGCCGCCCTCGAACTGTCGGTTCCGAC
>DATFFO010000023.1:0-43623 GCA_035250025.1 Acidimicrobiia bacterium
GCCCTTGTCCTCGGTTCTGGCCTGTCCGAGGCGTTGGGCGACCGCAGCGGCATCACTCGCTTCGGCGACGCCCGGGTTCCCATGGACGAGGCGCTGGCGGAGGCCACCGTCGATATCTCGGGGCGGCCGTACACCGTCATCGACCTCCGGCTGACCGCGCCCCGGATCGGAACGATGACCACACAGAACCTGCCTCACGCCCTGGAGGCCTTCGCCCGCACCGCCGGCTTGACAATGCACCTTCGGTCCGCAGGCAAGAACGACCACCACGTCGCCGAGGCGGCGGTCAAGGCCCTGGCTCGAGCCCTGCGAGCGGCTGTCGCCGTCGACCCGCGCCGGAGCGGTATCCCCTCGTCGAAGGGGTCTCTGTGACACGCCCCCGAATCGCCGTGATCGACCACGGTGCCGGCAATCTGGTGTCGATCACGCAGGCGTTGGTGCGGTGCCAGGCATCGCCCGAGGTCGTGTCCGGTCCCTCCGAACTGGAGGGTGTCGATGGCGTCGTCCTCCCCGGCGTCGGGGCAACCGGGAGCGTCATGGCCGGAATCGCCGAGGCTGGTCTCGTCGACTTCCTCCAGGCGCCTTCCGTGCCGCTCCTCGGGATCTGTGTGGGGATGCAGGTGCTGTTCGACTCCTCGGACGAGGACGAGGTGGATTGCCTCGGACTGATCTCGGGCAGGGTCCGCCGTCTGGAGCAAGCCCCGACTCTCCCCCACATCGGTTGGAACGACCTTTCTATCGCCAGAGCGCCAACGCTCCTCGGGGATCTCCCCGACCCTGTCGTCTACTTCGTCCACTCGTACGCCCCGGTCCCCGACGATGGCTCAGTGATCGCAGCCACGTCCGTCCACGGCCGGGAGTTCGTCGCCGCCGTCGCCCAGGGCGACGTCTACGGCGTCCAGTTTCACCCCGAGCGGTCGGGACCCACCGGCCTCAGGATCCTGCACAGGTTCGTGTCCCGCTGCGCCGAGGCCCGGCGTGCTGCGTAGCCGGGTCATCCCCTGCCTCGACGTCACCGGCGGGCGGGTCGTGAAGGGCGTCCGGTTCGTGGACCTGGTCGACTCGGGCGACCCCGTGGAACTGGCCGCTCGCTACGCCCAGGAGGGCGCCGACGAGGTGTGCTTTCTGGACATATCCGCCACCCACGAGGGCCGGGGGACCATGCTCGACGTCATTCGCCGGACTGCCTCCGACGTGTTCATCCCCCTGACGGTCGGTGGTGGTGTCCGTAGCCCGGACGACATGAAGGCCGTGTTGCGAGCCGGAGCCGACAAGGTCTCGCTGAACACGGCCGCGGTCGATGACCCCAGCCTCCTCGCCGAATGCGGCCGGCGGTTCGGGCGCCAGTGCGTCGTCCTCGCCATCGACGCCCGCCGTAGGGAGGAGGGATTCGACGTGGTCGTCGCCGGGGGCCGGCGCGCCACGGGGAAGGATGCGGTCGAGTGGGCGAGACAGGGTGTCGACCTCGCGGCCGGTGAGATCCTCCTCACGTCGATGGACCGCGACGGGACCCGGGAGGGGTTCGATCTCGACCTCCTCCGTGCGGTCACGGCGGCCGTCGACGTCCCGGTCATCGCCTCCGGTGGAGCCGGCTCTCCGCAGCATTTCGTCGATGCGGTGCGCGTTGGGGGCGCCTCGGCGGTGCTGGCGGCGTCGATCTTCCATGCGAGGGAGATCGAGATCGGCGCCGTCAAGACCGCTCTGGCGGCGGCGGGGATCCCGGTGCGGGTGGCGGCGTGAACGACCTGATTCCCACATGGGACGAGTCGGGATTGGTGGGCGCCGTGGTCCAGGACGTGTCGACTTCGGCCGTCCTCATGCTCGGTTGGATGGATGCCGAGGCGCTGCGGCTCACCCGCGACACCGGTCGGGTGCACTTCTGGTCTCGGTCGCGGCAGGCGCTCTGGGAGAAGGGAGCGACATCGGGCAACTCCATGGAGGTCGTCTCCATTGTCCTGGACTGTGACGGCGATGCCCTGCTCGTGAAGGTGCGACCGCGGGGTCCGGCCTGCCATAAGGGTTCGGTCACCTGCTGGGGCAATGACTCGCCGCTGCCCTGGGGCGTGCTAGAAAGCCTGTGGGGGGTCGTCGCAGAACGCGCCGCCACTCGACCCGAGCGCAGCTACACGGCCAACCTGCTGGAATCGGGACCGGAGGGGCCGGGGCGCAAGGTGGTGGAAGAGGCCATGGAGGTCCTGCTGGCGGCCAAGGACCATGCGGCTGGTGATGCCGACGACCGCCGGGTGGCCGAAGAGGCCGCCGACCTCGTTTATCACCTGATGGTGCTCCTGGCGGAACGGGGGCTCACCCCGTCGTCGTTTCTGGGGGTCCTGGACGAACGCGCCGGCGGGTAAGTCAGACGGAATACGGAAGTCGGAAGATCATTTGTGCAGGTCAGGCGGCGCGGCGATGAGTCGGGTGGTCGGTGGGGTCCGACACGAGCCGGCTGCCGATGGCGATGAGACCGTGGCCGACGGCGTCGATGACGCCCACGCCGTAGGCCGCCCGGTTGAGGGCGGCCCGGCGCGACCGGCGGGCCTCGGCGCTCTCCTGGGCCTCGCGGACCCTGGCCTTGGCGATCTCGTAGCTCTGGTAAGGCATCATCTTTCACTTCCCGTCTGGGCGGCGGTGCTGGTTCTCAGGTAGTCGTCCAATGTCCGGGCCGCTTCCGGAAGGACGGCGGAGCGAAGGGTGTAGGTCTTGGTGCCTGCGCTGGGGTCGAGGCTGACCCGGACCAGGCCGGCTGCTCGCAGCTGGCCGACGTGGTGGTGGACGGTTGACTTGGAGAGCCCGAGCATCTCGGACAGGTCCTCGAGTCCGGCGCTTCCCTCTGACAGGCGCCGCAGGATCCGCAGTCGCCGTTCGTCACCAAGGGCCTTGTGCAGCTTGACCATCCACGACGGTGGGGCGTCGGGGTCGGCATCGAGGAATTCGTCGGCCACGGCGTAGAAGACTCCGAGGGCGTCGCGATGCTGGTCGATGACTGCCCACGGACGCAACACCACCGAGGGGATCAGGACCAGGCGGTTGACGCCGGGCTGGATGCGGTAGTCGAGTCCGTTGGTGACATCCTCGATCACACGCTCGGGATGCGCCCCCCGGGTGAGAGCCCGGCGAGCGGCGGCGGCGCGCGACGTCGCCTGCCCGAATTGCTCCTCGTAGGGCCGGTACACCTCGAGGCGGAACCGGGTCAGGGCGGCCGCGATCCGGTCACGCAGGTCGGGCATGGGTACTGCCATCAGCTCGCGGTACCGGCTGGCGGCCTCGGGATGCTCGGCGATCTCACTCGCCGTCAGCAGTTGCTCGAGGGCCTCGGCGTCGCCGCCTGCGGCCTTCTCGGCCAGGGGGGCGCGGTCCTCGCCGTGGCCGCCGCACTTGTGGAGCAGAATGGCGGAGCGGAGTTCCACCGGATCGATGCGCCCCAGCCAACCCAGGACCGAATCGATGTCGTGGGGGTAGGGAGAGAGGGCGATGAGACCGGCGATGGCCAGCCACACGTCCTCGCCGGGTCCGCAGAGAAACACCAACTCCTCGGCCAGGTCCGCCGGCACGGCGTCGCGAACTTCCGAGAACCACTCGGCGCCCAACTCGAAACTGGACAGGTCCTCCTGGTCACCGAACACGGACCACAGGGTGAGGAGCATGTCGTACACAGCGGAGCCGTCGGTTTCGATGCTCGTGCGCCGCTCGGTCTGGGTCAGGTCCTTCACCCGGGGCAGCGATGTGACCTTGGCCGAATTAGACGGACTTGAGTCGGCTTGACGATCGTCGGGGCGTTCGAAGCTTGTCATACGGAACCGTACCCTACAGTATCTGTCCACCCATTTCAAGAGTTTCGAATGGATTTATGGATCTTGTGGCGAGACCGGAAACGAGGCCCGAACCCGACCGCCATTACCCTCCTCGATCGCCACCGTGCCGCCATTCAAACGGGTTAGTTCCGCCACGATGGCCAGGCCCAGCCCGGCGCCCCCGTCCGTCCGACCTCGCCAGGTATCGGGGCGGGTGAAGCGTTCGAAAGCTATCGAACGGAATTCATCAGGAATCCCGGCGCCCTGATCCACCACCCGGACCCAGGCGAAGCGCTCGTCGCCGCCCGCCCCCACGATGACCGTCTCTCCGGGCGGACTGTGACGGAGGGCGTTGTCGACCAGGTTGCGGAGGATCCGACCCACGGCGGCCGGATCGGCTCGCGCCGCCACCGGCTCGCCCGCCTCCCCCTCCAACTCCACGCCCAGCGATGCCGCCAGCGGACGCATCGCCTCGACGGCCTCGTCCACCAGTTCTGCCAGATCGACCGGTTCCGGCTCCACCCGGTGACGGCCGGCGTCGATCCGGGCCAGAAGAAATAGGTCCTCCACCAACCTGCGCAGATGCTGGACGTCTATGGCCATCCCCCGCAGGTAGCTGTCGGGATCCGGGGCCATTCCGTCCTGGAGTGCCTCGAGCGACGACTGCAGCGAGGCTAGGGGAGTTCGCAGGTCGTGGCCCACGGCGGCGATGAGCGCCCGCCGCTCGGCGTCGGCGGCCTCCGTCTCGTGTTCCGCCTGGCGCAGCCGGGCCGTCATGTCGTCGAAGGCGCGCGCCGCCTTCCCCAGCTCGTCGTTGCGCACGATGCCGGTGTTCCGGGCGAGATCGCCGCCGCCGACGGCGTCGGCCGTTTCGGCCAGCCTCTCGAGGTCGCTGGCCAACGGACCTGCCACGGCCACGGCGAGAACCCCGCCCAGGCCGACACCGAGCACCAATGCCACCATGACCAACGTGAGGTCGTGAGGCTCGATGAACATCGACACGGCCGCCACGGCCACGGCCCCCGCCGCCACCACCACCGCCGCCAGGGCTACCAGGCGGAGGCTGGTGAGGAGCGAGCGGAGCCGGGGGGCCCATTTGAAGGCCGCCAATGCCAGAAGGGCGGTGACTGCGGCCATCGCCCCGAACACGACGTAGAGAAGGACCCGGTCGGCTGGGCTCATGTCCATCGCCAGCTCCGCCACCAGCAACGCCGCCACGGCCACCGCTGCCACGGCCATCGCCAGTCCCCCCATGGGCTTCACGGGTCGAACCTGTAGCCGACGCCCCATACCGTCCTGAGCCAGTGCGGATCCTGAGGGTCAGACTCGATCTTCTGACGCAGGCGGCGGATGTGAACGGTGACCGTGGCCGGGTCCTGCCATTCGGGCGCCGAGTCCCAGACGTGGTCCAGGAGCTCGGCCCGCGAGTAGACCTGGAGCGGGTGGGCAGCAAGGAAGGCAAGCAGGTCGAACTCCCGGGCGGTGACATCCACGACCTGCCCGGAGAGTGAGACCTGGCGGGCCGCCGGGTCGATACGCAGCGGTCCGAACTCCGCGACGCCGCCCGAGGTCGTTGGCCGGCTTCGCCTGAGGACGGAGCGGACCCGCGCCACCAGCTCGCGGGGCGAGAAAGGCTTCACCACGTAGTCGTCGGCGCCCATCTCCAGGCCGATGACTCGGTCGGTCTCATCGGCGCGGGCTGTCAGCAGCACCACCGCCACCTGGGGATCGTCGCGGCGAATCTCGGCGAGCAGGTCGAGGCCCGAGGCGCCGGGGAACATGATGTCGAGCACAACCAGGTCCGGCTTGAACTCGACGAGATGGCGCCTGGCCTCATCCCCATCCGCCGCCTCACGGACGTCGAAGCCACCGTTGGACAGGTAGGAGACGGCGACCTCACGAACACGGGGCTCGTCATCGACGATCAGGACGCGGCGGCTCATCGCGACACCACGGTAACGATTGTGGCCTTAGTGCTCTCCAGCGGAAGTACGGTCGCGTATTTCGGCGAGGCAGCGGCGCCGATGGCAAGAACGCAGGACGAAGGCGCACCCGGGGCGGTGCGTCGAGGACGAGGACGAAGCAAGCGGCGTCGCTGTCCGATGAAATGCCATCGTATTTCCGGTGGGGGGCACTTAGCAGGGTCTGGACTTGCCAGGTCTCGGGGAGTTCTCAACACTCGTCGCCATGGCCATCGCCCGCCTCGACGACATAAGCCTCACGATCGGAAGCGTCCCCATCCTGCGGAGGGTGGAGCTGGAATTGAGCGAGGGTGAGCGGCTCGGAATCGCCGGGCCGAACGGGGTTGGCAAGACGACCCTGTTGATGGTGCTGGCGAGCCTCCTCCCGCCCACCGGGGGGCAGGGCTCGGTGCTGGGGGCAGCTCTCGGAACTCCGGATGTCCTGGCGATTCGTCCCTCGATAGGTCTGTCCGGCCACGATCCCGCTCTCTACGACCAGCTGACCCTGGCCGAGAATCTCGACCACGTCGCCCGGCTAGCGGGTGTCGCCTCCGGAGCGGTCGACGTGGTCCTCGACCAGGTAGGTCTGGCGGAGGCGGCGGATCGGAAAGCGGCGGCCTGCTCCGAGGGGATGCGCCGCCGCACCGACCTCGCCCGCCTCCTCCTCATCCGTCCCCGCCTCGTCCTCCTCGACGAGGCCCACGCCGGACTGGACGCCGACGCCCGCATCATCGTCGACGAGATCGGCCGCCGGGCCGTGGCGGACGGCGGGGCGGTGGTCACGGTGACTCATGACGCCGACGCCCTCCGCAGCCAGGCCGACCGGGTGGTCACGATGACCGGCGGGATGGTGCGCTCGTGAGCTTCTGGGGCCAGGTGATCGAGTTCGCCCGTCGTGACCTGGTGGCAGAACGACGCACCGGCGAGGTCGTCGCGATCGTGATGCCGTTCGGAGCGGTCGCCCTCATGACCTTGCCCTTCGCTCTGACGATCGACTCGGCCCTGCTCTCGCGAGTCGGCCCGGCCATGTTCTGGGTGGTGAGCCTGCTCTTCGCGATGCAGATCGCCTTGCGTCACAGCGCCGCCGACCGCCCGGAGCACCGCGCCATGCTCAGCCTGCTCGGCATCGACCCGTTCGCCCGACTCATCGGACGCGCCGCCTCGTCATCGCTCCTCGTCGGTCTGTTCATGGCGGTCATGTTTCCTCTGATGGTGGTCTTCTACTCGCCTGACCTCCCGCCGGGGTGGCCTTCGGCCTTGCTCCCGGCGGCTCTGGCGGCTCTCGGCCTTTCCCTCGTGGGCACGCTGGCGGCCGAGGTGACCGCCGGGCTTTCAGGGCGGACGATGCTGGCGCCGCTCATCGTCGCCCCGCTCGCCATCCCCCTCCTCGTCGGCGGATCCCAGGCCCTGGAATCGTTGCCTGACAACGGCGGTATCCTTCCCTGGACGCTGTTGGTGGCTGCGACCGACCTCGCCCTGGCGGTCGCCGGCGCCGTCGTAGCCCGCCCCCTCGAGGAGGCCGCCCGATGACGAAGATCCAAGTGATGCTGGGCCTGGCCGCCGTCGCCCTGGCCGGTGGCCTCGTCCTGGCCTTGAACGCCCCCATCGACGCCCTGCAGGGCGAGTTCTCGCGGATCATGCATCTCCACGTGCCGGCTTCCTGGTTGGCCTTCCTGGCCTTCGGGGTCACGGCGGTGGCTTCGATCATGTGGCGGATCCGAAGGACCCGGGCATGGGACAGGCGTGCTGCCGCCTCGGCTGAGATCGGGGTGCTCTTCACCGCCCTTTCCCTTGCGACCGGGTCGTTGTGGGGAGGCGCCGTGTGGGGAACGTACTGGGACTGGGCCGATCCCCGCATCGCGACGACGGCTCTGATGTTCTTCGTCTACCTCGGCTACCTCGCTCTGCGTTCTGCCAGCCCCGATGCCGAGTCCGCCGCCGCCCGTTCCTCGATCCTCGGCATCATCGCCGTCGTCCAGGTCCCCCTCGTCTACTTCTCGGTGAACATGTTCCGGAGCCTGCATCAGGGTCAGTCGATTCGCCCCGACGGCGCCACGATGCCCGGCGGAATGCTTGTAGCCATGCTCGTCAACGTGGGCGTGTTCACGCTCGTCTACTTCGCCCTTCTCGCCGCCCGCACCGACGTGATGCGTCAGGAGGAGGCGGCCCGGGCACTGGAGCCGGCGGCCGGGGAGGCAGTCCGACCGCCCCGATTCGACGAGGTGCCAGATGTCTGAGCCCATGGTGATCGCCGCCTACGTCGTCACGTACGGCGCCATCGTCGCCTACGCCGCCTGGCTGCATTTCCGGAGGCGAGCCGTCACCACCGATCGGGACTGAGCTCGTGACCCATCGACGCTTCGTACTCATCGGAGCCATCGGGGTGGTGGCCCTCGTCGGGGCGGTCGCCGCCACCAGCCTCTCGTCCGGCCTGACGTACTACCTCTACCCCACCGAAGCGGTGGACCAGCGGGTCGACTTCCCCGACGGGGCCCGTTTCCGGCTCGCCGGGATGGTGGTCGAGGGATCAGTCGCCGAGGCCGGCACCGTGACCAGCTTCTCCGTAACCGACGGAGGGGCCACCATCCCCGTCGATCTCGACGGTCGCGTCCCACCGCTGTTCAGCGACGGAGTGCCGGTTCTTGTCGAAGGCGCATGGGAAGGAGATCGGTTCCTGGCCGACGAGGCCGTCATCCGCCACGACGAGAACTATTCGGTGCCGGAAGAGGGCGGGGGCTTCGAATCGTGACCCGCACCTCCTGATGCTCGCCGTCCTGGGTCTCGCCGGACTGGCCAGTGCTCTGGCCGGTTCCGTCTGGCTGACGGTGGGCGGGGCCATGACCGCCTCCGATCTCCGCCGGGGAGTCTCTCCTGACCGCAAGCTGCGCCGGGCCGCCGGGCTAGTCCTCGGGGGCGCCATCGTGGCCATGGTCGTGCTCGAACTGGCGCTGGTGTTCGACGACTTCTCGCTCACCTATGTCGCCAACAACCACGCCCGAGCCACCCCCTTCCCCTTCAATGTCGCATCGGCATGGGCAGCTCTCGAAGGCTCCATCGTCCTGTGGGGGCTCGTGCTGGCGGTCTTCACATGGCTGATCTGGCGCGACCATGGCACCCGCGGCGACGCCCTGTCGGCCGGAGCGCTGGCCGTCATGGGGGCCATCGGCGTCTTCTTCTTCGGCCTCATGCTGACCGTGGCCAACCCGTTCCTGGTCTGCATCGAAGCCGACGCCGCCCGTTGCCTCGCCTCGAGTCCCTGGCCGTGGTCACAGATAGCCGCCCCTGCCGACGGCCTCGGTCCCAACCCCCTCCTGCAGAACCACATCCTCATGGCCGTCCACCCCCCGCTTCTCTACACGGGGTACGTCGGACTGAGCGCCCCGTTCGCCTACGCCATCTCGGCGCTCGCGCTCGCCCTCCCGGGACCCGAATGGCTCCAGCGAACCCGGCGGTGGACGATGGTGGCCTGGAGCTTTCTCACCCTCGGCATCCTCCTCGGTGGCTGGTGGGCCTACGAGGTGCTCTCCTGGGGCGGCTACTGGGCGTGGGATCCGGTCGAGAACGCCTCCCTGATGCCGTGGCTGGTCGCCACTGCCTTCATCCATTCCTCGCTCGTGCAACAGCGGCGGGGCATGTTGCAGGCATGGAACTTCGTTCTGGTGATCTCGGCGTTCGCCCTGACCATCCTGGGCACGTTCCTCACCCGCTCGGGGACGATCCAGTCGGTGCATTCCTTCACCCAGTCCGCCATCGGTCCGATCCTGCTCGGCTTCCTCGTCCTGGTCCTGGGCGGGTCGTTCGCTCTGTTCGCCACGCGTTCGCACATCGTGGCGTCGGCGCCACGCCTCGACTCGTTCATGTCGCGGGAGGGCTCGTTCCTGGCCAACAACCTGCTGCTCACGGTCTTCGCCCTGGTCGTCCTCGTCGGAACGGTCTACCCGCTCGTACTGGAGGCATTCACCGGGACGCGCGTGGGGGTCGGCGAGCCGTTCTACAACTCGCTGGCTGTGCCGCTGTCGTTCGCCCTGCTCCTCATGATGGGGCTGGGCCCGGTCACTCCCTGGCGGCAGGCCTCCGCCCGTCTCGTCTGGGCGAGGGTCAGGGGTCCGCTGCAGGTGGCACTGGTCGCCGGCGTTCTGGCGGCATTGACCGCCTCTCGCCTCGGCTGGGTCGTGCTGGCGGTGGTCGCATCGACCTTCGTGATCGCGGTGCTCGTCCGCCACCTCCTGGAACAGGCGGGCCGGCGCCGGCGCGCCACCGGAAGGTCGCTGGTAAGGGAGGTCAGGCATGTGATCGCCTCCGACCGCGGCTTCTGGGCGGGGCAGTTGTCCCACACCGGGGTGGCGTTGGTGGCCCTCGGCCTCGCCTTCGCCGCCAACCTGTCGATCCACTCCACGGTGGATCTGGCGCCGGGCGAGTCGTTCGAGTTCGCCGGCTACGAGCTGACATTCCAGGCGCCGTTCCAGCGCAGCGAGCCCTCCAAGACCGTGGTCGGGGCGACGATCATCGTCAACCGTGACGGGGAGGCAGTCACCGAGCTCGAGCCTCGGGCGAACTACTTCGGGGGCGACCGGACCGGGATCACGTCGCCGGCGGTCATGACCCGCCTAGGCGGCGATCTCTACCTCACCCTCCTCGACATCGACCCCGCCGGGATCCGCATCCAGGCCGACACGACACCGCTGATCTGGCTCGTCTGGTTCGGCGGGCTGGTCACCGCCGCCGGAGGCTTCCTGTCGGTCCGGGCCCGGCGGCCGGTTACGACACGACTAGCGGAGCCGGTCCATGGGTGACACCGCCACCGCCGCCCGGCCCGTCGCCCTCACCCGCCGGTTCCCGTGGGCGGCTACCAGCATCGCCGTACTGGCAGGCGCCCTCATATGGCTCGTGGCCAGCTACGACCGACCGGACGACGTCCTCGCCGACCTCGGCTCCCGGATCCGCTGCCCCGTCTGCCAGGGTGTTCCCATCGCCGACTCACCGGCGCCGATGGCCCGCGACATGATGGAGATCCTGCGCCAGAGCCTCGACGCCGGGGCCACCCGCCAGGAGGCAATCGAGAACGTCCTCGGGGCCTATCCCGGCTCGTTGATGCTCGACCCGGGTCTCTCGTCGGCGACCATCGCCCTGTGGCTGGTGCCCTTCGTCGCCGTCGTGGCGGGGATAGGCCTGGCGCAGACCGTGCGACGAGGCCGGTCGGGCGCCGAAGAGCAGCTGGAACGAGCCGATCTCCAGCTCCGACTCGAACAGGTGAGGGCCGACCTGGACGGACTGGCGGTGCAGGAGGCCGGCGGCGAGATCGAGCCCGAGGCGGCCCGCCATCTCCGTCACTCCTACGAGGCCGAGAGATCCGAGGCCGAGGCCGCCCTGGCCGTGACCCCGGCGCGATCGGAACCGCTCCCGCGGTCGCCTCGGCGTATCGCCTGGGGTGCGGCCCTCCTTGCCGGTGCCCTGGTTACCGTCGTAGCGGTCGCCGGCGCCTTCATCGTGGACCGCCCCGATACCACGTCGGGAGTGGCCGGGCTGGCCGGCGATGCCGGGGACTACTCCAACGAGACCCTGGCGGCGGTTATCGCCGCCAACCTGGACCACCCCCAGATCGACGGCATGCGCCTGGCACTGGCCGAGCGATACTTCGAAGCGGGCGACTTCCCGGCCGCGTTCCCCTACTACCTCGACGTCGCCTCGAGCGACCTGGCCTCGGATGCCCAGGCCGCCACCGCTCTGACCCGGCTCGGCTGGATGACTTTCGCCGGCAACGGCGAAGCCGAGACCGCTCTCGAGCTGCTCGCCCAGGCGCGGCGGCTGGCCCCCGCCGACCCCTTCCCCCATTACCTGGAGGGGATGGTGGAGTGGTGCGGTCTGGCCGACTTCGAGGCGGCCGCCGCCGCCTTCAGCGCCGTTCTGGCGTCGCCCGAACTGGAAGAATCCATTCGGGGTCAGATCGAATCGGAGCTCGCCGCGGTGGAGGCCGGAACGGCGTGCCAGGAATGAGACACGGCGGCATGAAGATCGCCGCCTGGGCGGTGGTGGGCCTCACCGCAGTTCTGGCCGTCGTGCTGGCGAGCCGCTTCGGCACCGACCCGGCCCTCGCCCCGTCGCCCCTGATCGGCCAGCCGGCGCCCTCGGTGACCTTGACCCGCCTGGTCGGTGACGGTGACGTCAGCCTGGCGGATTTCGGCGGGGACATCGTGGTAGTCAACTTCTTCGCCTCGTGGTGCCTCGAGTGCGGGCTCGAGCACGAAGCCCTGGTGGCCGCCTCCGACTCATTCGCCGACGCCGGGGTCCAGTTCGTGGGTGTCGCCTACCAGGACGACCCGGCCGACTCGCTGGCCTTCCTGGAAGAGCTGGGGATGAGCCCCGCCACCGAGTACGTGGTCGACGAGGGCAGCCGGGGCGCCATCGCCTTCGGGGTGTTCGGAATTCCCGAGACGTTCTTCATCGACGGCGAGGGCACTGTGGTGGGACGGATCATCGGCCCCACCAACGCCCAGACCCTGGGCACGTCGATCGACGCCATCCGCCGGGGTGAGGATCCCGGCGAGACGGTGCTCGGCAACACCCGCTCCGGCCCCGGCGACAGCTGAAGGTTCCCCTTTTGGGCCGCAACCCGCTTACGGGCGTCGATCCACGAGCTCGACGTCGACTTCGGGGAAATCGGCGGTGTCGAGGGCGGCGGAACCTGTTCCGAGGAGAAACCGGTCGAAGAAGCCGCTGAGGTACCGTTGGTTGATCATCATGACCCGCCGCCCATCGATCGGGCCCTTCAGCCCGAGACGGTCGGCGATGGGTGACACCAACGGCGTGGCCACGAAGTCCCATGTCTCTGCCCCGAGGAGATCCACCCAGTACGTGATGGTCTCCGACCGTTCCACGATGCCGCGCAGAACGGCATCGTTCTCGGTGCCTCGCGCCTGATCGGACCGCATCCACAGCATCGGCTCGGTCGCCGTCGTCGCCAGCACGGGGTTGGGCAGCGGGGCAACCAGCGGGTCGAACCCCGCCACGGCATTGCAACGGTCGTCGGTGAGGCACACCTGAAGGGCGGCCCCTCCCCCAGCACCGTGTCCCCATAGACCTATCACATTGGCATCGATGGCGGATGCCAGGTCGCCGAGGGGACCGGCGGTCCCCTCCTCCAGCCGATCGAGAAGGGTCACGATGTCGGATGCGAACGTGTCCACCAGGAGAGCCAGCGCCTCCCTCGCCTGTTCAGGTGTCGCCTCCGGGTTCTCGATGGCAGCGGCGTCGAACTCGGCCACCTCGCCGTCCACCACCGTCGCCACCGCCCCGTACGGGTGGTCGATGGCGGCTACCACATATCCCTGGCTGACGAGCGCTTCCACCTGAGGCAGGGCAATCGTCCTGAACCCGGCCAGGGCATGGCTGTAGATGACGAGAGGAAAGGCGCCGTCGTGGACTGGAGCATCCGGATAGGCATGCGACAGCGTGTACCGCGCCTGGCTGAAGAAGAAGCCGGGCAATCCCGCCCGCCCGGCAAGGGCGGGGGCAACGACATCTACGTCCGGCTCCCACGGCACCGGCTCGGCGCCTTCTTCGGGCTCGGCCGGATACCAGAACTGGACGACGAAGCGGCGCCGGCCGCCTGGGGAGGGCCCGTAGACCTCCTGGCGCTCGCTGTGCGCGATCTCGAAGGTTTTCGTGCCTATCGCCAGAGGCCCGGAAGGGGTCGGTAGCTCGGGTACCGGGAGGATGATCGCCGGCGCCACCACCAGCCCCAGACCTACGAGACCGAAGATCCCCCGTCCGAATCGCCTGAACCAGGGCAGGTCGCGTTCGATCGTGATCACATCCCCGACGGCCAGTCCCAGGGCCACCAGGTAGAGCGGAAGGAGTTGCCAGCGATAACCCTCGACCTGCCACTGCAGGATCACAAGGAGGACGAGGCCAGCGGCGAAGATTCCCCGCCGGCTCCGGATCCCGAACAGGGCCGGCCAGAGGATGGCCACGACGCAGCCGACGACCAGGTATGTCTCGAAGGTCCTCACCGACCGGCGATTCTGGCACCGTGGGCCGACAACTTCCGCCTTCCGCCTTCCGTCTCGGCACCGTCAGAATCCCCGACAGCCCTGGAGACGCCCATTACCGTCCTGGAATCGATCGGGAGAAGCCTTTGAAACGAATCCTCGAATACGCCGCCATCGCCGCCGGATTGTGGGTGGCCGTTCAGATCACCGGCCTCGACTTCACGGGCAGCGTCTGGCAGTTCCTCGGCGTCGCCCTGCTGCTCTTCCTCGCCACGCTGATCATCCGCCCGATATTGAAGCTGCTGACGTTCCCGGTGATCATCCTCACCCTGGGCCTGTTCCTACTCGTGATCAACGCCATCGTCCTGCAGTTCGTAGTGTGGCTGTCGGAAGGTGAGCGGCTGGCTCTCGGGCTCAGCTCCCCGGGCTTCTTCTGGTCGACCTTCCTGGCTGCGCTCGTAATCGCGATCGTACGGGCGGTGATCGACGCACTCTTCATCAGGGATTAGAACGGTGTTGAATAACAGCGAAAGCACGACCTCGCTCCTCGGGCACAGTGCCTGGTAAACCACGTGTGCTCATTGCTGGAGCGAATTTTTTCAACACTGTTCTACGTCCCTAAGCGCAGAGCCTGGCTTCGCTCGACGACTCGTTCGAGAACGGCGGCGGCGGCGCCCGAGTCGATCGCCGATCGAGCCGCCGCCACCCCTTCGCCAAACCCTTCGGCCACCCCGGCGGCCACGATGCCAACGGCGGCATTGATCACGGCGGCGTCGCGGTGGGGTCCGTGCTCGCCGGCGAGCACGGCGCGCACAATCTCGACATTCCGGTCAACATCGCCGCCGAGCAGATCCTCGGCCCGCGACCGGGGGACGCCGAAGTCCTCGGGGGTGAACTCGGCATGTGTCACCTCGCCGTCGCGGAGCCGGAGGATGTAGGTGGGACCGGTCGTCGTGACCTCGTCCAGGCCGTCTTCGCCGTGCACGACGAAGGCGGATTCGGCCCCCAGATTGGCGAGCACTTCGATCATGCGCTCTGCCATCCCCTGGTCGGCGACGCCCAGGGCATATCGGCGGGCGCGGGCGGGATTGGCGAGAGGACCGAGGACGTTGAACACGGTCGGAATCCCGAGGGCCTGGCGGACCGGCCCGGCGTGACGCATGGCCGGGTGGTAGAGGGGGGCGAAGAAGAAGCCGAAGCGCTCCTCCCGGACCAGGCTGGCCATCGCCGCAGGTTCCAGGTCTATCGCCATCCCCAGACCTTCCAGCACGTCGGCCGAACCGCACTTGCTGGAGGCGGCACGGTTCCCGTGCTTGGCCACCCTCGCCCCGGCCCCTGCTGCGATGACAGCCGCCGTGGTCGAGATGTTGAAGGTATGGGAGCGGTCACCGCCGGTGCCGACGATGTCGACCAGGCCACCGGGATCATCCAGCGGGACCGGCACCGCCGCCGTCCGCAGGGCCTCGACGAGGCCGATCATCTCCTCGACGGACTCACCCTTCATCCTCAGGGCGACGACGAACGCCGCAACCTGGGCGGGGTCGGCCCGACCCTCCATCACCTCGGTCATGGCATCGCGGGCCTCGTGCCGGGTCAGATCGCGGCCTGCGGTGAGGATGTCGAGGACGACGGGCCACTCCATGGCGGGCGAGTGTAGGTAGCCGGGGCCTGGGCCTTCGGCGCGGCGAAGGTAGGTGACTCTCTACAATCCGCGCCCCGTGTCGGAATCTCGTTGTTTTCTCTTCGGTGCCTTCCTGGACCCGAGTGTTCTCGACCAGGTAGCTCCCGCCGCCTCGTTCGAGCGTATCGCCCATCTCCCCGCCCACCGCCTCGGGTTTTCCGAGTCCGGGGTGGCGGTCGTCGTCCCGGATGAGGGCCACACGGTATGGGGCGGTGTGTTCCGGATCTCGGACGATGCGATGACCGCCCTCGTCGCCGCTCATCCCGGCGGGATCGAGCCGTCCACTGCCTGGGCGGTCGACCGGGAAGGCGACCGCTTCGAGGTAACGGTGTTCACCGCCGCCGACGGCGGCAGCCCGGCCGAGGACCAGGTCGACCATATGGTGCGGGGAGCTCGCCATTGGGAGCTCCCCGCCGGTTGGGTCGTGGGTCTCGAGGACCTGATCGACCCGTTCGAGTTCTGATCGGGCTCAGGCCATCGGCTCGGTGTCCGTGTCGATCTCCCGGACCTCGACCTGTTCCGTGACGACCACATCGGCCACGACCTCGTCTCCGTTGCCCACCGAGAAGTCCGTGGCCTCCGGGCGGAACAGTTGCCATAGGCCCCACGCCACCGCCGCCCCCACCAGCGGGATGACCAGGTAGACCCACAGTCCTGTGATCTCACCGCCCACGAGCGCCGGGGCGAAGGACCGGGCCGGGTTGACGGACGCTCCCGAGAAGGGGATGCCGGCGAAATGGATCACCATCAGTGTGAGAGAGATCACCACCCCGGCGATGGCAGGGGCGAGCCGGGTCGAGGAAAGGATGACCAGGACGAAAACCATCGTGAGGATGAGCTCGGCCATGATCCCGATCCCGACCTCGTCCGTCGGATATGAGGTCACAGTCTGGGCCACCGCCTCCCGGCTGGTCACGGCCATCAGGACGAGCGACGCCAGGATGGCGCCGACGAACTGGCCGGCCCAGTAGCCGATCAGGTCCGAGGCCGAGGTCCGTTTGTCCAGGTACATCCCCAGCGTCACCGCTGGGTTGAAGTGACCGCCGGAGACGTGGCCTACGGCGAACAGCGCGGCGAGGAGGCCCAGGCCGAAGCCAAAGGGCACCGTGATCAGCGGCGGGAGGCCGACGGCACCAGCCGCCAGGATCGACATCGATCCCAGGATCACCAGGATGAACGTGCCGACCAGTTCGGCCAGATACTTGTTTATGACCACTGTCGCTCCTTTGGATGCGGTCTCGATCTCGCCCGGAATCTACAGTCGGAGAACCTCGAGGAGGTGGCAAACGGTGCTGGCGGCGGTGCGCTGGAGTGCGGTCTTGATCGGAGCAGGGGCCGGGGTGCTCGTCCTGGCCCTGGTTTCCCTCGTGTTGTGGCTGGTCCTGTCGGCCGTCGACGCCGCCGGGGCGGTGGGGGCGGCAACCACGTTCGGCACCGTTTCCGGGTTCGCCGCCGCCGGCTGGCTGGCCGGGCGCCGGGCGCCGTTCTCCCCCTGGTTCCATGGCGCCATCTCGGCGTTGGCAATCGCCCTCGCCGTCGTGGTGACGTCGCTGCGCGGTGGCAGCCGTGCCCCCCTCAGCGAGGTTCTCCTGCTGTCGGCCCTTGCCATCACCCTCGGGGCTCTGTCCGGCTTCCTGTCTGCCAAGCGGGCCGCAGGGCGCCCAGGTTTGCCCGGTGAGGAAGACGCCGCCGCCGATTAAGTGGTGGGTCGCCCAAATGATGACGGCGTCTCTCCGGCCTTCGACGCCCCTGGCGTCGTCGAAGTGCTCGCCGCATCTCCCCGGATGCGACTGCGCCCCTTCTCCTTGCCAGCGACGCCGCTGACTCGGAGACACGCGCTCCCTGATTGAGCGACCCACCACTAGACTGATAGGGCGAGTTCGCCGGGCGACCGCGGCCGAAAGGCTGAGGAAAGTCCGGACTCCACAGGGCACGGATGCCGGCTAACGGCCGGGCGGCGCGAGCCGACGGAAAGTGCAACAGAGAGCAGACCGCCGATGGCCCGTCTTTGACGGCGCACAGGCAAGGGTGAAACGGTGGGGTAAGAGCCCACCAGCGTCCCGGGCAACCGGGCGGCTTGGTAAACCCCATCCGGAGCAAGGCCGAGCAGGGGTGCCGGTGACCCGCCGATCAAACCCCGGGTTGGCTGCATGAGGCCCCGAGCAATCGTGGTCCCAGATGGATGGTCGCCCAGGAGTCGCAAGACTCCGGACAGAATCCGGCTTACAGGCGGACTCGCAACGTGGAGAGGCCTCCCTACGGGGGGCCTCTCCGCCTGTCAGGGACCAGCCTTTCGGGAGAGGGTGGCCGGAACCCGGGGTTCGCCACCACTGTTTCCGTGGTCGCCGGCCCGCGGTTCGCCACATTGGTCGCAGGCGCTGATGACTGGAACCGAACGCCGCCTCCTGGCGTCGAACCTTTCTATGAGGTACCTCAAATCCCTACGGTCCAGCCACTTCTGGGCCGTTATCGCGTCATCTCTCGTTCTCCTGGCCGCCTGCGGCGGAGCCACGCCGGCCACGGATGGGTCTACCCAGCCACCGGCGGAAGCCGGACCGGCCACGGTGAGGATCGTCCAGGACGGCGGCTGCCAGATGATGGGACCCAACTGCCCCACCTACGAGCTCGACCGGGACGGCACCGTCCGCCTCTACCGAACCGGCGAGTCGGAGGTCGTCGTCGAAGCCGCGGTCGATTCAGCCGTCACCGACGAGCTCTGGCAGCAGCTCAACACAGTCGACATCGGGGCGCTTGTGGAACGCGCCGAGCCGGGGACCTGCCAGGCATGCGTCGACGGCATCGACACCGTCATCAGCTACTCGATGGGCGACGAAGAGGTGAGCCTCGACTCGGCGGTGATTGCTTTCGGTGCCGGCGAGCCGTTCTTCGCAGTGTTCAACGAGGCCATCGAGGCGATGGCTGCGGCGGCACCGATGCCGATCGAGCAACGCTGACCGGCCGCCCATACGCGGTCGCGAAAGGGGGCTCCTGTGGGAGCCCCCTTTGTATGCGGGCTTCGCCTATCGATCAGGACACGAAGCGGATCGTGAACGGGTAGCGGTATCCCTCGCCGCGGCTGGCGCTCACCGCCGCCACGATCACCAGGACGAACCAGGTGACGAGAACCACGGGAAGGGCGATCAGCCCGACCAGCAGGATGATCGAGATCGCCGCCACGATTCCGTACAGGATGAAGGACAGGTTGAAGTTCAACGCCTCCTTGGCCTGCGACTCGACGTATGGATCGTCTCGATTGAGCAACCACATCGCCAGCGGCCCCACCAACGACGGCACGCCGACGAATGTGGCGAACGCCGACAGGTGGGTCAGCGTGGCGAGGTTGCGGGACTCGGGCGCCACCGCGGTGGCGGGCGCCGGGGTGATTGTCGACTCGGTGGTCATTTTTCATCTCCTATGTGGGGCTTCAACGAGATCATCCATCGCCGGAGAGGAGGAGTCGATTGGGAATCACCCCCGAGCAACCCTGATCTCCCCGAGCCCCGCTGAGGGTTCTCCCGATGGCGGCACTTTGCCGTATGGTGCAATGGCGTCGATGCGCTCGATGATGGGCTGTGACAGATGAATCGCGGGGTTCGTGCCGGCCTGCTTCTCGCCCTCCTGGCCATGGCAACCGGTCTCGTGTATGTCGCGTCCTGGTCCGGAAGCGAAGACACGGGCGGATCGGCCAGCACCATCACGACTCAGGCCGTCGTCCCGCCAGCTCTGCCACAGGCAACTCCCGCCACCGTCGCCGAGCAACCGCCGACGACATCGGAAGCCACGCCGTCGTCGATGGACGACCCCGCCACTACCTATCTGATATGGGTCAGCGGCGGACTGAGTCCCGACTTCGTCGCCGGGCTCGAGGAACTCTCAGGACAGGTCTCGGTCGTCAAGGGCGACTCGGTCGAGCTGGCGGCCGGCGATGACGGGGCCATCCCTCTCGACGGCCTCGCTCTCGACCCGGTCGCCCACCAACCGTTCGATCCCCACCACGCTCTTGCCCCGCTGCAGGCAGGGACCATCGTCCTGGGCGAGACCTCGGCGTCACTCCGCAGGGTCGAAACCGATGACCAGCTCCTCCTGGCCGGCCACGAGTACCGGGTGGCGGCGATCGTCCCCGACGAAGTGGTCGCCGCAGCCGAGGTCGTGTTCCACGTCGACGACCCAAATCTTCCCGTCGCCACAGATCGGTTTGCCCTCGTCAAGACCGTGATGAGCCGGAGTCGCCTGGCGGGTGCCGTCGCCGGACTCCACGGCGACAGGTTCGGGCTGCGGGTGAGAGCCGAGGGCGACGTGCCGTGGCTCCGGCACGCCGACGGGATCCTCCCCCAGGTCTTCCTCAAGGTCGAGCTGGGTGAGTTCTCGTACACCGGCCTCGAAGGTGGCGAGTTCCAGCAGTCCGCCGGGTTCATGGACGCATCCATCGTCGCCACCGACATCCCGCTTCTCGGGGAGGTGAAGTGCCACCGCACCGTGACAGAGCTGCTCGTGGGTGTGATGGACGATCTGGTGAAAGCCGGCCTCGCCGACCTGGTCGACCCGGCCGGATTCGCCGGCTGCTGGTACCCGCGCTTCACGCGGACGGCCACCGGCTCGCCGGCCGGCGTTTCCCGCCATGCCTGGGGCGCTGCCGTCGACATAAACGCTCCCGCCAATCCCTTTGGCGCGGAAGGCTCTCAAGACTCCCGGCTTGTCGAGACGTTCAAGACATGGGGATTCAATTGGGGCGGGGACTGGGCGCTGCCCGACCCTATGCACTTCGAGTACGCCGGGCGCTGACCCTAGGGATGGACCGCCCAGGCTGACGCATCCGGCGCCACACCGGACGGCTTAACGTCTCGTCATCGATCGAGGAGGACCCATGTCAGACGACCCCTACGACGTGATCGTCATCGGGGCCGGACCGGCGGGTGAGAACGCCGCCGGCGTCGCCGCCCGAGGCGGGCTCAATGTGGCGATCGTGGAGTCCGATCTCGTCGGCGGTGAATGCACGTTCTGGGCCTGCATGCCCTCGAAAACGCTGCTTCGCCCCGGCGAGGCGCTCGACGCGGCCAGGCGGGTACCGGGGGCCGCCGCCGCCGTAAACGGGCAGATCGACGTCGCGGCCGCCCTGGAACGTCGCAACCTGATGGTGTCGAGATGGAACGACGCCGGCCAGGTCCACTGGTTGGACGCCGCGGGCGTCACTTTGCTGCGGGGCCACGCTCGGCTAGCCGGAAATCGTCGGGTGACAGTGACGGCAGACGACGGCTCCGAGCACGTGCATGAGGTAGCGAGGGCGGTGGTCCTCGCCACCGGGAGCACGCCGCACATCCCTGACATCGAGGGTCTGGAGGCGGCCGGTGTCTGGGACAGTCGCGGCCTCACATCGGCCGAGGAGCTTCCGGAGCGTCTGGGCATCATCGGGGGCGGGACCGTGGGAGTGGAGATGGCTCAGGCCTGGGCCTGGCTGGGCTCGAAAGTGACGATCATCGAACGGGGAGACCAGCTCCTTCCGAGAGAAGAGCCCTTCGCCGGGGTCGAGGTCCGCCGCTCCTTGCTCCATCTCGGTGTGGACATCATCGAACACACCACCGTGCGAAAGGTCACACGGCCCACCGACGGCGGACCGGTTGCGATTGAAATGGCCGGTCCCGACGGACCGGCCCGGCTGGAGGTGGACGAGCTGGCTGTCGCCACCGGGCGGCGGCCGCGAACCCGGGACCTGGGACTGGAGACAGTGGGCCTGAACGGAGAACTCACGGTCAACGACCACCTCCAGGTCGAAGCCGTCGAAGGCGGCTGGTTGTACGCCGTCGGTGACGTCAGCGGCCGCGCCCTCCTCACCCACGTCGGCAAGTACCAGGCTCGAATCGCCGGCGCCCACATCGCCGGCAACGCCACCGCCACCGCCGGGCCCGACCTCACGGCCACGCCCAGGGTGATATTCACCAGCCCCGAGGTCGGCGCCGTCGGCATGACCGAGGCGCAGGCCCGGGACAAGGGCATCGGCGTGGCGACGGTTACCTATGACATCGGCAAGATCGCCGCCGCTTCCACGCTTGGCAAGGGTTATTCCGGGACCGCCAAGCTCGTCATCGACCGCGAGCGACACATCCTCCTCGGCGCCACTTTCGTCGGGCCGAAGGCGGGGGAACTGGTCCACGCCGCCACGGTTGCCATCGTCGGGGAGGTCACTCTGGAGAAGCTATGGCACGCCATCCCCTCGTTCCCCACGCTGAGCGAGATATGGCTCCGGCTCCTCGAGGCCTACCGCGACTCTCCCGACGCCTGGGACCCCTACGGCTGAAAGCCAGTCACGCCTCCCAACTAACCTCTCCGCATGACCCCAACCCCTGGCACCTCTCAACCGCTGCTCGTCTTCGGCGACGACGGGTCGGAGCCCTCAGACCTCGCATGGCAGTTTCTCGTGGCCCATCCCTGGCCCGGATGGGCCATCGACGTGATGACCGCCGACGAAGCTGACATCAAATGGGGCGAACCGAACGATCCGGAGGAGTGGACTCCCGAGTGGGACAGGACCCAGTCGTTGGCCGGCAGCCCGAAGGTGCGATTCCTCAACGTCGCCGCCGACCCCAGGGCGATGCTGGCCGAGCGGGGTGACGCCGACGTGCTCGTCGTCGGGATCAGGTCACACAGCTACCTGGAGGCGATGGTCACCGGGAGCACCACCGAGTGGCTCCTCCACCACCCGCCCGCCCCCCTGCTCGTCGTCGGCTCGGGTGACGCCGTCAACGAGGTCGTGGTCTGTGCGGACGGGTCCCCGCACGCCGCCGCCGCCGTCCACACTTTCACTTCTCTTCCGCTGGCCGCCGCCACCAGGGTCACGGTGGTCTCGGTGAACGACGGGCGCACCGACGCCCAAACGGCGGCGGCATCGGCCGTGCAGGCCCTCGAGGGCAAGGTCGCTGCCCTGGACACCGTTACCACCCAGGGGCCGGCGACTGCCGCCATCCTCGACCACATCGACGAGGCTCGGCCCAACCTGGTGGTTCTCGGCACGAGCGGGCTGACCGGTTGGAAGCGACTTACCCTGGGATCTACGGCGGCGGCCGTCGTGCGAGCCGTGCCATGCTCGAGCCTGGTCGCCTGCGTCAACGACTGAGTGGGACCAGAACGCACTCCCCCCTGGGAGGGGTCTGGGACCGTCACTCTCCGCCGACGCCCTAAGATGGCGGGAACGGAGGGGAGTAGCCCAGTCACCGGGAGGTCGACATCCTGGCGCCGGATCGAGCGGCGCCCGGTCCCCGGGTCGGCATTCGCCGGCGGGCAAGACCTCCGACACGGACTGACTGACAAGTCCGGGTCGGGGTTAGCTCCCCACTGGCCCGGGGAAAGAACGACTCACCCATGATTCGGGCAAATCTCCAACTCTCCGCCTTGGCCGCGGCCGAGAACGGCACGAGCAACTTCGTCGACTTCGACGTGCCCGGCTGGGTCTGGGTGGCATTCCTCGCCTTCGTGTCACTGCTCCTCATGGTGGACCTCCTCATCGTCCACCGCCGCCCTCACGCCATAGGGTTTCGGGAGGCGGCCATCGAATCGGCGGTGTGGATCAGCCTCGGGCTGGCATTCACCCTGGTGCTCCTGTTCTGGCAAGGTGGCGGCGCTGCCGGCGAGTACCTGGCCGGCTATCTGATCGAGAAGAGCCTCTCGGTCGACAACGTCTTCGTGTGGGCCGTGATCCTCAGTTACTTCGCGGTGCCACGCGAATACCAGTTCCGGGTTCTGTTCTGGGGCATCTTCGGCGCCCTGGTGCTGCGGGCGGTCTTCATCTTCACCGGGGTTGCCCTCATCGAGCGCTTCGACTGGATCCTGTACGTGTTCGGGGCTTTCCTGCTCTTCACCGCCTACCGCATCTCGCGCCACGACGACGTCGAAGTTCATCCAGAGAACAACCCCATTCTCCGGTTGGTGCGCAAGGTCGTCCCATCGACAACCGACTACGACGGCCAGAAGCTGTTCACGCACGTCAACGGCCGCAGGCTGGCGACCCCGTTGTTCGCCGTCCTCATCATGATCGAGACCACCGATGTCGTCTTCGCCGTCGACTCGATCCCCGCCATCCTGGCGGTGAGCCACGAGCCGTTCATCGTGTTTTCGTCTAACGCCTTCGCCATCCTCGGGTTGCGAGCGCTCTATTTCCTGCTGGCAGGCATGGCGGGGAAGTTCCGCTATCTGAATACAGGCCTGGGGGTGATCCTGGCCTTCGTCGGGGTCAAGATGATCATCGCCGAGTGGTATCACATGCCGATCTGGCTGAGCCTCACCGTGATCGCCGTCGTCCTGACTGTGACGATCGTGGCCTCGTTGCGCGCCGACCGACGTGATGCCGCGCTGGAGGATCCCCGCGTCGTAGACAGTTGAGCCCGGGGGACTCAAGAACTCAGGGTTGATGGGATCGCTCACCGAGCTCGACGGCCCTGAGCACGCCGCCAGCCCGCTGGTTAGCTGTAGCTAGCGACGTGCTATCATGAGACAGCGCGGGGAATCCGGTCCCACCAGCCGGAAGCGCCCGGGAGCGTTCAGGCGTATCCTCCTCCCCGATCTTCGGATCGGACCTCCATCCGCCTCCCTCCCGCTCTCGGGCCCCCGCCACTCTTGGATTCGACGTCCTCGGGCTTGGGTAGGGTCAGCCCGATGCCAGCCGACCGCCAATCTCGTCTGATCGTGGCCGCAAATCGGCTGCCGGTGAGCTGGGATCCCGACTCTGAGGAGTGGAAGCCCAGTGCCGGCGGACTCGTCTCGGCGCTCTCACCGGTCCTCCGCTCTCGGGGTGGCGTGTGGGTCGGGTGGGACGGCTCGGCCGACGGGAAGGCAGAGAGCTTCCAGGCGGAGGGCATCGACCTGCAGTCCGTGCCGCTGACGGCCGACGAGGTCGAGGACCACTACGACGGCTTTTCCAACACCACGATCTGGCCGCTGTACCACGACGCCATTCGCATCCCCGAGTTCCACCGCCACTGGTGGCGCCCGCACCAGGAGGTCAGTCGCCGGTTCGCTGACGCCATCGCCGACGTATCGGAACCCTCCGATGTCATCTGGGTCCACGATTACCAGTTGCAACTCGTCCCCGCCATGGTCCGCGCCCTGGTGCCGGGAGCCCGCATCGGCTTCTTCCTCCACATTCCCTTCCCGCCGCCCGAGATATTCGAGCGGCTCCCATGGCGCCGGGGAGTCCTCCAGGGTCTCCTGGGGGCAGACCACATCGGTTTCCAGACCCGGCGCGCCGCGCTCAACTTCGCCGCCTCGGCCCGCGAGTTCGCCGACGCCCGCGGCCCGGCAGACGCCCTCCAGCACGAAGGTCGCACGATTCGAGCGGAGACGGTGCCGATCTCGATCGCCACAGACAAGTATGCCGAGGCCGCCACCCGTCCCGACCTCATCCAGAAGGCCGCCGAGTTACGAAACGACCTCGGGGACCCCGAGATCATCATCCTCGGCGTCGACCGGCTCGATTACACAAAGGGCATCGACCTGCGTCTGCGGGTGATGGAGGCGGTGCTGGACGCCCATCCCGAGCTCCATCATCGGGTCTCCCTGGTTCAGGTCGCGGTTCCCAGCCGGGAGGACGTCGACGAGTACCAGGAGATACGGCGCCAGGTCGAGGAGCTCGTCGGGAGAGTCAACGGTCGTTTCGCCAAGTCCGACTGGAACCCGGTCCATTATGTGTACAGGTCCCTTCCCTTCGAAGACCTCATCGCCCACTACCTGGCGGCGGATGTGATGCTCGTCACGCCGCTGCGCGACGGCATGAACCTGGTCGCCAAGGAGTACGTCGCCACGCGGCTCGACAACAGTGGGGTCCTCGTCCTGAGTGAATTCGCCGGCGCATCCGAACAGCTCACCCAGGCCGTGGTCGTGAACCCCTACGACCTCGACGCCATGGCCGAAGCCCTGATCCATGCGGTCAACATGGGAAGCGGGGAACAGCTCCACCGAATGCAACGCCTCCGCCGGGCCGTGGCTCGCTGGGATGTCGGGCGCTGGGCACGTCACAACCTGGGGAGGATCGAAGAGTGATCGAGTCGGTCGCCCAGGTGCCCCGGCTGCTGGTGGCGTCGGATTTCGACGGGACTCTGGCACCCATCGCCGACCATCCCGACGACGCCGTCGTCCTGCCACGGTCCGAGGCGGCTCTCCGCCGGCTGGCCAAGATCCCCCAGACATGGGTGGCAATCGTGTCGGGTCGGAGACGAGACGAATTGGTCGCCCGGTTCGGCGAAGGGGAGATCATCCTGGTGGGTGAACATGGAGCCGACTGGGGCGACGAGAGCGCGGCCGATTCTCCCCTGCTGGCCCGGATCCGCCACAAGGTGGCGGAGGCGGCGGCATCCACCGCCGGCGTCGTCGTCGAGCAGAAGAAGCGGTCGGTCACGTTCCATTACCGGCAGGCCGTCGATCCCGAGCCAGTAGTCGACGGCCTGCGCCGTTGGGCCGAGGCGGAGGGCGTCAAGGTCCTCGAGGGCAAGGCGGTGTTGGAGCTGACCGTGGCGTCGACGGAGAAGGGCGACGCCGTCGCCGCTCTCCGCCGGGAGATAGAGGCGGATGCCATCGTCTTCCTGGGCGACGACATCACCGACGAATCGGTGTTCGAGACGCTGGAAGCCGAAGACGTCGGCATCCACATCGGGCCGGGGCCTTCGGCCGCCCGAGCCTTCATCGCCCTCCCCGACGACGTCCCCGAGGTCTTGGAGGCGATCGCCTCGATCCGCGAAGATTCCTGACCATGTGCGGCCGCTTCGCCACCACCGGCGACATCGACTTCTACGCCCAGTACTACGGCGTGGACGACGTCACGACCGACTCGATCGATCCCAGCTGGAACGTCGCTCCCACGGACGAGTCCTACGTGGTGGCGGAGCACGAGGAGCGGAAGCTTCTGGGAAGGATGGGTTGGGGGCTCATCCCGCATTGGTCGAAGGACAACAAGTCGGCCCACATCAACGCCCGAGCCGAGACCGTGGCCACCGCCCCCGCCTTTCGGCGGCCCTTCACGCGGCACCGTTGCCTGATTCCGGCCGACGGCTTCTACGAATGGGAGCCGAAGGACAAGGGACGAACACCCCACTGGGTCTACCGGGCCGACGGCTATCCGATGAGCTTCGCCGGTATCTGGTCTGGCTGGAAGGATCCGAAGACCGAGCAGTGGACGCGTCGGTTCGCCATCATCACCACCAAGGCCGAGGGCGTGATCGCCCCGATCCACGACCGCATGCCTGTCGTGCTCCCCCAGGAGTCGTGGGAGGCGTGGCTCGATCGCGACCTGACCGATCCGGAGATGGCGCTCGACCTGCTGCGCCCTCTCGATCCCGACCTCATCATGGAGTACGCGGTGGGCAATGAGGTCAACAACGTGCGCAACAACGGCGCCTCCCTCCGCCAGCCCTTATCCCCTGCTTTGTCCCCCACGCAGTGGGGGAAGGGGTCCCCACGAACGAAGTGAGTGGGGTAGGAGGCTCGCCGAAGGCGAGGGCGAACCCGTGGCGGACCTCTGGTCAAGGTCGTCGTGCTGGGAACGAATGCCCCCTACCGGCTCCGCTCAGGGCGAGAAGCTTCCGTCTTCCGTCTTCCGTCTTCAGTCTGAGAGAGCCGGCCGATCCACGGGTCGGAGGCGCACCGCGACCACGATGCCCACGATGACCACCGCCAGGCTCACCCAGCCGTTGCGGCTCAGACCCAGCAACCGGTACGTCGTGTCCGTGCGCAGCAACTCCATCAGGAAGCGCAGGACGCCGTAGCCCACCAGATACAGGGCGAGCAGCCGGCCGCGCACGGCTGGAAATCGCCGCTCGCACCACAGGATCAGCCCGACGAGAAGCAGGTTCCCCAGCGACTCGTACAGAAAAGTGGGATGGAACGTGGCAGCATCGGCGAACTCGGGCGGGCGATGGGCGGGATCGATCTCCAGACCCCAGGGGAGGTTTGTCGGGGTCCCGAACAACTCCTGGTTGAAGTAGTTCCCCCAACGTCCCACCGCCTGGGCCAGGGGAAGGGCAGGGGCGGCGGCGTCGGTGAGTAAACGGAGATCGGCTCCCCACCGCCGCGCCAGGATGACGGCCGTTGCCGCCCCGGCGGTCAGCCCCCCGAAGAAGGCCAGGCCCCCCTCCCAGATGGCGACCACCTTCCACCACTCGCCGACGAAGCGAGCGGTGTGGGTGGAGACATACGCCAGCCGGGCCCCGAGGAACCCGACGACAACCATCCACAAGATGATGCGCTCGATCGTGGCGGCATCCCCTCCCCCGGCGACATACCGGCGACGGAGCAAGACCCAGGCGAGGGCGACTCCGAGGGCAATGCAGATCCCGTAGAACGTCACCCGGACGGAACCGATCGAGAATCCGTTGACCGACGGCGACGGGATCGAGGCAAGCAGAGGCAGGGCCGGAGACATTCCGGGACGGTAACCAGATCTGGCCGGCACCCGAGCGGGTGCCGTTACCCTCCCCGGGGATGGCCCGCCTCCTCCTCATCCGCCACGCTCCCACGGCCGAGACCGGAACGAGGCTCACCGGACGGCTCCCCGGAGTGTCGCTCGGCGAGGAGGGCGTAGGCCAAGCGGAGGCGACCGCCAAACGCCTAACAGGCATCAAGCTGCGGGCCATCTACTCCTCGCCGCTGGAGAGGACCTGGGAAACAGCACAGATCGTTGCCCGGTCGCATGGTCTGGAGCCCGTGGCCCATGAGGGCCTGCTGGAGGTGGACTACGGCGCTTGGGCGGGCCGCACCCTCAAGTCGCTGTACAGGCTGAAGGCATGGCGGACCGTGGCCCTGACCCCGTCACGGATGGCATTTCCCGGCGGCGAGTCGATAGCCGACGCCCAACGGAGAGCCGTGGCAACGTGTGAGGAACTGGCACGACGCCACGGCTCGGATACGATCGCCCTCGTGACGCACTCGGACATCATCAAGGCCGTCGTCTCGCACTTCCTTGGCCAACCCCTCGATCTATTCCAACGGATCTCGGTCTCCCCGGCGTCCGTGACCGTGGTCGACCTGCCCCGTCAAGGGTTCCCCAGCGTCCTCGCCGTCAATACTCCCGGACTCGACGGCGTCCCCGCATGAGAGACCTGGGGCCCGCCGAAACGCTGATCGCCGGTGCTCTCGGCGAGCCGGGCCAGCGTCACTTCTACCTCCAGGTGACGGCGGCAGGCGAGACTCTGTGGTTCCCGGCCGAGAAGCAACAGGTCGCCGCCTTCGCCAGCCAGGCACTCACGCTCCTCGCCGCGGCAGGCATCGAGACCGACCGCGACGCAGTCACCGCGCTGACACAGGATCTGGTCCTGGCGTCTCCCGAGGAGGAGCAATTCAGGGTCGGTGGCATCCAGGTCGCCATCCTCGAGTCCGAGCTGATCGCCGTCGTGGTCACCTCGCCCGACGAGGATGAATCGGTGCGCTTCCTGATCGCACCCGAGCAACTGGCGGCCATGGCCTCGGTCGCCCTCGAGGTGGTAGCCGCCGGCCGGGCCATCTGTCCACGTTGCCAGTTGCCGATGGACCCCAACGGCCACCGCTGCCCGGCCGTCAACGGCCACCACGCCGCCGGTGTCTGAGACCGTCACCCGCAAGCGGGCCGCCAAGCGTCAGGTGATCCTCGACACGGCCCTCAGCCTCTTCGCCGAACGGGGCTACCAATCGACCCGGATGGTCGACATCGCCGAGGAGCTCGGCCTGCAAAAGGCCGCCCTCTACTACTACTTCGACTCGAAGGAAGCGGTGCTGGTGGAGCTGATCCGAAGCCGGGTCGGAGTGGCTCTCGGGACACTCAACGGGATCGCCGCCGGGCGTGGCCCTGTCACCGAACGAATCGAAGAGGCGGTCAGGGCCCACCTGCGAACCTTCCACGACCACCCCGACATCTACACGGTGTTCAACTCGGAGAAGTTGCACACGATCAGCCCCGAAGCCGCCGCCCTCGTCGACGACCTAGGCCGCCGCTACGAGCGCCTGTGGAAGGCGATGATCACCGAAGGCATCGAATCCGGACTTCTCCGGGCCGACCTGGACCCCCCAGTCACCGTGAAGGCCATCCTCGGCATGCTCAACACGACCCTGACATGGTTCCGCCCCGGCGGCCGTCTTTCGGTCGACGACCTGACGGAGCGGTTTGTCGACCTGACGATGACCACCCTGGCTCCAAACCATTCTGTGGGTCGAAACCGGCGCGCGGCCGTCCCTGCTACAGGCGACGCC
The DNA here is from genome assembly GCA_035250025.1 of Acidimicrobiia bacterium. Classification (GTDB taxonomy): domain Bacteria; phylum Actinomycetota; class Acidimicrobiia; order Spongiisociales; family ZC4RG35; genus DATFFO01. The sequence continues at coordinate 29,621 of DATFFO010000023.1, forward strand.
AGCGGAGGCGGTTGACGATCGGCTCGCCCGAGCGGCCCGTCTCGGGTTCGGTCGACAACTCGAGGTCGTCACCGATCCAGCTCACGATTCGCGTCTGGTCCGCCCCCACCCAGTTCGGCAGGAGTGACAACTCGACGTGGTGAACGACGCGATGGTCGAAAACGGTGTACGTGCCTGCGTAGTTGAGATACCCCGCCGCCACTGCCGCCCGTTCGGTGGCGGTGGCGCCGGCGAGGGAGGCAGCAGACACTGGAGGGCGGTCCTTTCGCATGAGCGTCGCCCACATGTAGCCATCGCCGGTGTAGGTGAGCCGCCCGGTGGCGGCACCGTTGAACGGCCGCTGGATGCGGTCGCCCACCGACGCCGTCCAATCCACCAGTTTCCAGGTACCCACGAGGCTCGCCATGACGGCATGTTACCGGCCCCGCGAAATCTGACCCACCGGTTGAATTTTCGCTCGGGGAGCAATACGCTCATGGCAGAGTCTCCCGGGAGGATGCCGTGGTAACCCTTCGCAACGACGCCTTGAACCTGGCTCTCGACACGACGGACAACCCGTACCTGATGGGTGGGTACGCCCCTGTGGACACCGAGATCGAAGCCGCCGATCTCACGGTCATCGGGGAGATTCCCGAGGATCTCAACGGCCTCTACGTGCGCAACGGCCCGAATCCCCAGCACTCCCCGGCCGGTCGATACCACTGGTTCGACGGAGACGGCATGCTCCATGCCCTCCACTTCCGCGACGGCACCGCCTCATATCGCAACCGCTGGGTCCGCACTATCGGTTTCGAGCGGGAATCGCGGGCCGGTGCCCCGCTCTACACGGGAATGATCGAGCCTTCAACCGACAACCCCCAGGACGGCGCCGCTCGGCCCCACTACCGCTCCCTCAAGGACACCGCCAACACGGATGTCGTCTTCCACAACGGCAACTTGGTGGCTCTCTGGTATCTGGCGGGCGACCCCTACCGCATCGATCCCGACACCCTCGCCACCCTGGGGACCCAGGACTGGGGTGGTGAACGCCAGGGCTGCGTCTCGGCTCACGCCAAGATCGACGAGCACACAGGCGAGTTGCTGTTCTTCGATTACGGGCCTGAGGCGCCGTACATGTGGTATGGCGTCGTCACGGCCGAGGGTGTGCTCAAGCACTACGTGCCCGTGCCGCTGCCGGCCGCTCGCATGCCCCATGACATGGCCATCACGGAGCACTACTCGATCCTCATGGACCTTCCGCTCTACGCCGACGCCGAGGTGTTCGCCGCCGGACGTCACAAGCTCATCTTCGACCGCGACCTCCCTGCCCGCTTCGCCGTCATCCCCCGCTACGGCAACACGGCGGACGTGAGGTGGTTCGAAGCCGAGCCCTGCTACGTGTACCACTCGATCAACGCCTGGGAGCACGGCGACGAGATCGTCATGGACCTGTGCCGGACCCGCCAGCCCCAACCGCCGGCCCGACCCTTCACCGGTCCCCTCGAGTCGGTGCTCGAGTATCTGCGACTCGACGCCCAGTGGTACCGCTACCGCTTCGACCTGCGGACCGGGGCCACCAGCGAGGGCCCCCTCGACGACCTCAATGTCGAGTTCCCCGTCATCAACACCGCCTTCCTCGGCCGCCCGAGCCGATACTCCTACAACGTGGCCATCGAGAACTCCTACACCACGCTCTTCGACGGAATCGTGAAGTACGACGACGTGACCGGCGCCGGCACTCGCTACGACTTTGGCCCCGGTCGGTGGGGTTCGGAAGCGCCGTTCGCGGCGCGGCCGGGGGCGACGGCCGAGGACGACGGTTACCTGATGTCGTTCGTCTACGACGAGGGCGACGGCCACTCCGAATGCGTGATCATCGACGCCGCCTCGATGTCCGAGGTCGGTCGAGTCCTCATCCCCCAGCGGGTCCCCAACGGCTTCCACGCCTGCTGGATACCCCAGGAGCAACTCGACAGCCGGGCCGGCCGTGGCTGACGAGCCGGTCTTCGTCCTCGGGGGGCGGCAGACCGACTTCGCCCGAAACTGGACGGCAGAGGGAACGACACTGTTCGACGCGCTCCGCGAAGCCGCGCTCGGAGCCCTGGAGGACGCTGCCATCAGCCCCGCCGACGTCGACTCGGTCGAGGTCGGCAACTTCGTGGGGGAATTGTTCACGGGCCAGGGCCATCTGGGCGGCCTGGCGGCCGCCATCCATCCCGACCTCGCCCACAAGGCGGGCGCTCGCCACGAGGCGGCCTGTGCCTCCGGCTCGATGGCCGCCCTCGCCGGCCTCGCCCAGATCCAGGCAGGATGGTCCGACGTCGTTCTCGTCATCGGGGCCGAGCAGATGCGCAACGTCGATGCCGCCACGGGCGCCGCCCACCTGGGAGCGGCGATGTGGGTCGGGAAGGAATCCGAGGACGCAGTGTTCCCGTGGCCCCACCAGTTCTCCCTCATCGCCGATGCCTACGCCGAGCGCCACGGCCTCGACCACCGCCATCTGGCCGCTATTGCCGACAAGAACTTCACGAACGCCCGCGCCAATCCGCTGGCGCAGTCGCGGGCCTGGTCCTTCGAGCCAGAGGCGTTCGGGACCGACGACGTGCTCAATCCTGTCGTCGAGGGCCGGCTGCGCAAACAGGACTGTGGCCGCATCACAGACGGCGCCGCCGCCGTCGTCCTGGCCTCGGGACGCTATGTAGGCCAGCATGGTCTGGACGGCGATGGCCTGGCCCGCGTGGCCGGCTGGGGGCGGCGCAGCGCCCCCATGCTCCTCTCCGACAAGCTGGCTGCCTCATCGCCCGGCGGCCTCATGTTCCCCCACGTGGCCGAGGCGGTCAGCGCTGCCCAGAAACGGGCCGGGATCACCCTCGACGACCTTGACCTGGTGGAGACCCACGACTGCTTCACGATCTCCGAGTACATGGCCTACGACCACCTGGGCCTCACCGCTCCAGGCCAGTCGTGGCAGGTCGTCGAAGACGAGGCCGCCCGGATGGACGGGCGCCTCCCCGTCAACCCATCCGGCGGGCTGATCGGAGACGGCCACCCCGTAGGGGCCACCGGCGTTCGCATGCTGGTCGACGCAGCCCGCCAGGTGACCGGGACCGCCGGCGGCGTACAGGTCGACGGGGCTCGCACGGCCCAGACCATCAACATCGGTGGCTCCACGACCACCGTCGCCAGCTTCGTTGTCGCGAGGTGAGGGGCGAACCGGTCTATCTCTGCGATGGGGTGCGAACTCCGCGTGGCAAAGCGTCCCCCGCAGGTGGTCTGGCCGGGATCACCCCGCTCGAGCTGACGACGGCGATACTGCGTGCCCTGGCCGACCGCGCCGGCCTCGATCCGACCGCTGTGGACGACATCGTCCTCGGCGTCGCCACCCAGACCGGTCTCCAGGGCGGCAACCTCGCCAAGACGGCCGCGCTCACCGCGGGATGGCCGGCCACGGTTCCCGGTGTGACCATCAACCGGTTCTGTGCCTCCGGGGTCGACGCCGTCAACCACGCCGCCGCCCTCATCGGATCGGGAGCGGCGGATCTCGTCGTCGCCGGCGGAGTGGAGTCGGTGTCGGGGGTGCCCATGTTCTCCGACGCCGGACCCCTCTGGTCGGACCCCGAGGTGGCCGAAGCCACCGGTTTCATCCACATGGGCGTCGCCGCCGACCTGGTGGCGACATTGGAGGGGTTCGAGCGGCAGGAGCTCGACGAGTACGGGGTGAGGACCCACCGCCGGGCGGCGGCGGCGTGGGCGGAGGGTCGCTTCGACCCATCGCTGGTCACCGTACCCGGCCCCAACGGCACCCTCGCCACCGACGAACACATCCGCCCCGACGTGTCGCTCGAGCAAGCCGCCAGCCTCGACCCGGCCTTTGCCGACCTGGGAGCCAACGGGATGGACGCCCGCGCCTTGGCTCGATATCCAGAGCTCGGAGCCATCCAGCACCTGCATCACCGCGGAAGCTCCCCCTCGCTGGCCGATGGGGCGGCGGCGCTGATCGTCGCCTCCGCCGCCGCCGTCGAGAACCATGGACTGCGTCCCCGCGCCCGCATCGTGAGCTTTGCCACCGCCGCGGTCGACCCGACCATCATGCTCACGTCGGGACAGAAGGCGACCCTGCGCGCACTGGACGCCGCCGGTCTGGGACCAGACGACATCGAACGCTTCGAGTTCGCCGAGGCCTTCGCCGCTTTGTGCCTCAAGTTCCAGGCCGACCTGGGTGTCGACTCGGAGCGGTTCAACCCGAACGGCGGGACTATCGCAATGGGTCACGCCTTCGGAGCCACCGGGGCCATACTCATGGTGTGCCTGCTCGACGAACTCGAAAGGAGCGGGACCCGGCGGGGAATGGTCGCGGTTTCGGGAGCGGCCGGCCTGGGCGTCGCCACCGCGGTCGAACTGCTCTGACGCATACATGACGATCCTGCCCGGGCTGGAACCGGAGTTGACGCTCGTCGGCGTCGATGGCCTCCTGGCAGGGGCGTCCAATGCCACCCTCCTGGGACGCGACGACGCCGGCACCGCCTGGGTTTACAAGCCCGGCAGGGGCGAACGGCCGTTGTGGGACTTCGCCCACGGGTCTCTGGCGGCCCGCGAAATCGCCTGCTATCGCCTGTCCGAGGCGCTCGGTCTCGGCGTCGTGCCCGAGACACTGGTCGCCTCGGGGCCGTATGGACCTGGATCCGCCCAAAGGTTCCTGGAGGAAGACTTCACCTGGGATCCCCGGCCGGCGATCGTGGGAGCGGCCGCGGGACTTTGGCCCGTCGTCGTCCTCGACCTCGTCGCCAACAACGCCGATCGTAAGGCCGGCCACCTCCTCCGCCAGCCGGGCGAGGAGAGGATCTGGGCGATCGACAACGGCCTCACCTTCCACGTCGATGACAAGCTGCGAACCGTCCTGTGGTCGTTCGCAGGACGGCCGTTGCCGACGGCCACAGTGGCACGGCTCGACCCGGCGGTCGCCGTAGCCGCCGTCGACGGTCTCCTCGACCCGTCGGAAGTCGAAGCTACCGGGGCCAGAGTGGAGCGGCTGCGAGCCGACCCGGTCCATCCCGGCCCGCCCGACGACCGTCCGGCGATGCCCTGGCCGTTGTGGTGACACGACGAAGGCCCGCCCTTGCGGGCGGGCCCAGGCCGCAGAGTGTCAGGAAATGTCAGGCTCTGGCTTTGATCTGTCGATATACCAGCAGCGCCACGATGGCGCCCAGGATGGAGCCGATCAGACCGGTGGTCGAAAATTCCAGGATCTCGCGTTCGTCTGAGAACAACGAGAAGATGAAGCCACCGACGAATGATCCGACCACGCCAAGGATGAGAGTCGGGACGATACCCATCGTGTCATCGCCAGGCACCAGCGCCCGGGCGATGAAGCCAGCGATCAGACCCACGATCAGAAACCAGATGATGTTCACGCCATCTCCTTTCGAGTTGCCGGCATGCCGTACCCACGAGTATGGCGTGTTGAAACGCAGAATGTCGTCAATCATCACATGCGCCCTTGCCCTCGCTCTCACTCTCGGTGCCTGCACGTCGGGAACGGCCATGACCGCCGTTCCCCGCCCCGGTGGCCAAGGAGCACAGAGCGAGCCGACCACGACGACGGAACCGCCCGTTACCACGACCACCACTGTCCCTGTCACAACGACGTCACGTCCGACCACCACCACCACGACCAGGCCGGCGGTCGACACCACCTCCACGACAGTCGCACCACCCCGCGCCCTCGTGGAGGCTTGCCCGCTACCCAAACGCACCCCTCCCCCGATCGACGGTAACCCCGTCGCCATGTCCGCCACCATCGTGTCGGCGCTCGTCTGTTCGTCGACGGACGTCGTGGTCACCACTCCCGCCAGGTCCAACGGCCGGGCGGCCCAGGTCGCGGCGGCGATGGGAGCGCCGCTGGTACTCGCCACCGAAAAGTCGCCTTACGACGCGGAGGCCATCGGCGCGGCCCGGGTCTGGACCAACCAACCCTCCGTCGTCGTGTCGGGTCGGCATGCCGTGCTCCCCCTGCCGGACCTCGACGGCGAGCCTCCCAAGTTGGTCACCTCCCTCACAGACGGCGCCCTGCCGGAGGCGACCCGTCCGGAGGTGATCGCAGGTGTCATCGGCGAGTCGTCGGCAAGCAAGACCCTGGTGATGGTGTCGCCCGATCGGCCCCAACTGGCGGGAGTCGCCGCCGCCGCCGCCGATGCGGTGGGGGGCGAGACCGTGTGGGCACCTCCCGGGGACATGCGCAATCGCCGCATCCTGGGTCCCCTGGCCGGAGCGAGCACCGGCCGCCTCCTCGTCGGCGATTTTTCAGATGACGCCCCTTGGCAGACCGACGTCCTGGCGCGCGGTCTGACACTCCCCGGAGGGGGGCAGGTGCTCTTCCCGGGGAAGATGATCGTCACCCTCTACGGCCACCCCCACACCGGTGCTCTCGGCGTCCTCGGCGAGCAGTCCCCGGCCGACGCCGTCGCTCGGGCCGCCGACGTGGCGGCACCATACGCCACCGAGGGCATGCAACTCATTCCCGGCTTCGACATCATCACCACCCTGGCTTCGTCCTCGGCCGGGAGAGACGGTGACTACTCGACCGAGTTGAGCGTGGAAGACCTGCGCCCCTGGGTGGAAGCGGCCAGCGAGGCCGGAATGTATGTGGTCCTCGATCTCCAGCCGGGCCGGACCGACTTCCTCACCCAGGCCAAGCGTTATGCGGAACTTCTCGCTCTACCCAACGTCGGCCTCGCCCTCGACCCGGAGTGGCGGCTGGCATCCGACGAGGTTCATCTCCGGCAGATCGGCTCGGTGACCGGCGAAGAAGTCAACACGGTCGTCGACTGGCTCGCCGGCCTGGTCCGCCGCGAGCGACTGCCCCAAAAGTTGCTGCTGGTCCACCAGTTCTCATTCGGGATGATCTCGTCCCGCGAGGTGATCCGGACACCATCCGAGCTGGCCGTCGTCGTCCAGATGGATGGTCAGGGCCCCCTCTCGACGAAATACTCGACGTGGAACGCCCTCGTCGCCGGCGACCACACCTGGCGGTGGGGCTGGAAGAACTTCTACGACGAGGACAGCCCCATGGCCACCCCGTCCCAGGTCCTGGACCTGGACCCGCTCCCCGTCTTCATCAGCTTCCAATAGGCCAAAGAGCGGACGGGTCGGCCGTTCCCCAAGCCGGGCACCGTCCCAATCAGCTCATCCCCTAAGGTCAAGTGGAATGACACAGTTCGCCTACTTCTGCGGCCACGAACAGTTCCAACCCGAAGTGCTGGTGGAGCACGCCGTGCTGGCCGAAGAGGCAGGATTCGACATGATCGTCGTCTCCGAGCACTTCCATCCCTGGGTCGACGACGACTCCGCGGCCGGGTTTGCCTTCTCCACCATCGCCGCCATGGCCCAGGCGACCAGCCGGGTGAAATTCACGACAGGAGTCACCACCCCGCTCTTTCGCTACCACCCCGGCGTCGTCGCCCAGGCTGCCGCCACCCTCGACCGTCTCTCCGGCGGCAGGTTCACGCTCGGGGTGGGCCTGGGCGAGAACATCAACGAGGGTCCGCTCGGGTACGACTTCCCCCCTTATAAGGAGCGCAACGCCCGCATGACCGAAGCGCTCGAGATCATGCGCCGGCTTCTTGACGGCGAAAAGCTCACCTACCAGGGCGAGTACTACACGACCGATCGCGCCAGGCTCTACTCGCCGCCCCTCCAGGAACGGATGCCGATCCTGATGGCGGCTGGCGGTCCCAAGTCCGCCGCACTGGCCGGTAGCCTCGCCGACGGTGTCATCACTTCTGTCAAGGACCCGGCCGTGACGAAGAGCGAGGTCGTCGAGCCGTTGAGGAAGGCGGCTGCCGACGCCGGGCTTCCGCATCCGACCGTCCTCGCCACCCGGTGGTCGATCTGGGCCCAGAACGAGGAGGAGGCTTGGACGGCGCTCCGGCCCTGGCGAGGGCTGCGCGCCCCCGGCCGTCTCGAGGCTGTGGATCCGCAAACCCTCCGCGAGCGCGCCGACGAGCTGCCCCGGGCGGAGATCCTCGGCCGGTACTCGGTCGTGGCCAATCCGGACGAGGCGATCGCCATCTACCGGCCGCTGATCGACGACCTCGGGGCCGACATCGTCACCTTCCAGATGACCTGTCCTGACCAGCCGATGCTGATCTCCATCCTTGGCAACGACGTCCTCCCCCGCCTCCGGGACTGACCCTCAGCCCGAGCGGGTCACCCGCTCGATGAGGGCAAGCAGCGACTGGTGAGCCTCAGGAGGAAGGTCGGGACGTGAGGTCGAAACGCGCAGTGACGGGGCGGCGCCGGCCAGGTAGCCCAGGACCTTCGAGGCATCGGCGTGGGCCGAGGACAGCAGCGACTCGATCGGAGGTATGAGCCGCTCGGCGAGAACGGGACCGAAGGTGGCCATCAGATCGACGGTCCACTCTTCTGCCCGGCGGACCACGAAGTATCGCGGGTCCCCCTCGGCGGGCGTCAGGGTCACCGTCACGAACTCCTCGTTGTCCTGGGTCACGGCCTCGCCCGCTGAGACCTCGAAGTCGTCCACGGCGACGCCCGGGTCGAGGGTTTGGGCGAAGCCCGACCAGAAATTGGCCGCCACGTCCTCGCCACCCGCCTCGACTGCCTCGACCACTTCGGAGGCGTCAGCGCCCTCGGCGAGAGTCAACAGGGCGGCGTGGGCCGAGTCGGTGAGATCACCTGTCTCCTCGAATCGACCCTGGATGATGAGGTCCATGAGCGTTGTGACGACTTCCTCTGGGCTCAGACCGGCCGCCAGCGTCGTGTCCGGAGGGGTGTCGTCCCCGAAGCATCCACTGGCTATCAGCGCCACGACGAGCGTGCTCGCCAATAGACGTAGCCGGCGGGGACGAGCGCGAAGCACCGGGGAACGCTACCCCGAAACCGCCGTGCAACGCACGGCACCACGTCCAGTGCGTTGCACGCCAGTCAAGGATCAGGCTGAGAGGCGGCCGGTGGCGAAGAGCTGGGCCCGACGGGAAGCGTCTGACAAGCCCGCTCTCATCCAGAGCACACCGAGGTAGACAAAGCCGACGACCTCGAGGATCCACCGGAGCGGGTCGCTCATTGCCCGCTCCCATGCTCCGGGCCAGAACGACTGGCCGCCAGTGGGCAGCTCCCATCCGAAGGCGGGCCACAGGAAGACCGCGCCGCTGGTCCACATGCCGTCGAGAAGCAGGTGGAGCAACCAGGCGACGACGAGGGCCATCCACGCCCGGCGGCGCCGCCCCCGCCGGGTGGCGAGGAGCACGGCGATCGCCACCAGCGTCGGGGCGAGGAGGGAATGGGCCCACAGCTCGGCTCGGGCGCCGCCCAGGAACGTCACCGCCGCCATGTCGATGAGATCGGGCAGAACCACCCCGGCGGCCAGGAAGCGCATGTCGACCTTGGGGTCGCGGAAGATCCAGCGGAAGAGGAAGGTTACGGCCGCCAGGCGCCAGGCAAGCATCTCGCTCAGGGAACGAGGATGCGCCGGCAGTGGACGCATCTGGGAGGGTCCGCCTCGGTGGCTTCGATCACTTCGGCCGGGGACAGGCGCATGTGACACCCGCCACACGTGGCGTCCTCGAGCCGCCCGATGGCCACTCCCTCCTTGGTCTGCCTCAGCTTCTCGTAGAGATCGACCAACTCGGCGGGAACCGGGACCAATGCCTCACGCTTGCGCTCTTCCTTGCGGGCGAGCTCGGCGTCGATCTGGCGCCACTCGGCGGTGATGACGGACTCCAGCTGGGCCTTCTGCTCGGCAAGCTCGGAACGGGCGCGGTTGCGTGCCTCCAGTTCCGACCGGGCCGGATCGAGCTTCTCCAGGAGACCCAGCACCCGCTCCTCGGATGCGCTCCGCTGACTCTGGAGGCCCTGGACCTCCAGCCGCATGTGTTCGGTCTCGCGCGCCGACATCCCCCCGGCGAACAGACGCGTCTCATGCTCATTCAGCTTCGTCTCCAGGAGCTCCAGCTCCCCCTCGGCCTTGTCGGCGTCGAGTTCAAGCTGGCGGACGACGCCGCCCGACTCCTCGATCTGGCCGGTCACCGAATCGATCTGCTCCTGGGTGGCCCGATACCGCTGGAGCTCGGGGAGGCTCGACCGCCGGTGCAGCAACCGGTCGATCTCCAGGTCGAGCGCCTGGACATCGAGCAGGTCGGCGAGAGCGGATATCTCCATGGGCGAGGGACAGGGTACCTATCCCCGCACCATCTCAACCCAGGGCCCGGAACCGTCCCCGGTCAGATCGACGACGTCCACTCCGAGTCCCGCAACCAGACCGACCAGGCGGCGCATGCCGGGGAGCTCGGTGGCGGCGTGACCCGGATCCAGCACCGCCAGGCCCGAGTCCACGGCAGCCACAGCCCGGTGGTGGTCGACGTCTCCGGTGACGATGGCGTCGGCGCCGGCGTGGGCCGCCGCGCCCAGGAACGAGGCGCCGGAGCCGGGTACCACGGCGACACGCTCGACGTCACCCTCCATCCGCCCGGCGACACGCAGACCGCTACGCCCGAAGCGTTCGGCGACGGTCTCGGCCAGTTCACCGACGGATCCCGACCAATCCCCGACCCGACCGAAGAATGCCTGGTTGGACCGGGTGTCGTAGACGTCGAACGCCGGCTCCTCGTAGGGGTGGGCGGCGACCAGGGCGGCGACGACGGCGTCCTCGGCGCGACGGGGGGCGACCATCTCCAGCCGCGCTTCGGCGACACCGGTGACCTCGCCCCGGCGACCGATGACCGGGTCTGCCGCCTCCCCCGCCAGGAACCTTCCCTCACCTCGGGCGCGGAAGGAGCAGTGGGTGTAGTTGCCGATCCGCCCGGCACCCGCGTGCGACATCGCGGCCACCACGGCATCGGCTGCTTCCTCGGGGACGAACGTCACGACCTTGATCTGATCTTCGCCTTGAACGGATCCAAACCCCGTGACCGCCTGCAAGCCCAATGTCTCGGCCAGCGCATCAGCAGTGCCGCCCGGGGCGGCGTCGAAATCGGTGTGCGTCACGACCACGGCGATTCCGGCGCCGATGAGGCGGAAGGCGCGCCCGGCGGCGGTCGGGCCGGCGACGAGTCGGGTCGTCGGGTGGAACAGCAGAGGGTGATAGACGACGAGGACGTCGGGCGGATCGTCGAGGAGCTTCTCAACCACCGGTTCGGTGACCTCGTGGCACACCGCGGCGCGGGCGACCACGGATTCCGGGTCGCCCAGTTGCAAGCCGACCGGGTCCCAGACGGCGGCCCGTTCAGGCTGGGTGGCCTGAGCGAGGCCGGCCACGAAGGACAAGACGGTCTGCACCGGCGGCGACGCTGAGGAGAATTCGTCGGTCACTGCCCAGCCGGTCGGCGGCGGAAGTCGACCTGTTCGATAGCACGTCCCCGGACGGCTGCCACTCGCAGCTCCCAGTCGCCAATCACGACCGAAGCGCCGGGACCGGTGGGCACTTCACCGAGCGCATCGAGAACGAGACCGGCGACAGTGGTGTACTCGCCTGCGGGCAGGTCGATCCCTATGTCGACCAGGTCGTGGATCGGATACCTGCCTGAGACCACGATCGTGCCGTCATCACGTCGGATCACTGCCCTCACCTGCGGGTCGGTCTCGTCATAGATCTCGCCGACCAATTCCTCCACGAGGTCCTCGATCGTGACGATGCCGTCGACCCCGCCGAACTCGTCGACCACGAGCGCCATCTGCTGGCGCTGCTCCTGCATCTGGCGCAAGGCGCCGAGAACGGTCAGGGAGTCGGGAAAGCTGAGGGCCGGGCTGGCGACGGCGTCGATCGTCACACCCGACTCCGCCTGAATGAGGTCGCGCAGAGTCACGATGGAGACCGCCTCGTCGAGGACTGCGTCAGGAGCGACCGGTGCCCGGGAGTGCTTGGCGGCGACCAGGGCATGCAGGCTTTCCTCCGCTGGGACTCCCTCGTCCAGCACGAAGACGTCGGGGCGAGGGATGAGAACCTCGCGCAGAGTTCGATCGGCCACCTCGAACGCGCCGACGACGACCTCCTGGTGGGCCTCGGACATGCTCCGGTTGGCAATGACCATGTCCCGCAACTCCCGCATGTCCACCTCCTCGCGGGTCGCACCGGGCTCACCTCCGAACAGGCGAACGACCAGGTCGGTGGAGGCGCTGAGCAGCCAAACGATCGGACGGGTTGCCGTCGCCATCCAGTCGAGAGGACGGGCGGCCAGAAGCGCCCACCGTTCCGAACGCTGGAGCGCCAGCCGCTTCGGGGCGAGTTCACCGAACACGAGCGTGAAGAACGACAGGACCATCGTCACGAGGATGATCGCCACGGTGTCGGCGGCGCCTCCGAACCATCCGAGGTACGAGATCAACGGGGTGGCGAGGGTCACAGCGGCTGCGGCCGAGGCGAGAAACCCGGCCAGGGTTATCCCGATCTGGATGGTCGCCAGGAAGCGGTTGGGGTCGCGGGCGAGGCGGGCAACCACCCTCCCGGAGCGTCCCGACTGACCGAGCCGCGACACCTGGGCCTCGCGCAGGGAGATCAGGGCCATCTCGCTCCCTGACAGCACGCCGTTGAGTACTACAAGGACTGAGACCAGCAACAGTTGAGGCCAGACCGATTCCACCCGAGCACCTCCAGGACCATCGGGGTGTTGTTGGCCCCGTCAGACGATACCGGTGTCTCTCGTGCTGGCAGTCCGAATGCCGGTGAGCCGTCAGGTGTGATCGCGGATCCAGGCCTCGGTCGTCTCAACGGAATCGAGCTCGGAGTTCCACAGTGGAGCTCGCTCGGGGTGAAAGCGAGAACCGATCGGCATCGAGAAAAGCGTCTCGTCGTCGTAGACGCGTTCGCGCTTGAGCAGCCTGCGAAAAGCCACCATCGCCTCGTCGCGGCCCTTATGGAGCGAGTTTTCGTAGATCCGGCCCGAGAACACGTCCAGCATCGGCTCTCGATACTTGTCGTGGACCATGAAGGCGAACGCAAGAGGGTTCTCCCAGAAGGTGTCGATCATGTCCTCGAGAACGTCGATCCCCCATTCGGCGTCGATCATGTAGTCGCGGAACGGGTTGGCGCCATTTCCTTTGCTCGCCGGGCCGTTCTCCACGTACTCGACGACGTGCTCGGCGGCGATGCCTGCCTCCTTGAGAGCCACATAGAGGCCGAACGAGAAGATCGGATCGACGAAGCGATGAGAGTCGCCGATGCAGATGTACCCGTGACCGGCAAAACCAGCCACCTGGAACGAGTAGTTGGGGATGACGCGGACGTCTTCAACGATCTCGGCGTCCTCGGTGCGCTCCGCCAAACCCTGGTTGAGGGCATGGATCTCTCGAGCGTAGAAGTCCTGCTTGGACTCCCCCTTCTCGCGGAAGTAGCCGGCTGGCACCACGATGCCGACGCTCGTCACTTCCGGATCGACCGGAATGCCCCACGCCCAGTGGTACTTCCTGGTGTAGAAGATGTGCGTGTTGCCGGGTTGGCGCTCGGCCGTGTCCGAGGCCTCGTCTCGGACGAAGTTCTTGATGTGGGAAAAGATGGCGATCTGCTTGTCGTAGGAGCCCATGTACTTGGGCCCCGTCGCCTTGCGATTGGCCAGGAACGTCGCCTGGCCCGAGCAGTCGAGCACCATCTTGGCTTCGATTCTCATGGTCTTGCCGTCGCCGAACTCGACCTCGACGCCGCTGACCCGGCCGTCCTCGACGATCGGGGCACTCGCCCGACCGGCGACGAGCTCTGCCCCGGCGTCGAGGGCAGCGTCGAGGAGCATCTTGTCGAAGGTTGCCCGACGCACCGACCATGTGGGTCTGAGTTCGCCAGTCAGGTCTTCCCGCCGGGCAGTCATCGGAAGCCACCAGTCCGGCTTGCCCCTGGTGCCCGATACGACGACCCCGTGCTTGACCGGCATTTGGAAGGCCGTCATCTGATCCTCAAAGCCGAGATCGCGCACGAGGCCGCCGGCTTCGCCAGTCATCGATTCGCCGATGTGGAATCGTGGGAATTGCTCTCGCTCGACGATCACGGGTGTGATCCCACGTTGCATGAGCTGAAGCGCCGACGC
>DATFFO010000024.1:0-2916 GCA_035250025.1 Acidimicrobiia bacterium
ACGATCACCCGATCCGCCAGGACCAGGGCCTCATCGATATCGTGTGTCACCAGGAACATGGTGGGTCGGTACCAACCCCAGACCTCGAGCAGGTGCTCCTGGAGGTCGATTCGGGTGAAGGCGTCGAGCGAGCTGAATGGCTCGTCGAGCAACAGGACCGGCGGCTTGGTGACGAGGGCGCGGGCAATCGCAGTTCGCTGTGCCATTCCGCCTGACAGTTCCTTGGGCAAGGCGTCGGCGAAGTTGTCGAGCCCGACCCGGGCGAGAGCCTCGGCCACGGGCCCGGCCGTCTCCTCACCATGGAGGCCGAAGGAGACATTCCGCTCGACCGTGAGCCAGGGCATAAGCCGTGGCTCCTGGAAGACCACGCCGACGGATCGGCTCGGACCTTCGACACGATGCCCGGCCACTCGAACCATGCCCGACGTGGGCGAGTCGAGACCGGCTATGAGACGCAGGACGGTGCTCTTGCCACAGCCACTGGGGCCGATCACCGCGACGATCTCACTGGCCTCGACGGTCAGGTCGACGCCGGAGAGGGCGAGCAACCCGGTCGCGAAGCGCTTGGAGACGCTGCTCAGCTGGATCATCCAGGCGCTTTCGCCGTGAAACCATCCTGCCAGCCGGTGAGACGGCTTCCCCCCCAAGCCAGCAGCCGGTCGCTCAGCTTCCCGAGAACCGCGAACATCACGATCGAGGCGACGATCAGGGCCGGGCGCCCGGTCTGCTGCCCGTCGACGAGCAGGTAACCGAGACCCTGGGACGCCCCGAGGAACTCGGCGGCGACGACGAACATCCATCCCAGGCCGAGGCCGTTGCGCAGCCCGATCAGGTAGGTGGGCAAAGAGGCCGGGAAAAGGATCCGTCCCACGAGTGAGGTCGTACTCAGTCCGTAGACGCGGCCGACCTCCACGAGCCTCCTGTCCACCGATGCGATGGCCCCGCTGAGCGTCAAGTAGACCGGGAAGAAGACGCCGAGCGCGATCATCAGGATCTTCGAGGTCTCGAAGATCCCGAACCAGAGGATGAAAAGGGGAGTCCAGGCGATCGACGGGATGTTCCTCAGGGCCTGCAGGGTCGGGTCGAACAGGGCGCGAGATCGCAGTGAGACGCCGGTCGCGGCTCCGAGCACGGTCCCGACCGTGGCGCCGATCACGAAGCCCACCAGCACTCTCGCCGACGTCGATCCCATGTGTCCCAGCAGCACGCCGTCGGCAGCCAGACCGGCCACCGTGTTGGCGATATCGCTCGGCGCCGGCATGAGCCGGGTCGAGATCAGCCCCGTTCTGGCACCGGCCTCCCACAGGACCAATGCGACGACGGGGACGATCAGGCCCAGCACCCAGCCTGGCGTCCGGCTCCTGCCCTTCTCGTTCGGGGCAGATGCCCCGGGATCGAGTTGATCCCGGGGCTCCACCGTCGTTGTCTGTGTCATCCGCCATCACCGAGATCCGAGGTGAACGTCTCGTCGAGCAGCTCGTCAACTGTCGCCTCGACATCCACTCCGGGCTCGATGACCCCGGCCTCTTGAAGGACCACTCCGGCGCCGAGGATCGACGCTCGCTGGACCTCCCCAATGGCGGGCGTGGTCAGATCGGTCCGCTCCAACTGGCGTTCCGCCACCTGAGGGCTGAGACCCGCCGCCTCGGCGAGGATGGCTTGCAGCTCGTCGGGGTTCTCCAACGACCACAGCCGGCCCTTCTCGTAGGCGGCGATCACCGCTTCCACGATCTCGGGATTCTCGGTGGCGAAAGTCTCGTCGACGTTGAGCACGCCCCAGGTGTTCAGATCGGGTGCCCGATAGAACAATGTGGCGCCCTGTTCGAGCTCTGCCTCCGCCATCATCGGGTCCAGGCCGGCCCATGCGTCCACATCACCATTGATCAGGGCGTTTCGCCCGTCGGCGTGCTGGAGGAGGACCTGCTCGATGTCGGCCTCGGTCAGCCCGTGGTCGGCCAGCGCCCGGACCAGGAAGATGTATGGGTCGGTGCCGCGGGTCACGGCGACCGTCTTCCCGGCCAGGTCCTCGACTTTGCTGATCCCGCTGTCAGCCTTGGTGACGAGGGCAGTCCACTCGGGTTGGGAGTAGGCGTACACGGAGTTGATCGAGGTCCCGTTGATCTTGGCCAACAGGGCTGCGGCTCCGGCCGACGAGCCGAAGTCGATGCTCCTGGCCGCCAGGAACTCGAGCGCCTTGTTGCTGCCTGCCGACTGGACCCAGTTGACCGTGGTTCCCTCCAACTTCTCCTCGAGCCAGCCTTTCTCCTTGAGCACGAGGCTGACCGGGTTGTAGTAGGCCCAGTCGACGGTGATCTCCTCCACCGAGCCGGAATCGGTTCCGCCACCGCAGGCGACGCCCACGATGAGAGAAACCAGCAAGACGGCACCGAATCTGGTCCTGTGCCGATGACGGGGGTTGGGCCTGGTGGTACCGGCGCGGCGGCCGGAAACGAGGGGTCTCATTGATTGCACTCCTGAAATAGAGAGGTGTCGGGGATGACGCCGGAGGAGAGCTCTCGGGTGGTGGCGTCTTAGGAGTGCGGACGACGAGCGTCGGCACCCGGGCGGATCACCCGAGAG
Organism: Acidimicrobiia bacterium; assembly: GCA_035250025.1. GTDB lineage: Bacteria > Actinomycetota > Acidimicrobiia > Spongiisociales > ZC4RG35 > DATFFO01. The sequence goes on from DATFFO010000024.1 coordinate 2,581, forward strand.
TTCCGACACACAGCACAGGGCCAGTAGCTCGTCATGAAGGGCGCAACCGTACTCATAGGGGGCGGCACTTCCAAGCCGGTGGCTCGGGAAGGTCAGGCAGGCGTGATGCAGTCGTCCATCGACCGAGGTGGTGCCTCGACCTCGTACAGCTCCGGCTCGGGCGCGGGGATGGGGTTGTCGTCGGTCACCACGAAGCGGACCAATGCCCGGTACACCCCTTCGGCATAGGCCTGGCGGAAGGCGTCGGTCATGATGAGCGCTTCCTCGGATGGGTTGGAGATGTAAGCCCCCTCGATGATCGCGGCCGGGACCTCAGAAATGGCCAGGAGTGTGTAG
>DATFFO010000025.1:0-3576 GCA_035250025.1 Acidimicrobiia bacterium
CTGCCGCCAGGGGGTGACGGTCATCCGGTGGTGAGCCCGTCGCCACGTGCCTGCGATCTCTCCGCCCACCAAAACCGCTCCCGGCCAGACTCGGGGCGTCCACAGCTCGGCCTGTCGCTCCTTATCGGTCACCAACAGGTCGCGATCGGGACCGTGGAACAGCCAGTAGGAATCCCCGCTCGGCAGGAGGCGAACAAACTCGGCCGCATCTGGGTCCGCTCGGAACGAGTCGACATCGCTCGAGAGGATCCACCGGTTCCCGAGCGGCGTCTCCACCGATGTCAGCTCGTCCCGGAGCAACTCGTAGGCGGCTCTGGCCCGAGGCGGCTTGATCCCCGCCCACTTTGCGAACGCCGCCGCCTTGGTGGGGCCATAGACGTGGAGGTGGCGGCGGGCCAGCTCGAGACGAGCGTCCACAGGGTCCACGTCGGGAGCAGGTCCCGTCCAGACGAGCGGCTTCCCGCTGCCCTCCCAACGAACCAGAATCGTTCCCGTCGGGGCGGCATACCTGAGCATGTTGTGGTGAACCCCGAGAGCACGGCCGACGTCGGCAAGGGTCATCTTCTCGCCGGCCAGGACATCGCGGGCGCGGTCGGCGAGGTCGTGGGCCTTCTTGACGGCGACGGGATCGTCGGACAGCCGACCGAGTGTGAAGACCGCCAGGTCACGCCGGGCCACGACGTAGACGCTGAACCGGGGTCCCCACACCTGGACGAAGGTGGGGTCGTCCCAGGCAAAAGGACCGCATCCCTCCACGCGGGCATTCAGGGATAGCACCGCGGCACGGGGCATGCTGTCCTGCAACCCGACCCATGCGGCCCGTTCCAGGGCCGCCGGCCGGTACGGCTGGCGGACGTCGAGCATTCCCGCTCGGCGCCGATGGGCGAGGATCTGGGCGCGGTCAAGGCCGAAGGAGGCCACGGCGACAGATTGGCACAAACCGCAGGTCGGCGGTCATTCCACCGCTGCAGCGGTCTCGGGCGGGGGATTGGCAGACTCCCACCACTTGAGCACCCGGAGGGCTCGCAGCGTCAGCCACCGCGATGGCTGGCCGGGCCCGTCGTCGATCTCGAACCAAACCCGCCCGGTGGGGCTCCAGTCGAGGGCCCAGGTGCCGTCGGGGAGCTGCCGGGAGCGAACCAGGTCGATAGCGTCGCCCATCCGGGGGTCGGGGCTCCGGCCCGTCAGGGTCGAGGCGGACCGGAAGTAGTCGAGACCGCGCAGCACGTCGTAGTGCCAGCGATTGGGATGGAGCAGGAGCAGATACTTCTGGTCGGCAGGCTCCCCGGTGCTCAGACGGCGGTACAGATGCCGCCTGAGCAGGTACTCGTCGCCGGACCAGCGCGCCTGCTTGGACTCTGGGCTGCCGCCGGTGACCCTTTCGTGCTCCAGGAGCCCTTCCAGGACGTTGATCGTGGTGTCGAACGACGAGCGGACCGACCCGTTCTCGGCCTCGCAGTTCCAGCCCCCGTCCTCCAGGCGCTCGCCGACGAGCCGTTCGACCAGGGGAGACATGTCGCGGCCGAAGTACGTGCCGTTGGCGACGGTGACACCGTTGATACAAGGTTCCACTTCCCCTTCCCAGTAGGGCTGGTGGTCGTGCTCCCAGCGACAGTGGGTACCGATCAACTCCACCGCGGCGCGCATCCGGTCGGACCGGGGATCCAACCCAAGCTCGCGCAGTTCCGAAAGAACATGGGTTGTCGACGTCCAGGGTTGGCCTTCCTCGCTCCCGCCCCAGACGAAGTCGGAGGGGAAATGGGCGCCGCCGGCCCACTGCCCGTCGTCGTCCGCGGCGGCGAGGAGGCGGGCTCCCCATCCCTCCGTCTCGACCTTGGATCGCTCGGCCGCCCACTCTTTCTCGGGAGCGCCCAGCAGGTCACGCATCACCTGCCAGCGGATCGAAGGGTCGGAGTCTCCTGGATCGAGAAGCCAGTCGATTACCCGGTCGGAGTCCGTCACGTCGGGGACACTAAACCTACCCGCACATCTCGGGGGGCCGATCTGTTCGGTCGCGCCCTGTCAGGCAGCCGGGGCCACCGCCACGGCCTGGCGGCGGCCGGTGACGACGGCGACCATGCCCACGCCTCCCAGAACCATTGCCGCCCCGACGAGCTGGAGGAAAGACGGCCGCTCGGCGAGGAGAAGCCCTCCCCAGACCATGGTGAGCACCGGCTGGAGAAGGATGAAGGTCGAGGTCTCGGCGGCGGGCAGGCGGGGGAGGGCATACCCGATGGCGAGCCACCCGACGACCTGGCACAGGAGAGCCAGGGCCAGAAGCCAGCCGTGCGCCGGCCAGGACGGGACGAGGTCAAGAGTGCCGAACACCGGCGCCGCCACCAGCGTGGTCACGGCTGCCCCGACGGATGCATAGGCGAGCGACCCCACGACGGGGCCCCGCGTCCGGTTGGCTCGGCGGTAGGCGAGGAGGAATCCGGCGTAGGCCAGGGCCGAGGCCAGAGCGAGCACCGTTCCCAGGACCGGGTCGGAACCGAAAGAGTCGGCCCGGCCGAGGCCGCTGACGAGGGCGACGCCGACCAGAACCACGGGGATGGACATCAGGACGACGCGGTCGGGCCTCTCGTCAAGAAACCACCAGGCAATGGCGGCTACGAACACAATCTGGGCATTGGCGATGAGAGTGGAGAGACCGGTGCCGAGGTGTCCGATGGACAGGTGCCAGCATACGAAGTCGATGGCGAGCATGACACCGGAGCCGAGGGCGATCCATCTATCGCGGGCGCTGTTTTCGTCCTGTTTCCGGGTGCGCCACCAGAGAAAGGCCAGGACCGGCACGGCGTAGGCCGGGCGGAAGAAGGCGCCGGTGAGGGCGCTGACATCGGCGTAGTGGAAGAAGAGTGCCGAGAACGAGATGGCGAAGGCACCCACGAAGGCAGCGGCAAGAGGACGGGCTCCGGACATCCAGGCAAGCGTCGCACGCTTCCCCGCCTCGGCGAAAGTGGGCCGCCGCCGACCTCGACCCCGAGAAACTCGAGGTCCGACGAAGGCTCAGGCGGTGGCCCGGCGGGCTGCCTCCAGCAACTGCTCGGTTGACACCTGGATCGACTCGACGAACGACTCCGAGTCGGGGAGGGTGTCGTAGTCGGCGTGAATACCCCACAGCAGGCGTCCGTCGTAGCTGAACAGGGCGATGCCGACGCCGTGCTGGGACCACAAGGGGACCATGGGATAGTTGGCCAGCATCTTCGCCTCGAGGAGGTACATCGGGAACTGCGGGCCGGGGACGTTGGTCACCGTCATGTTGAACGGTCGCATCCGCGCCCCGGCGAGACGGCTGGCCACAGACACGAGGGTCATCGGAGTCCCTCGCGATAGGTCGACGAGGGTGGCGGCGCCGAGCGCCTGGTTGGTGCGCTTGTGCTCGCTGGTGACGTGCTTGATCTGCTCGAGGCGGAGGGCCGGGTCGGGTTCGGCCAGGGGCAGATCGATGAGCCACATGGCGACCTGATTCCCCAGCGCTCCCCGCTGGTCGGCGCGGCGGGTGCTCACCGGGTTCATCACCCGGAAGGCGATCCCCTCCACGTCGAAGTCGCGGCGCGTCAGGAGAAAGTGGCG
>DATFFO010000026.1:0-10844 GCA_035250025.1 Acidimicrobiia bacterium
AAATCGAGGCCTGGAAGTGCGGACCGTCCCTTTTGCCGGTCTGGCGGCCTCCATCGACGAGTCGGTCGATGTGGTGGCGTTCAGCCTTGTCCAGTCCTCCAACGGAGCGGTCGCAGAAGTCGAACAGATCGTCGGGGCGGCGCGCCAGGCAGGTGCGGTCACACTGGTCGACGCTACCCACGCCGCCGGCTGGTTCCCGTTCGATCCCGATCACTACGACTTCGTGTTCGTGGCGGCCTACAAATGGTTGCTGTGTCCGCGCGGTGTTGCGTTCATGGTGACCAAATCCGACACCGACGTGCCCGCCCTCAACGCCGGCTGGTACTCGGGCGAGGATCCGTGGGCGAGCATCTATGGCGGCCCGCTCCGTCTGGCAAGCTCGGCCCGCCGCTTCGACACGTCGCCCGCCTGGATGGCATGGGTCGGCGCCGTTCCCTCCCTCGAACTGATCGGTTCCCTCGGCGTCGACCAGATCCACGCCCACGACGTCGGGCTGGCAAACGCGGTGCGGGAAGGTCTCGGCCTGGAAGCTTCGCCTTCGGCCATCGTGACCGTCCCCACCGCCGACCCGACGCGCCTGTTGGCAGCCGGGATCAAGACGGCCGTCCGTGCTTCAGGGGTCCGCATCGGATGCCACATCCACAATTCGTCGGCCGATGTCGATGCGCTCTTGGAGGTGCTTGGGGAGACGCTGGCGAATGGCCACTCCCCTCGTTCATGAACTCACGCCGGGTCGTCCGTAGTCAACGGCGGGTCTGCTGGTGCCGGGAATGGGGGCGAGTCGGTGGTCCCGATGCGCGGTCATCGGCCCTGGTGTCGTGGAGCCGGTACGGCCGCCTCGAAATCCACCAGATGGCTCGTCACGTGTTGTTCGGGTGAACCGAACCGCTCCGCACGTTCGATCATCTCCTTGCCGCGGGTATCGAGCCGTCCTTCGAGCTGGAGATGATGCTCCCACGAGTGGACGACATAGGTCTCCGACACCCGGGCGGGATCGTCGATCGACTGATAGGCATTCCAGCGGTAGGCACCCGTCGCCAGGCGTAGTCGGCGTAGCTCGCCCAACACCGACGTGAGCTCGGCCATCTCATCCGCAGACGCGATGGTCCATGTGTTGACAACGGTGACAGGACGCTTCGACGACGGCGGGCTTACCTCGCCTTTCGATCGTTCTGTGGCCATCACTGGAGGGACGATCTCTTCGAGCACCGGAAGCTCAACACGGACGGCTGCTCCGCCGACGACAACGGTGGCTGCCGAGAACGCAACGAGGGCACCGGCGGCGCCGATGACGTCTCCCAGGGCACCCGCGGCAAGCGCTCCAATGGGGAGGATGCCGAACACAGCCAGCACGAACGCGGCCATGGTTCGCCCCCGAACCCAGTCGGGTGTCAGCATCTGGAACACGGTGTTCATCGTCGCCAGGATCCAGGTCCACAACAGACCGGAGATGGCGACCCCCGCCAGGATGACGACCAGGTTCGGCACGCCCCCGACGACCACCCCGGCAATTCCGAATGCGACGATCGAGCGCGGAATCATGCGCCGCCCCAGCAACCGGCTGCCCTGATGGCGCGTCACGCCACCCACCATGGCCCCGGCCCCGAAGACGCCGAGGAGGGCGCCATACAGTCCGACATCACCCCCGAGAGCGTCAGAAGTGAGGTTGGGAAGCATCGCTCGCAGTGCCGCAGATGTGAATCCGAAGGCTGAACCGAGCACCAGGAGCGCGAGGTACCCGTCCGAGAACCGGAGGTAGCGGATGCCACCGGCGATCGCGGTCGGGAGGGTGTCGATGTCGGAACCCCACCCAGAACGTCGAACGAGGGAAGACGTGCCGAGCATCACCGCATAGCCGATCGAGGCGGCCACGAACGACCCGGCGGGACCAACGGTGGCTACGAGCAGACCTCCCAACGCCGGGCCGAGCGCGGTTGCGACGCCGCCGCTGGCGGAGTTCAACGAAACGGCACCCGGCACCAGGTGTTGGGGGACCAGGGCCGGGACGATCGCCTGCCATGCGGGGTTGAAGAACGCCACCCCGATTCCAAGGAACACGCCGAGAACGATGAGTGCCGCAGGGGAGCCGATCCCGCCGATGGTCATCAGCGCCATCCCGGTGGAGGCGAGCATCATGATCGCCGAGGAGGCGACCAGGATCTTTCGTCGGTCGAAGAGGTCGGCGACCGCACCGGCCGGGAGGGCGAGAAGTAGGAGGGGGACCGTGGGGGCGCCGACCATGGCGCTCACCCACAATGGCGAGCCGGTCATTTCCAGGATGAGCCAGGAGGACGCCACCACCAGGACGAGGTGGCCGACGTTGAAAACCATGATGGCTATCCACAGCCGTCGGAAGGCGGCGATCCGCAGCGGCGCCAACGAAGTTTCGCTCGCCTTCTTCACAGCAGATCCGTATGCGTCATATCCGCCCGCCGCGGCGCAGCAGACCCTCGATCTCCTCGGCCGCCAGCCGGTGGAGGCTCGAGAGCGCCTCGGCCGAGACTCCCGCCGAGTGCGGTGTCTGGATCACGTCGGGTCGTCCCGTGAGCACATCGTCGTCGGGGTCCGGTGGCTCGGGATCCCGAACGTCGAGGGCCGCAACTGCCACGATGCCGGCGTCCAGGGCATCGGCGAGGTCACGCTCGACGACCAGGGCACCACGACCGACATTGACCAAGACCATGCCCGGCCGGGCGCCGGCGAGCAGATGCCGGTCGACGATCCCTCTGGTGGACTGGTTCAGGGAGGCGGTCAGAACCAGGGCGTCCGCTTCAGCCATCAGACGGTCGAGCGGGACGTGCGGCAGGTCCTGCTCGGCAATCTCGGGTCGGCGATAGGTGGCGATCGTGAGCATCCCGAAGGACCGGGCGCGGTCGGCGACCGCTCGACCGATCGGTCCGGCCCCGAATATCCCCAGGGTGCTACCTCCTAGTCGGCTGATGGATCGGAACTCGGGATGCTGCTCGAGATCCCATCGGCCGGCCCGCGCCTCGGCGATCATGACCGGAAGCCGGCGCCACGCGGCGAGGAGGAGGGTCATGGCATGGTCGGCGACGTCGGCGGTCCCCGCTCGAATGTTCGTCACCGCGATCTTGGCCCGCCCCGTCGCCTCGAGATCCACGGCGTCCATGCCGGCGCTGTAGCAGAGGACCCCGACGCATCGCTCAAGCTGATCGATATGGGCGGCGGTGAGTCGGTCGATGCTGCTGACCACCACGACGTCGGCGTCGGCCAATAGGCGGTCCCGCTCCGCCCGGTCGGCGGGGTTGACGAGCTCGGCTCCGACGGCGGCCAACGCCGTCCGCTCCTCTTCGTAGCTCCAGTCGTGGATCCATGTGATCGGGTCGAAGAGCAGGACCTGGGGCGGTCGGTCAGGCGTGGCGTCGGGCGATAGCGTCATTGCGGTCCTCGATTTTGGTACGGAGTGGTTGGGATTGGGGTCAAATCACAAAAGTCTTGACAAACAAGTTATACCTGATCAGCATGCGATCACTACCGTCGTTGCGGCGGGTTCGAACCCACGGAGGAGATCAATGAGGAAAGCCTTGAACGTGAGGTGGCTGGCGCTGGTTCTCACCCTCGCCCTTGCCATGGCGGCCTGCGCCACCCCCGACCCCGATGCGGGGAGCAGCACAACGGCAGCCTCGGGTGGTGAAACGACTATCACCACCGAGGCCCCGACGACGGAAACGACTTCCGGCGATACGACCACTCCGCCGACTGAACCCGAGGGGCGCACCACGCTCGAGGTTGTGATCCCCACCGACCCCGTCGCACTCAACCCATACCCGGAGACCGCCGGCAACCGAGCGGTCGTCCTGATGGCCATGTTCCTGCCCCTGATCCAGGTGGACAACGAACAGAACATCTACTCGGACATCCTGGAGTCATGGGAGGTGTCCGATGATGCCACCACCATCACCCTCACGGTGAAAGACGGGCTCGAGTGGAGTGACGGCACGCCGATAACTTCTGCGGACGTCGCCTTGTCGCTGCGCCACCATCTCGACACCCGGATCAGCACCCTGGGCGGGCGCCTGGCGGGAGTTGCCGGGATCACCGAATACATCGAAGGAGAGGCCGAGGAGATCTCGGGGCTCGCAACGCCCGACGATTCCACGGTGGTGATCACCCTTGAGAACCCGGACGCGGCCTGGCTGCCAAACTGGGCCTCGTTGACCCGGCTCAACTCGATGTTCCCGGCTCACATCCTGGGCGACGTGCCCGCCGAGGACATCCCCACCCACGAGTATTTCGAAACGTTTCCCGTGGTGAGCGGTGCCTACAAGTTCGTGGAGTATGTTCCCGACCAGTACGTCGAGTTGGAGGCCAACGAGAACTTCTCCCTGGGCACCCCAGGATTCGAGCAGGTCTTCTTCAAGATCATCACGGAGGCGGAGGCACGGCTGGCGCAGCTGCAGACCGGCGAAATCCAATACGTCGACGGCGTCGGAGCTGCCGACATCGAGCGCCTGGAGGCGATCGACGGCATCACGGTCGAAAGAGCCGAGGGCCTCAACCCGAATGTCATCGGGTTCAATGATCAGTCGCCGGCGTTCGAAGACCCCCGGGTGAAGCAGGCGCTGGTCCACGCCATAGACCGCGCGGGGCTGTGTGAGCAAGTGTTCCTCGGCTTCTGCTCGGTGTCGGATGTCAACGTTCGCCTCGTCGGCGATCAGGTGGCGTGGGCCGTACCGACGGTCGAGGACGGGATGATCGACTACGCCTTCGATCCCGAGCGGGCCAGGCAATTGCTGGAGGAGGCCGGCTGGGACGGGTCGACGACGCTCAATCTGTGGCTGATGTCACAGGCCGCCCCCGAGCCCGTCATCCAGGCGATCAACATCATGCAGGCTCAGTGGGCCGATGTGGGCGTGAACGTCGAGATCACAAACGTCGACGTGCCGACCTTGCTCGACAACCTCGGTGGAGTGGAACTCAACACAGACGTGAACATGTTCTGGAACGCCGGAGCCGTGTTCACGCTCGATCCGAGTTCTGTACAGCCCTACAACCAGTGCGCGACGGTCTACCCGAATGGGCCGAACCTGACCCACTACTGCGACGAGGCGACAGACGGCTTGTGGGCCGAGGCGCGGCTTTCGGCCGATCAGGCTGTACGGGCCCCGCTCTACCACGAGATATTCCTGGCCGAGAACCAGAATCCGAACAACCTGCACTTCGCCGTGCTGGACAACATCGTCGCCTACGACAGCCGCCTGAAAGGCGTGAAGGTCCAGGGCGACCACTGGCAGACCTACTGGAACATGTGGGAGTGGACCTGGGAGGAGTAGATCTAGACGGACAAATGGTGGTGACCGGCCCGTGCGCCGGTCACCACCATTTCTATGACAGTGGTATCAAAGGCGGCGATGCAAGAGCGAGACGTGACGTGGTGATGGCGTGCTCGCCTTCCTGATCCGCCGGATCATCATCGCCATCCCCGTCCTTCTAGGGATCCTTGCCCTCACGTTCATTCTTGTCCAGATGCTGCCGGGCGACCCCGCCACCGTGCTTCTCACTCCCGAGGAGATGGCAGGTGATCCCGGCCTCATCGAGCGCAGGCGCGCCGAGCTGGGGCTCGACAGACCCCTACCGGTTCAGTACGTCGCCTGGCTGGGTGAGTTGGCCAACGGAAACCTGGGAACGTCATTCCATCGGGACGTCCCGGTCACCGAGATGATCGCTCCCCGAGTCATGCCCACGCTGATCCTGTCCGGGACCGGGATTCTGATAGCGCTCCTCGTCGGAGTGCCCGTCGGCGTTACCGCCGCCCTCCGCCAGAACACCAAACTCGACTACGCCGCCGGGGTGGGCAGCATGCTCTCGGTCTCGGTTCCGACCTTCTTCCAGGGCCTCATCGCCATCTACGTCTTCAGCATCCTCCTGGGCTGGTTCCCTAGCGGTGGTATGAGGACCCTGGGAGTCCCCGCCACCGGGTTCGACCTTCTGAAGCACCTGATCCTGCCGGCGGCGGTGCTGTCGGCTGTCCTGATGGGGCCCTATGTCCGCTACACCCGGCAGAGCCTGCTCGACGTCCTCCGCCTGGACCATGTGACGACGGCCAAAGCCAAGGGGGTCCCTTACTGGGGGGTGGTGGTGAAACACGCGCTGCGTAACTCGCTCATTCCGCTCACAACCGTCCTCGCGGTCCAGATCCCTGCCCTGCTCGCCGGGACGGTGATCATCGAGTATGTCTTCAGCTGGCCGGGGATGGGACGCTTGGTGATTGAAGGCATCAACAGCCGGGACTATCCCGTGATACTGGCGGTGGTGATGATCACCGCCGTCCTCGTGCTCGTCTTCAACTTCCTGGCGGATGTGATCGCCGCCATCCTCGATCCCAGGATCCGTTTGTGATCCGCCAGGACGGACCGGGCGACGGTCTCGATGTAGACGCCATCGTCGAGGCGTCGATCGCAACCGGTGGGGAGACCATCGACGACCTCAGCGTCGACGAAGTCGCTGCCCGGCCGCCCCGCTCGCCGTTCAAGGTCGCCATGCGCCGGTTCATGAAGCACCGGCTGGCCTTGATTAGCTTGATCTTCCTCGTTCTTCTGGGCCTGGTAGCGGTCTTGGCTCCGCTGGTGGCGCCGGCAGATCCCAACGCCGTCGACCTGCGTTCGTTGCGGGCCCCGCCGTCGCCCGGCCACATCCTCGGCACTGATTCGGCCGGAAGGGACGTGCTGAGCCGTCTCATCTTCGGTGCCCGGGTCTCCCTGACGGTGGGCGTGGCGGCCGCCATCTCCGCCGCCGGGATCGGGACGATCCTGGGCCTGACGGCAGGGTTCACTCGAGGATGGGTCGACACTGTGATCATGCGAGTCGTCGACATCTTCCTGTCGTTCCCATCCCTCATTGTCATCCTGCTTCTGGTGGCCATCCTCGGACCCAGCGTCACGACCATCGTCGTCGTCATCGCACTCTTCGAGTGGCCCACCTCGTGTCGCATCGTGCGGCAAATGACACTGGCTCTGCGTGAACACGACTTCGTTCTCGCTGCTCGAGCCAGTGGATCGTCGAACTTCCGCATCATGCGCCGCCACATCCTGTCGGGGGTGACCTCTCCCTTGACAGTGGTCGCCACCCTCCTCAGTGCCCAGGCCATCCTGCTCGAAGCCGCTCTCTCGTTCCTGGGCCTGGGCGTACGCCCGCCGCAGGCGAGCTGGGGCGGCATGCTGAACGAGGCGCAGTCGATCACGGTCCTGGCGGGTCTCCCCTGGTTGTGGCTACCGCCCGGGATCGCCATCGCTTCCACTGTGCTGGCCATCAACTTCGTCGGCGACGGTCTGCGCGACGCTTTCGACCCCAGGCAGACGAGGTGACCCGGTGTCTTTAGCTGAATCAGGGAGCATCTCTCCGCCCCTCTTGTCGGTCGAGAACCTCCACGTCACCTTCCATGGTGGTGAGGGGAAAGTCCAGGCTGTGCGCGGCGTGACATGGGAGATTCGGTCGGGCGAGGTGCTGGGCATCGTGGGGGAGTCGGGCTCGGGCAAGAGTGTGAGTGTCGCCAGCATCCTCGGTCTGCTGCCCTCGCCGCCGGCGGTCGTGTCTGGAGGTCCCGTCACGTTCGAGGGTAAGAACCTGCTGGACCTGCGAGAGCGGGAACTGCGCTCCATTCGGGGCAAGGAGATCGCCATGATCTTCCAGGACCCAATGACTGCCTTCAACCCGGTCCAGACCATCGGCCATCAGATCTCTGAGGCCATCCGTGTCCATGACCGCACGGTCAAGCGCTCGGCGGCGAGAGACCGCTCAATCGAGTTGCTGTCCATGGTCGGGGTGCCGAGCCCTACCACCCGTTACGCCCAGTTTCCTCACGAGTATTCGGGTGGGATGCGCCAGCGGGCCATGATCGCGATGGCGATCGCCAACCACCCCAAGCTGCTGATCGCCGACGAGCCGACCACCGCCCTGGACGTGACCATCCAGGCGCAGGTCCTGGAGCTCCTGGATGTCGTGCGCAAGGAGACCGACGCCGCCACCATCCTCATCACCCATGACCTCGGGGTGATCGCCGAGGTGGCCGACCGGGTGCTCGTGATGTACGCCGGAAAGGTCGTCGAGTCGACGGCGATCCTCCCTCTGTTCCAGAGCCCGCGCCATCCGTACACGCTCGGGCTGTTGGCCAGCCTCCCGCGCCTGGACGTTGACATGGAGACACTGTTTTCAATCCCCGGCCAGCCGCCGGACATGTCTCACCCACCGCCCGGTTGCGCCTTTGCCCCGCGGTGCTCCCTGTCGCGGGATCGATCGATCTGCCGTGCTCAGGACCCGCCGTTGATCCGGGTCGGCGACGCCTGGTCGGCGTGTCACTTCGTCGACGAGATGGAAGGCGAAGTCGCCGCCGTCTCCCAGGAGGTCGGCACGGACATTCGGGCGGGTGAGTCGTGACCGTCTCGCAGATGTCAACGAAATCAGACATCCACGCCCAGGTCGCTCCGGGCGAGGATCTGCTCACTGTGGACGACCTGTCTGTGGAGTTCCCGATCCGGTCGAAGATTCTTCGCCGGACCCTCGGCACGGTTCATGCCGTCGCCGGCATCTCGTTCGAACTCCGGGCCGGAGAGACCCTCGGCCTCGTCGGTGAATCCGGGTGCGGAAAGTCGACGACCGGGCTGGCCGTCCTGCGGCTGATCGAGTCGTCGGCGGGTTCTGTCGTGTTTCGGGGACACGACCTCTCCAGTCTCAGTCCGTCCGAACTGCGGCCATTTCGTCGGGAGATGCAGATCGTGCTGCAAGACCCGTTCTCGGCACTCGATCCCCGCCTCACGGTGCGTTCGATCATCGCCGAGCCAATCCGCGTCCATCAGATGGCGGAGGGCAAGCGGCTGCGTGAACGGGTCGACGAGTTGCTCGAGCTAGTCGGTCTGCGTCCGGACCACGGGAGTCGGTTCCCTCACGAGTTCTCAGGGGGACAGCGGCAACGAATCGGCATCGCCCGAGCCCTGGCACTGGGTCCCCAGTTGCTGGTGCTGGACGAGCCCGTCTCGGCCCTCGACGTTTCGATTCAGGCTCAGATCGTCAATCTTCTCGAGCGGCTCCAGGACGAGCTCAAGCTGGCTTACCTCTTCATCGCCCACGACCTCTCGGTGGTCAAGCACATCTCCGACCGCATCGCCGTCATGTACCTGGGCAAGATCGTCGAATTGGGTACCCGGGACGAGGTGACCACAGCCCCCCGGCATCCCTACACCAAGGCGTTGCTCTCAGCTGTCCCGGTCCCGGATCCGACCCGGCGCGGTCTGGGACGCCGGATCGTGCTCGAAGGTGACGTCCCCAGCCCGGCGTCTCCTCCCTCCGGTTGCCGGTTCCGGACCAGGTGCTGGAAGGCGCAGGCGATCTGCGCCGAGGTCGAGCCAGCCCTCGAAGGGGTGTCCTCCCACGTCGCCGCTTGTCACTTTCCCGAGCCCGGTGTCGTCGCCCACCCGGACTCTCGCCACTGATGCTTCCTTGATCATGTCTGATGCGAGGTCGGGTCCGGGGGGGTTGGACGGCAGCGGTGCCATCGCCGCAGTCGGGGCGGGTGAGACAACGGCCGCCAAGCTGTACGAGGACGCGGCTCGACGGATCGCGGAGTGGGAACCTGAACTCGGCGCAGTGATGGAGACCATTGCCTATCAGCCTCCCGAGGACGGACCGTTGTCGGGCATGATGGTTGGGGTCAAGACCCACTTCGATGTGGCGGGTTGCCGAAACTGGTTCGGACTTCAAGCTCGCGGGATGGATGCCCAGCCAGTTGACCAGGACGCCACGGTGGTTGCCCGGCTGCGAGATGCAGGAGCCACCCTGGTCTGTACGACGGCGGCGCCGTTCATCGGGATGCCCGGCGGTGTCACTCCCCAGACGAGCAACCCTCGCTCGCCCGATCGGGTCTCGGGTGGCTCTTCGGGCGGGTCGGCGGCGGCGGTCGCGGCGGGCCTGGTGCACGCCGCCCTCGGCAGCGACTCGGGTGGGAGTATCCGGATTCCCGCCGCCTGTTGTGGCGTAGTGGGACTTCAGACGACCCGAGGCCTGGTCCCGCTGACTGGGTCCGGAGGCCTGACCTACACCATGGACTGCGTCGGTCCACTGGCGTCGACCGTGGGCGATGCGAGGATCATGCTGGGGGTGATGACGGGGCTGGACGAGGAGGATCCCTACAGCGTCGTCGTCGATTCGCCGCCGCGATGGCAGGAAGGTCCGCTCCGCATCGGGCTGGCGACCGAGCTGGTCGAATGGAACATCGACGCCGAGGTGGCCGAGGCATTCGAGGCCGTGTTGAGGATGCTGGGCGACGCCGGGCACCAGGTGGATCGGGTTTCGCTGCCTGACTTGCGCCAGGCCATGGAGCTCGGACCCCGCACGATCGGCCTCGTCGAGTCGGGCTCCATCATCGAGGACAGATTCGCCGACGTGATTACCGAGATCCCCGAGCTCCACGCCGCGGTTGAGCGCTCGAAGTCATTCACCGGACCCACTTTGGCGAGGGCCAACCACCGGGTTGCCGTCCTGAGATCGGAGGTGCGCAAACTGTTCGGCATCTACGACCTTCTGATGACCCCCACCCTTCCGTGCCGGATTCCCAGTGGCGCGGCTGCAGATTGCGAAGTCGACATCGAAGTCGGCGGGGTGACGGAAACGCGGACCAGCGCCCTCACCCGGCTGGTCAACCCCTGGAATCTGGCCGCGCTGCCCGCCGGCAGCCTGCCGATCGGGCGGGACTCAGGTGGGGCACCCATCAGCCTCCAGGTGATCGGTCCGCAGTTCTCGGATTGGAAGATCCTTGACGTGATGCAATGGATCGAGGGGGCGCTCGGGGGCCCTTGGGACACGGCGGCTCCCCGGGCGTAGCCCATCAGTCA
>DATFFO010000027.1:0-2659 GCA_035250025.1 Acidimicrobiia bacterium
GACGCCGATCAGTCGATCTACGGCTGGCGCGGGGCCGACATCCGCAACATCCGCGAGTTCGAGCAGGACTTTCCGGATGCCCGCATCGTCATCCTGGACCAGAACTACCGCTCGACGGAGACAATCCTCAAGGCGGCCAACGCCGTCATCGACAACAACACGGGGCGCACCCCCAAGAACCTGTGGTCTGATCGGGGAGAGGGGACCTCGATCGTCCGCTTCGAGGCAGAGGACGAGCACGACGAGGCCGGTTTCGTCGCCGACCAGGTGGACGCCCTCATCGACGAGGGTTTCAACCCCGCCGACCTCGCCGTCTTCTACCGCACCAACGCCCAGTCCCGCGTCATCGAGGATGTGTTCGTCCGCCGGGGCATCGGCTACACCGTGGTCGGCTCGGTCAGATTCTATGAACGCCGCGAGATCAAGGACGCCCTGGCGTATCTGCGGGTTCTGGTGAACCCGGCCGACCAGGTGGCAGTCAAGCGCATCATCAACGAGCCCAAGCGGGGTATCGGCGACACATCCCTCGGTCACGTCGACCGCTTCGCCGAGGCCCATCGGGTCCCTTTCCTCGATGCCCTGCGCCGCGCCGACGAGATCGGCGCTCTCAACTCCCGCGCCCAGCGCAACATCGCCGAGTTCGTGGCTCTGATCGACCTTCTCGGCGAGTCGGTGGTGATCGGCGGGATCTCGGGCGCCGTGAAAGCAGTCCTGGAGGACACCGGGTACGTGGCGGCCCTGGAGGCCGAGCGCTCCATCGAGGCGATGGGCCGGGTCGAGAACCTGCGCGAGTTGCAGTCCGTCGCCACCGAGTTCGAGGAGTCGAACGAGGGGGCCGTGATCGGGGACCAGGAGTGGGAGGCGATGGACAACATCCGTCGCCTCGAGGTGTTCTTGGAGACCACCGCCCTGGTCTCGGACGTCGACGAATGGGACGAGGGGGGAGGAGCGGTGACACTGATGACGCTCCACACCGCCAAGGGCCTCGAGTTCCCCGTCGTGTTCATGGTGGGCATGGAGGACGGTGTGTTCCCGCACATGCGCACTCTGGGCGACCCCCGGGAACTGGAGGAGGAGCGGCGCCTCGCCTACGTCGGCATCACCCGGGCTCGCGACCGGCTCTATCTCACGTCGGCCTGGAGCCGCATGCTCTACGGCGGCACCAACTACAACCCGCCCTCCCGGTTCATGTCCGAGATCCCCACCGAGCTCATCGACAAGGCGGCCAAGCGCGCTCGCAACCGCCGGGTCGAAGGTGGCTCCGCCCCGGCCCCCCGGGCCACGGTGGACGCAGGCGAGATCGGGCCCGGCGACCGCATCCGCCATGACAAGTGGGGCCTGGGCACTGTGCGCGAGGTCGTAGGCACGGGCGACCGGGCGGAGGCCGAGGTCATGTTCGATACCCAGGGCAAGAAGCGGCTCCTGCTCTCCTGGGCGCCGCTCGAAAAAGCCTGACGCTGGACAGTTGTCAGTTGCCGGGTGACGGTCGACCGTGAACCGTCGATACTGAACCGGGTTCGGCCCGGTGGCAGAGCTACCTCGATCTGGGCGCGTGACCAAGGCGATACTCTCGGTCCGTGTCTACCGATGCCATCTTGCGCCCCTCGGCCCGGGTGATCCTGATCGGTCCCGGGGGGAGGACGTTGCTGTTCCGGGGTGGCGACCCTCACCGTCCCCACGATGGCACCTGGTGGTTCACGCCGGGAGGGGCGGTCGATCCTGGCGAGACCCTGGAGGAGGCCGTCAGGCGCGAATTGTGGGAGGAGACCGGTCACAGCGGGGTGGAGTGGAGCGACAGGGTGGCCACCCGGGAGGGCGAGCTCGGTTTCATGGGCGTCACCTACCAGGCGGTGGAGGTGTTCTACGTTGCCCACACGCACGAAACGGCCGTCGCTCCGGGCGGCCTCACGGCGATAGAGGAGGAGACCATCGCAGAGCACCGCTGGCTCGATGCGAGCGACATCTCCCGCCTGGCCGAACCGGTGTACCCGTCGGAACTCGCAGGTGTCCTCCCCGCCCTCGCCGCCCGCCGCTACCCGGTCGAGCCCTGGGTGTGGTCGTGGTGAACTCCCTGGGTCCGGTCGAGGCACGCGTCGTGGGCGTGCTGGTCGAGAAGCAGATGACCACGCCGGATGTCTATCCCCTGACCCTGGCCGGGGTGGTGGCAGGCTGCAACCAGTCCACCAACCGCCAGCCGGTGATGGCGCTGGACGACGACGAGGTCGAAAGGGCGCTGGTGCGGCTCCACGATGCGGGCTGGGCCACTCCCGTCCGCCGGCCCGGCGACCGGGCCACGAAGTACCGCCACAAGGTGGCCGAGGCGCTCGAGGTGGATCGAGCCGCCCAGGCCGTGCTGGCGGTGTTGCTACTACGCGGGTCCCAGACCAGTGGCGAGTTGCGTTCGCGGACCGACCGGTACATCTCCTTCGGGAGCCTCGACGAGGTAGAGACGGTGCTCGACGCCCTGGAGGAGTAGGGGCTGGTCAGGCGGCTCCCCCGCCTGCCGGGTCAGAGCCAGCGCAGGATCGTCGAGTTGCTCTCTGCCGAGGCCGAGGCCGATGGCGGGGTTTCGGTCCCGCCGCCCGCCGAGGAGTCGCCTGCAACCGCGCCTCCCGATCTGGCCGACCGTCTTGCCGCCCTGGAGGAGAGGTTCGACGAA
>DATFFO010000028.1:0-11005 GCA_035250025.1 Acidimicrobiia bacterium
GTAGTCCACGGCGCGGGCGGCGGCGATTGCCGCCTCACCCATCTTCTGTCGGGTGGCCTCGTCGAGAGCCATCGACGGCGACTCTTCGACGATCTTCTGGTGGCGGCGTTGGATCGAGCACTCGCGTTCGAACAGAGACACGATGTTTCCGGCTGCATCGCCGAAGACCTGGATCTCGATGTGCCTGGGGCCGTCCAGGTACCGCTCGAGGAAGACGGTGTCGTCGCCGAAGGCGGAACCGGCCTGGCGACGCCCGGCGGCAACGGCTTCGAGCAGGCCGTTCGGGTCGGCGACGATTTGCATGCCTTTGCCCCCACCCCCTGCTGAAGCCTTGACGAGCACGGGATAGCCGAGTTCCTCGGCGGCAGCCGAGATGGCATCGTCGGTGACCCCGCTGAGGTCGATCGACTCCAGGGTTGGCACTCCAACTTCGTTCATCAGTCGCTTGGAAGCGAGCTTGGAGCCCATTGTCCTCATCGCCTCCGGTGAGGGACCTACCCAGACGAGGCCGGCGTCGACGACGGCCTGGGCGAAGCCGGGGTTCTCCGCCAGGAATCCGTAGCCGGGGTGGATGGCGTCGGCCCCGACCCGGACGGCGGCGGCGATGACGGCGTCGCCCCGTAGGTACGACTCGGCGGGTGCGGCACCTCCGAGGGCGACGCCCTCGTCAGCCTCGACGACGAAGGGTGCGGTGCGATCGGGCTCGGAGTACACGGCCACCGTGCGGATGCCCATGTCACGGCAGGTGGCGAAGACCCGTCGCGCTATCTCGCCTCGGTTGGCGACCAGTAGCTTGGTTATTGACGACCTCGTCGACATACCGAATCAGGACGGTAGCGGCCGGATGCGCCGGGATAGCTCGGCCCGTCCGATAGGTTGGGTGCCAACGAGAGGAGCTAGATCGTGTCCACCCACCTTCGACCAATCGAAAAGCGCATCCTGGCCATGCGCGAGGCGGGGATGGACGATGCCGAGATCGGGCGCCGACTGCGCAAGAGCCCAGAGCGGATTTCGGCCATCGCCGAGTGGACTGCGATCCCCGGGAGGGTCAGTGGCCGTCGGCACGACGGCGTCCTCAGCCCCCTCCAGACGCGGGTGGTTGCCATGCGGGACGAGGGCCAGAGCCATGCCGAGATCGGGCAGCGGCTACGGCGCGGCGAACACTACGTGCGTCAGGTCGAGGGACTCGCCCGGTTCCGCCAGTACCTGGATCTCCTCGGTTGACGGGCGACCAGGGCGCCGCCGGGCCTCCACCCCGGCGCATCGGTGTCGGCACCGCCGTCCTCATCGTGATTCTCGCCTTGGTGATCGGCCTGATCGGCATCGTGGTGTGGGGCATCAGAAGCGTGGCCGACGCCGTGCCGACACCGGGGGATCTCGCAGAAGCGCTCGAGCCCGAGCCCTTCGAAGAGATCGGGCCCACGGTGGTTCGTTCCATCCGGGATCTCGCCAATCTGACCACGGTCGAGCTGGTCGAGTACACGATCGTCGAGAAAGGCACGGACGGGGGCTTTCTGAACTGGGCGAACGGCGACAGCCTCCAGCTGTTCGCGGTCGCCCGCATAGGAGCCGGAATCGACCTGGCCGAGGTGTCGGTGGACTCCTTCGACCTCGGCAGCGATGGCGTCGTGGCGATGACGGTGCCCGGCGCCGAGATCCAGTACGTGGCGGTCGACAACCAGGCCACCCAGATCCTCGATCGCGACACGGGCCTGTTCACGAGCGGGGATCCCCGGCTGGAGACTGATGCCCGTCGCCTCGCCGAGGATGTCCTCCAGCAGGCGGCCATCGATGAGGGGATCCTCGGCATGGCCGAGGACAACGCCCGCGAGGTGATCACCAACTTTCTACTCAGCCTCGGCTACCGGGACGTCGAGATCGAGTTCGAGTCAGGTCCCGGCTGACCCGGGCGGATGTCGGGCCGATCACCGAGCGGTGCCGGTCACATCCGGAACACGCCGAACTCGGAGGTCCCCTTCACCGGGCCCGAGTGGATGGCCGAGAGGGCGATGCCGAGGACGGTGCGGGTGTCGCGGGGGTCGACGAGACCGTCGTCGCGCACCAGTGACGTGGAGAAGTACGCCTGTTCCTCATGACTTATCTGGGCCTCGATCGAGGCGGTGCGCTGGGCATCGGCCTCTTCGTCGAAGTCTGTCCCCCGCGACTCGGCAGCAGTGCGGGAGATGATCGACATCACCCCGGCGAGCTGCTTCGGCCCCATCACCGCCACCTTGTGCGTCGGGTAGCCGAACACGAAGCGGGGGTCGAACGAGCGCCCCGACATTCCATAGTTGCCCGCGCCGTAAGACACCCCGCTCATCAGCGAAATGTGCGGCACTGTCGAGTTGGAGACGGCGTTCACCATCTTGGCGCCGTCCTTGATGATGCCCCGCTGCTCGTACTCGCGACCCACCATGTAGCCGGTGGTGTTGTGGCTGAAGACGATCGGGACGTCGTAGCGGTTGCACAGCTGGATGAATTCGGTGGTCTTCTGGGCCTCCTCGGAGAAGATCACGCCTTGCTGGTTGGCCACCACGCCCACCGGGAAGCCGTGGACCGATCCCCAGCCGGTGAGGATCGACGTGCCGTAGACGGCCTTGTACTCCTCGAAGCGGGACCCGTCGAGGACCCGGGCCAGGATCTCACGCTGGTCGAAGGGGACGCGGAGGTCCTCGGGGATGACGCCCAGGAGCTCCTCGGGCTCGTAGACGGGGGGGTCGGCCGGCATGGTTGGGCCGTAACCCTGTTTGCGCCAGTTGAGGTGGGCGACGATGTCGCGGCCCATGCGGATGGCTTCGTGCTCGTCACGGGCGAAGTAGTCGGAGAGCCCGGAGACCCGGGAGTGCATCTCGGCGCCCCCCAGCTCCTCGTCGGTGGAGTCCTCCCCCGTCGCCATCTTTACGAGGGGCGGACCTCCCAGGAACACCTTGGCGCGCTGGTCGACCATCACCGCGTAGTCGCACATGCCGGGAACGTAGGCACCGCCTGCGGTGGAGCTCCCGAAGACCAGGGCGATGGTGGGGATCCCGGCTGCAGACATCTGGGTGAGGTTGCGAAACCACTTGCCGCCGGTGAGGAAGACCTCGCCCTGGTCTGGAAGGTCGGCGCCGCCCGACTCGACCAGGTTGACCAGGGGGAGGCGGTTCTGACGGGCTATGTCCTGGGCTCGGAGGCTCTTGCGCAGGGAGTAGCGGTTCGACGAACCGGCCTGGGAGGTGGGGTCGTGGGCCGAGATGACGCACTCGACCCCGCTGACCACGCCGATTCCCGTGACGCCGTTGGCCCCCAGCGGCTTGTCCGTGCCCCACGCCGCCAACGTCGACAACTCGAGGAAGGGGGAATCGCGGTCGACGAGCAGCTCGATCCTCTCGCGTGCCAAAAGCTTGCCCCTCTGGCGGTGGCGATCGATGTAGGTCTGGCCCCCTCCTTGCCGCGCCTCCTCGAGCAGCTTCTCGAACTCCTCCAGCTTGGCGAGCATGGCGGTGCGATTGGTGGCGAACTCCGACGAGCGAGTGTCCACCCGGCTGGCAATGACCTGCATGACCCACCGGAGGCTACCCACGGTTAGCTTGATGCCGATGCAGGACATCCTTGACCGCCTTAGCCCTCTCGTGGGCACCGAGGTCGGCGTCAGCGATTGGTTCACTGTCGGCCAGGACCGGATCGACACCTTCGCCGACGCCACCGAGGACCACCAATGGATCCATGTGGACGCCGAACGGGCGGCGCAGGGACCGTTCGGCAACACGATCGCCCACGGATTCCTGACCCTTTCCCTGCTGGTGACGCTCACACGTGATGTCGAGATCGACGTGGGTCAGCCGAAGGCTGCCCTCAACTATGGCCTGGATCGCGTCCGCTTCACGGCGCCGGTGCCATCGGGAAGCCGCATCCGGGCGCGGGTGGAACTCACCAGCGTCGACGAGGTCAAGGGAGGGCTCCAGGTCAAGCGCACGATCACTGTCGAGCGCGAGGGAGAAGAGCGCCCGGCGATGATCGCCGAGACCCTGTCTCGATACCTGTACTGACGCGCTGAGTCCCCGACCCGAGGGCCGGGGACTCAACATCAGGGAGCGGGTTGGCTCACAGGGTGTCGCGCAGGTTGCGTACCTCGTCATGGGCCTGCTTGACCCCGGCGGCCTGGCGCTGGATCACCGTCCGCACCTCGGCGGGCAGATCCATCTCGAGGGCTTCCTCGTACTCGGAGACGGCATGATCCTCTCCGGTTTCGGCAGCCCCGAGCACGGCGCTGGCGTCGTCACCTGTGACGGCGTCCTTGAGGCCGATCCATCCCCTGTGGACGGCGCCGGCGATCGTGCCCCTGTCGTTGAGCTTGATGCCGTGCATCGCCGCCAACGAGCGGAGCTCGTCGGCGAAATCGGCCCGTTGCTCGGCGAACGAACGCATACGCTCGGCAACAGAGCCGTTGGCCTGGCCCTCCAGGTGCTCGGCGACCTTGTCAAAACCCTGATGTCCGTCCTCCAGGGTCTGGATCAGATCCTCGAGAACGGTGCCGACTGTGTCGGTCTGCATGGTCTTTCCTCCTTTGAAACTGTGGACCCAAAGTCATGCCCGCGGGTGATAAACCCCAAACCTGGAAAAGTCCGTCCCCCTGGAGCGGAGCAACAGGGGGAAGGGGCCCCCGGCCGGCGGAGCCGGTGGGGTAGGGGCCCAACGATCAGCGGGTCAGGCTGCGGCCGCCGCCTATTACGACCACATGGCCCGTGATGTACCCCGGGTCGAGGAGGTAGGAGACCAGGGCTGCGACCTCGGCCGGTTCTCCCATCCGCCCGAGTGGGATGTTGTCGACCATCTTCTGGCGGATGTCTTCGGGAATCGCCATCGACATCTCGGTGGCGATGAGACCGGGGGCAATGGCGTTGACGCGGATATCCGGGGCGAGTTCCAGGGCCATGGCGCGGGTGAGGCCGACGACCCCACCCTTCGACATCGAGTAGTTGTACTGGCCGAAGTTGCCCAGGTAGGCCCGGGAGGCGAGGTTGACGATGCCTCCACCCGGTCTCATCTCCGGCGCCAAAGTGGCGCTGAGGCGGTAGGTGGCGCCGAGGTTCACGTCCAGCACTTTCGAGACGTCGTCTTCGGAGAGATTGACGAGACGGGCGTCACGGGTGATACCGGCGTTGTTGACCAGTGCCATCAGGTCGCCCTCCATGCGGTGCACCATGCCGAGGACCTCGGCGATGCCGTCCGGGTCGGCCAGGTCCACCTGGACGGGCTCGAACGAGGACTCGGCCAGCCCTTCGTCGATGTCGACTCCCACGACGGTGAATCCGACCTCCTGCAACCGCTCGCCCACGGCGCGTCCGATTCCACGGGCCGCCCCAGTGACGACCGCGATACGGCTCACGGCAAAGCCTTCCCGAGATGGCCGGCGTCGAGGCGCACCAGCTCTCCGGTGGGCCCGTCCCTCTCCGCCAGAATCCGCGTCCAGCGCTCGATGGTTGCGGCCGCGGTGTCGTCGCCGACGGCAACTACGTTGACCGGCGTTCCCGCCCTGGCCAGCTCGATGGCGGCGGTGCGGGCCGCCGAGAGCAGGCCCGTAGCCACCATCGCCGATGGCGCTCCCCGCCGCCCGAGAAGGTCGTCGCCGTGGACGACGTAGACGATCGGGAGATCATTCCGAGCGGCCTTCTGGCTGGCAGCAAACGCCGCCATCAGGGCGGACCTGGCGCCGTCCCAGTCGTCGACCGGCTGGGAGGCGTCGTAGACCACGGGCTCCATCGGAGTCACGATACGACGACGGCTCCGCTCGAGACCAGGCGGTCGATCTCATCGTCGTCGGCTCCCAGCTCCTTCAGGAGCTGACGGGTGTCCTGGCCCAAAGTAGGGGGCGGCTCGACGGCCCGGGCGGGGCGACCGTCGATGCGCAATGGCGAGCCCACCATGCGGAGCCGGCCGGCCTGGGGATGAATGCCTTCCACGACCATCTCGTTGTGGCGTATCTGGGGGTCGGCCGTGACCGCGTCGAAATCCAGGAGACGACCCACCGGTAGTCCGGCTGCGCTGAGTCGCTCGATCCACGACTCCGCGGGAGCGCCCTTGAAGATCGCCTCCAGCTCGTTGGAGAGCTGGTGGCGGTCGGCCATGCGGCTGTCGTTGGTCGGATAGCGCTCGACCAGGTCCGGTCTGTCCAGGACGCCGGCCATGGTCTCGAAGTGTCGATCCGACACGATGGCCAGGGCGAGGTAGCCGTCGGCCGTGGTGAAGACCTGGTTCGGGGCCAGGAACGGGGAAGAGGTGCCGGTACGCTCCGGCTGGATACCGCCGGCGAAGTAGAGCGCCCACCAACCCGACTGCACCGCCAGGAGGCCGTCGCGCAGGGAGACGTCCACCCGGCGCCCTCTCCCCGTCCGTTGCCGTTCGAGGAGGGCGGCGCAGATGGTGAGAGCGACGTTGGTGGCTGCGACGTAGTCGCCGATAGTCGTGGCCGTCTTCTGCGGGGGGTCACCGGCATGTCCCGTGACGGCGACCATGCCCGACTCCGCCTGGAAGATGACGTCGATGCCGGCCCGGTCGGCGTAAGGGCCGTCGGAGCCGAACGCCGAGACGACGGCGTACACCACATCGGGGTTTAGCTCTCGCACCTCTTCCTCGGCGTAGCCCATCCGCTCCATCGCCCCGTGGCGCAGATTGTTGACGACGACATCGGCGCCGGCCAGCAGACGATCGAGCCAGGGACGGGCCCGGGGGGCCTTGGGATCGACAGCGAACGAACGCTTGCCCCGGTTGACGGCCAGGAAGAAGGCCGATTCGCCGCCGACATACGGTCCGAAGCCTCGGCCCAGATCCCCGGACGGCGGCTCCACCTTGACGATCTCGGCGCCAAGATCTGCGAGGAGCATTCCCGCGTAGGGAACCGCGATCAGGTTGCCGAACTCCACGACCCGGATCCCGGTCAGGGGCCCCGGATCCGGTTCGGTCATGAAGCCTCCACCACCGCCGCGATCCCTTGGCCAACGCCGATGCACATCGTCGCGAGTCCGTACCGACCTCCCCGGCGTCGCAGCTCATGGACAAGGGTGGTGAGGATCTTCGCTCCCGAAGCCCCGAGAGGGTGCCCGAGTGCGATCGCCCCGCCATTGACGTTCACTCGCTGGTGGTCGAGGTCGAGTTCGGCCATCACGGCCAGGCTCTGGGCGGCGAAGGCCTCGTTGAGCTCGATCAAGTCAAGATCGGCGACGCCGAGCCCGGCGCGCTCGAGAGCCAGGCGGGTGGCAGGCACCGGGCCGATGCCCATGATGTCGGGGTCGACACCGGCCACGGCAGACGAGACGATCCGAGCCATCGGGGACAGGCCGGCAGATGCCAGCCCGGCCTCAGTGGCGAGGAGGACGGCGGAAGCGCCGTCGTTCATCTGCGATGAGTTCCCGGCGGTGACGGTGCCGTCGGCTCTGAATACCGGTCGCAGGCCAGCCAGGACATCGAGGCTGGTGTCGCGGCGAGGTCCCTCGTCGGTGTCGACCGTGACCGTTTCCCGGTGGCGGTGGTCGACGGCTGCGTCGACGGGGACGATCTCGTCGTCGAACCGCCCGCTGTCGATGGCGGCGAGCGCCCGGCGATGCGAGGCGAGGGCGAACTCATCCTGGGACTCGCGATCGATGGACCAGCGGTCCGCCACCTCCTCGGCCGTCTCGCCCATGGCCAGGCACCCGTGCAGCTTGCGCATCGCCGGGTTGACGAGGCGCCAACCCAGGGTCGTGTCCGCGACCTGAGGGATCCCGGTCGGGAAAGCGCGGTCCGGCTTGGCCATCACGAAGGGCGCCCGGCTCATCGATTCCGATCCCCCCGCCACCATGAGGTCGCCCCAACCCGTGGCGAGGGCCTGTCCTGCGGTGATGACCGCCTGGAGCCCGGAGCCGCACAAGCGGTTGACCGTGACTCCGGGGACGGTGTCCGGGAGGCCCGCCAGGAGGGCTGCCATGCGACCTACGTTGCGATTGTCCTCGCCGGCCTGGTTGGCAGCACCCCAGACCACATCGGCGACCCGGGACGGCTCGACACCTGGGTTGCGGTCGATGAGGGCCGTGATGGCATGAGCCGCCAGGTCGTCGGGCCGGACGTGGGCCAGGGTCCCGCCGAGCTTGCCCACAGGCGTTCGGCAGGCGTCGGCGATGTAGATCTCGGAAGTCATCTCCGACCTATGGGCGCGGTGGTCACGCGCCGATTCTGCCACGACCCCGACGCATCCGGAGCGGCCACCTCCCCGTACGGAGGAAGAGTGGGGGAGGCGAGGGGACGCCCGAATCGGGCGTCCCCTCATGAGCCGCGGTGGCGGCCGGTGCCAGCCACGGCTCTTCACCATCCCCCGTGGTGAGGAGACCGTCGCTACCCGATGGTTGCGATCCTCAAACCTCTGCCCCCTGGGTTCTGTGTGCATAGGGCAACACTGGGTGTTGGGGGATGCACCGTGAACCGGGCGGGACGGCTCAGTCGGAGGCGGCCTCGGCGCCGATCTCGCTCTTGATCTCGCTGATAGACCTCGCCAGGAGGCGGGAGACGTGCATCTGGGAAACCCCAACCTCCTCGGCGATCTCGGATTGGCTCATGTCTTCGAAGAAGCGCAGGTACAGGATCTGCCGCTCCCTCTCGGGCAGCTTCGCCATCGCTTCCTCGACGGCGTGCCAGGCATCCACCCGGCCGAGGGCCGCGTCCTCGACGCCCAGGACGGCCGCCAGGCTGATGCCGTCCTCGTCGTCGTTCAGCGGGGCGTCGAGGGAGAAGGCGGAGTAGGCCTGGCCGGCGCGCAGCGCCTCCTCGACGTCGGCCAGGTCGGCGTCGATGGCCACGGCGACCTCCTCGGCCGTCGGTTTGCGCCCCAGGCGCTGGCCGAGCTCGTCTTCGGCCCTCCGCACCTCCAGCGAGGCCTCCTGCAAGCCTCGGGGAACACGCATCGACCACGACGAGTCGCGTAGATGGCGTTTCAGCTCACCCTTGATCGTCTCGCCGGCGAAAGTGGTGAACTTGGCCCCGTAATCCGGATCGAAGCGGTCGATCGCCTTCACGAGAGCCATCGCTGCCACCTGCTCGAGGTCGTCGAAGGCTACCCGGGACCGGGTGAAGCGACGGGCGAGGGCGGTCGAGAAGCCCAGGTACCGCTCGAAGATCTCGGATCGGGCGGCATGATCCGGGAGCAGGCCGAACAGCGAGTGCTCGTCGAGCCCGTCGAGGGTGCGCTTCGAGATCCATTCGACCTCGAACCACGTGGTCGCGTCGCTTTCCCCCCACCGGGTAGCGAGGCGATCGAGGATCGGGGTGATGAGGTCGTCGGCGCCGGGGCCGCCGGCACCCGGCGAACCCACCTCTACCCGTATGGAGCGGCCCGAGTCGACCAGGACCACGGTGACCGTTTCGGCTTCGCCTTCGGCAACCCTGGCCGAGACCAGCTCGCTGGTGAGGAGCGTGATATCCAGCTCGCGGACCGAGGGGGCCGCCGAGGTGGCGGCCGCCACCATGCGGCGGGCGAGATAGGGCGCGCCGCGGTCGGCGTTGAGCCGGATCTCGACGATGGTCTGCTCTCCGTTCGTCACGGAAGGGTGTCGGATACCGAGAACGAACCTTCGAGTTGGGTGAGCTGGAGCAGGCGCCGGACGGGGCCCTCCGGGGCCACGACGTGCAACGACTCCTCACCGAAGTCCTGGCGTGCCCGCAGGAGCGTTCTCAAGCCGACCGAGTCGATGAACGTCACGTCGACCATGTCGATGATCACCTTGCTCCCGGCGAGGGCAGAGAGGGCGTCGTGGAGCTGCTCGGCCGTGGCCATGTCGAGTTCGCCGGCGACGTCGAGAAGCTTCCAGTCTTGATGGGAGCGCTCTTCTACGACGAGTTGTGGACCGAACAAACCGAACTCTCCAGTCGGGGTCGCAGCGGCAAGCCTACTCCCTGCCTTGGATCACCCGGGCAGGCGCCGCCTCTTGTAGAGCGGACGCGAAGTCGCTCAACCAGGCCAGGGGCGTGTCCGATAGTTTCCTGCACGCTCATCCGGGCGTGCGGTGGCAGAAGGGAAGCCCAGGGGAACCGAACCATGAATCTTTCAGGCGAACTCTCCGATTGGCCGGTCGCTGACCTGCTCAACATGCTCAAGGTCACGAGCAAGACCGCCACGTTGCATGTCCGCGGCGGGCGGTCGGGCGTCATCCATTTCGTCTCGGGGAAGGTCTCCGGCGCTCACGTCTCGGGCGATGTCGTCGTCGAGGGCGACGCAGGGTCGCGCCTGGCGGCGGTCGACGCTCTCTTCGTGCTCTCGGGAATCACCGAGGGAAGCTTCGAGCTGGTGGCCTACGACGGTCCCGAGGGCGAAGGTTGGGAGATCGAAGATCTCCTGGCCGAGATGGGCCGGCTGGCCGAGCTGGAAGATGATGTCGCCAAGTCGGGCCTGGTGGAAGGGCGGCTCATGCTGCGGGACTCCCTCTCCGGCCCGGTGACGATCATCGAGGACGACTGGTGGGCCCTGGCCTCACTGGTGTCGGTTCTCTCGCTCCAGCAACTCGAAGATGTATTCGGGCGGGCTCGTGCCGTCCGCCTGCTCCACACCTTGTGGCGGCTCGACCTCGTCCAACCGCTCTTCGACCGCGAGCCCGTCGCCGAGCTCACCACTGCCCCGCCTCCCTCAGCCCAGTCCGATGAGGCCTGGTTGGACGAGATCGCCGCGGCCGCCCAGCCCGACTCCCTCGACTCCGTCCCCGTCGCAGAGGCCGTCACTTACTCCGAATTGGACGAGGACAGCAGCCGCCGGGCCGTGACGGGTGTGGCGGCGCCGGCCTCCACGGTGCTCACAGGGTCGGTTCTGGACGAGATGCGCCGTCTGCGGAGTCGCGTCGGCGAGTAGGTCTCCGGTGACGCGCCCGGTCACCAGGTCTCGAGATGAACCACCTCATCGAAGGGACGTCGGTCGACCTCGATCGGGCGCAGCGGACCCTCGGCGGGACGTCCGACCGAGATCATGTTCGCCAGGAACCGATCCTCGGGGAATCCCAGGATCGACCGA
>DATFFO010000029.1:0-2057 GCA_035250025.1 Acidimicrobiia bacterium
AGAGGGTCGAGATGGCGAGCGACCTCGCGATAATCCAACTCGAGGAGGCTGTCGGCCCCGAAACTCTTAAGCCATTCACCGAGACCGGCCACCTCGTCGACCCACATCGGCGGCAGCCCCGCCTCGCGCATGGCCTCGGCCGCCGTCTCCAGCCGGACAAGCGCCAACTCGACCGGGGTTCGGTACTGCATCGGCTGGCACCTGTCGTCGGGGTCGAAAGCAATGAACCAGCGCAATGGCGGATGCCACGCCGACGCCATGACCGGTGCCGGGCGGGGAACCCCGGTGCGGATGCGCGAGAGCTCCCGTTTGGCGGCGGCGGCGACGTTGCGGTCGATCATGCCCGTGCCGTACCGCTCCGTGGCCCGCTGGTGGGCGACGAGCGACTCGAGCATGCGTCGCCGGGGTGTGCGGGCACAGCGCCACAACCGCCCGCCCCACTCGACCTCCCAGGCATCGGCGGTTTGCGACTCGGTCGTCAGCACGGCCTCGCCCAGCCGAGGAACGTCACCCCAGCGGTCGGTCACCGGGAGGCGGACCTCCTCGGCCGGCCGGAAGACCCGCAGGTAGGCGACGTCGATCATGCCGCGAGGTTAATTTCTCCCCCGACTTGTCCCCACGTTGCGGTGGTATTCGGTTCTCGGTGAACGGTTCCCGGGACCGTCACCCGACAACCGTCGACGTACATCCGGCAACCGCCCGGCCTGTCCTTGGGGGGACCCTCCCTCTAGACTCCGGGGCGACCACCACCTGAGGTAGATGGTTTGAGCCTTTTCGCGTCGATCGAAGGTCACGAGGAAGTCGTCTTCGGGTCCGATCCTGTATCGGGCCTCAAGACGATCATCGCCATCCACTCCACAGCATTGGGTCCCGCTCTCGGCGGGACCCGCTTCTTTCCCTACCCGAGCGAGGAAGACGCGCTCACCGATGTGCTCCGCCTCGCCGAGGGCATGACCTACAAGGCCGCTGCCGCCGGACTCGACCTGGGCGGGGGCAAGGCCGTGATCATCGGCGACCCCGAGACGGACAAGTCAGAGCGCCTCTTCCGAGCCTACGGTCGCTTCGTCGACTCGTTGAGCGGCCGCTACATCACCGCCGAGGACGTGGGCACGACCACGGCCGACATGGCCTACGTCAGCCGGGAGACCCCTTTCGCCCTGGGCATTCCCGTGGCCGAGGGAGGCGCCGGCGATCCCTCGCCGATCACCGCCCGCGGCCTCTACGCCGCCGCCCGGGCCACCGCTTTCCATCGCTGGGGCGACGCCGACCTGGCGGGACGCAAGATCGTCGTCCAGGGTGTCGGCAAGGTGGGCTCGGCCTTCGTGCAATTGCTCGTCGAAGCCCGAGCGGACGTCCTCGTCAGCGACGCCTACCAGTCGGCCGTCGACAGGGCGGTGGAGACGTACGGCGTCAAGCCTGTCGAGCCCGACGAGTGTCTCACCGTGCCGTGCGACATCCTCTCCCCCTGTGCCCTGGGGGCTGTCCTCAACGCCGACACCATTCCCGAGCTGCAGTGCGAGGCCGTGGTCGGCTCGGCCAACAATCAACTCGCCACCGAGGAGGATGGGCGCCGCCTGGCCGACCGCGGCATCCTCTACGCCCCCGATTTCGTCGTGAACGCCGGCGGCCTCATCAACGTCTATGACGAGCTACACGGGTACTCCAAAACCCGGGTCCTCCACCGCGTCGACAGCCTCTACGACGCCACCCTGCGCATCCTCGAGACGGCCGCCGCCCAGGACATCACCCCCCAGGAGGCCGCCGTCCACGTCGCCGAGGAGCGGATCGAGACGATCGGCGACCTCAATCGAATCCACCGCGGGCATCCCCGACCCTGACCAAGGAGTATCGGAACCAAATGACAGCATCGGACCACATCGGCCTCGGTCTGGAGGACAAGCAGCTCATCGAGATGTACCGCCTCATGTTGATGGCGCGGCGCATGGACGACCGGATGTGGGCACTCAACCGTCAGGGGCGGGTCCCGTTCGTGGTCGGTTCCTCGGGTCACGAGGCGATCCAGGTGGGGTCGGTGATGGCGCTCGACCGCGACCTGG
>DATFFO010000030.1:0-6470 GCA_035250025.1 Acidimicrobiia bacterium
CGGGCGTTGACGGCGAGGGCGATGGTCCCGATCAACTCCGATGCTCGATGGCCGACAATCGTCCCGCCCAGCACCACACCGGTGGCCGGATCGGAGATGACCTTGACGAAACCGCGGGTGAACCCCTGGAGGACGGCCCGATGGTTGGCGGCAAATGGCACCTTGGTGGTGCGTACCTTGCGGCCGAGAGCGGCGGCCCCCACCTCCTCCAGGCCCACCGAGGCGATCTCCGGTTCGGTGAACACGGCCTGGCTGACCTTGGAGTAGTCGAGGGGCGCCACCGGGATGCCGAGGGCGTGGAGGGCGATCTTGCGGCCCTGCATGGACGCCACCGACGACAACGGCATCTGGCCGGTGCAGTCGCCGGCGGCGTAGATGTGCGGTACCGAGGTGCGCTGGTGCTCGTCGACTCCGATGTAGCCGTCGTCGACCTCGACGCCGGCCTTGTCGAGACCCACGTTGCCGGTGAGCGGGACCGAGCCGATGGCCAGCAGGGCGTGGGAACCGCGCACCACTCGCCCGTCGTCGCAGCGCACGACCACCTCGTCGCCATCCCGCTCGATCGCCTCGGCGCGCGCCCCGATGAGCAGTCTGACCCCTCGATCCAGGAAGTCCTCCTCCAGGACGGCGGCGACCTCGGGGTCGCGGTGGGGGAGAATCTGCTGGCGGGACACGACCAGTGTCACCTTCGAGCCCAATGACTGGAAGATGTGGACGAACTCGACACCCGTCACGCCCGAGCCGATCACGATCATGTGCTCGGGTACGGCGTCCAGGTCGTAGGCGTCACGGGTCGTGAGGATCCGCTCCCCGTCCACATCGGCCCAGGGAGGGACACGCGGGCCAGATCCTGTCGACACCAGGGCTTGGTCGAACTCGATGCGACGCTCCCCCTGGTCGGTCTTGACCACGGCCGTGTTGGGGTCGGCGAAGGCGCCCTCGCCGGCGATGAGCTCCACCGACTGGGACTCCAGCAGGCTCACCAGCGAGGCGTTGATGTCGCCGGTGATGGCCTTGATTCGCATCGCCAGGTGTCCTGTGTCGATGCTCCCGAAGTCGCTCATCAGACCGAGCTTGGCGGCGTTCCGGACAGACTCGATGCGAACCGCCGAGGCGGTCATCGTCTTGGATGGGATGCAGTCCCAGAGGTGAGCGGCGCCGCCGATGACGTCCTTTTCGATGACCGTGACTGCGGCGCCCCGGGCGGCGGCGGTGGTGGCGAACGAGGTCCCCGCCGGACCACCCCCGATCACGAGGAACCTCGGCTGGGAGGTGTCGGTGCGATTCACCGGTCTGAGGGTACTCACGAGACGGCAGGCCTCAGGGGCGGTACACGCCGAACACTCCCCGGAGAGAATCGGAGACCTCGCCCACGGTGGCACCAGCAGCCAGCGCCTCCTTCATGGGCGGCAGGAGGTTGCCGTTGCCCTGGGCCGTTTCGGCGATGACCGCCAGGTGACCCTCCACCGGCCCGCGGCCAGCCCGCCACTCCGCAAGGCGCCGGCGCTGCCCCTCCTCCAGAGCGGGATCGACACGTAGCAATGGGATCTGCTCGTCGCCGTCGGAGTCGAATCTGTTCATTCCGACGACGACCGACTCGCCTGCCGCCTGGCGCCGGGCCTCGGCGTAGGCAGCTTCTTCGATCTGCGCCTGCATGAGACCCGCCTCGATCGCCGCCACCGCCCCACCTGCCGCCTCCACCCCATCGAACAGGTCCTGGGCGGCCTCTTCGACCTCGTCGGTCAGCGCCTCCATGAAGTAGCTGCCGCCGAAGGGATCCACTGTGTCGGCGATCCCCGACTCATACGCCAGGATCTGCTGGGTGCGCAGCGCCACCCGGGCCGACTGGTCGGTCGGCAGACCGAGCGCCTCGTCGTAGGAGTTGGTGTGGAGCGACTGGGTGCCTCCCAGCGTGGCGGCGAGGGCCTGGACCGTTGTCCGGACGATGTTGTTGAGCGGCTGTTGGGCCGTGAGCGTCGACCCTGCCGTCTGGGTGTGGAATCGCATCGCCTGGGCGGCCGGGGTCGTGACCCCCATCAGGTCGCGCATGAGGCGAGCCCACATGCGGCGGGCGGCGCGGAACTTGGCGATTTCCACGAAGAAGTGGTTGTGGCCGTTCCAGAAGAACGACAACCGGGGGGCAAACGAGTCCACCTCGAGTCCCGCCTGGATGGCGGCCCGCACGTAGGCGATGCCATTGGCCAGCGTGAAGGCGACCTCCTGGGCCGCCGTCGAGCCCGCCTCGCGGATGTGGTAGCCGGAGATCGAGATCGTGTTCCAGGCCGGCACCTCATCGGCGGCGTAGGAGAAGAGGTCGGTCACCAGCCGCATCGAGGGACCCGGCGGGTAGATGTAGGTTCCCCGGGCGACATACTCCTTGAGGATGTCGTTCTGGACGGTCCCGCGGATCTCCCTCCCGGCGACACCCTGCTCCTCGGCCACGAGTTGGTAGAGGAGGAGGAGGATCGGCGCTGTGGCATTGATCGTCATCGAGGTGGACACGTCGCCAAGGGGGATCCCGGCGAAGAGGCGGCGCATGTCGTCGAGCGTGTCGATCGCAACCCCCACCTTCCCGACCTCGCCGCTCGCCAGCTCGTGGTCGGAGTCGAGGCCCATCTGGGTCGGGAGGTCGAAGGCCACCGAAAGCCCCGTTTGGCCCGCCTCGAGCAGGGACTGGAAACGGGCGTTGGTCTCCTCGGCGGTGCCGAACCCGGCGTACTGGCGCATGGTCCACAGCCGGCCCCGGTACATCGTCGGATAGGGGCCCCGGGTGAAGGGGAAGGAACCGGGAGAGCCGATCCGGCCCGGGTCGGGCGTCCGGTCGTAGACCACCTCGATCTCGATGTCGCTCGAGGTGGAACGGGTTTGGGAATGGGTCAAGGTATCCTCACGGGGACTCGGAGACATCGTATTCCCGCCCCCGCCCCCGGAACTACACCGGTTCCCGCCGACGTTGGGTACCCCTCATGAGCAAAAAGGCTCTCATCCATCAAGTCGAGGCTCGCGAGCGCCGCGGTCGCTGGTTCGGCGCCCTGGCGACGCTGCTGTCGATCGCCGTGCTGGCGTCGACCTGGATCGGCTTGTTCGGCTTCATGAGCGCCAACGCCACGTTCGGGACCTTCGAGCAGGTCCGTGAGGACTGGGTGCCCAACGCCGAGGAGATGGAGCTCAGCCTCCCCGACCTGTCGCGGGTGTCCCGGATCTACGCCTCCGAGGGCGAGTTGCTGGCCGAGCTCCACGACGGGCGCAACTCCCAGCCCGTCGCGTACGAGGACATCCCCGAGAAGGTCATCCACGCCATCCTCGCCGCCGAGGACAAGGACTTCTTCGAGCACGAGGGCATAGATTTCGAGGCCATCCTCTCCGCCGCCGCCGACTCTGTCAGCGGCGACCTGCGCGGCGGGTCCACCATCACCCAGCAGGTCGTGAAGAAGGTCTTCGTGGGCGACGAGGTCTCGCTCCGTCGCAAGGTGACGGAGGCATTTGTGTCGGCCGAACTCGAGCGGCGCTTCCCGAAGACCCAGATACTCGAGTACTACGTCAACTCGATGTACTTCGGTGCCAGCGCCTACGGAGTCCAGGCCGCCGCCAGCGAGTTCTTCGGCAAGGAGATGAAGCAGCTGACGATCGCGGAGGCGGCCGCCATGTCGGTCTCGCTGCGCAACCCTTCGTTCTACGACCCGCGCCGTCGCCCCGAGGACGTGATCGCCCGCCGCAACGACGTCATCGACATCATGCTCGAGAAGGAGTGGGTGAACGCCAAACAGGCCGAGAAGGCCAAGTCGGCCCCGCTCGGAGTGATCCCACACACCCCGGTCCCATCACTGGCGGACCATGTCGTCGCCGAGGTCAAACGCCAGCTCCTCAACGATCCCCAGTTCGCCATGCTCGGCGACACCAACGTCGCCCGGAAGCAGGCGATCTTCGGCTGCCCGGCCGACGACACCGAATGCGAGGGTGGCGGTGGTCTCCGCGTCGAGACGGTCATCGACCTCCGCCTCCAGGAGGAAGCCAACCGCATCCTCCAGTCGTGGCTACCGACCCTCCCCGGCGAGGAGAATCTGGCGGCGTGCCAGGTTCTCTTCCCTGAAGAGGACCTTGAGTTTCTCGAGGGCTATGCCGAGAGCCATTCCTGTGCGCCGACCGGGGCATTGACGATGGTCGACAACCACACCGGCGCCGTGCTGGTCATGGCCAGCGGACTCGACTTCTCCTTCACCCAGTTCGACCTGGCCGTGCAGGGCCGGCGCAACCCGGGCTCGTCGTTCAAGCCCTTCGGTCTCGTGGCCGCACTGGAGAACGGCATCACCCTCGGCAACCGCTACAACGGCGCCAGCCCCCAGACCTTCGAGTGTCCCTACGTGTGCTCGGAGGCGGGCAACGTCTGGACGGTCGGTGGCGTGGGCGCCGGTTTCATCACCCTGGGCCAGGCGACGTCGTCCTCGATCAACACCGTCTACGCCCAGGTGTCCCTCGAGGAGGAGGTCGGGCCCGAGAAAATCGTCGAGGTCGCCCATCGCATGGGGATCCGGTCGCCCCTCACGCCTGTCCCCTCACTCGTCCTCGGCACCTCAGAAGTATCAACCCTCGAGATGGCCTCCGCCTACAGCAACTTCGCCACGCAGGGCCTGTGGGCCGAGCCGTACCTCATCTCTCGCATCGTCGACGCCGAGGGCAACGTGATCTACGAGCACCAGGTCGAACAAGAGCGGGTGCTCGACGAACGTGTCGCCGCCGCCGCCCTCCGTCCCTTGCGCGACGTGCCCAGCTCGGCGGGCACAGCCGCCCGAGCCAATATCGGTCGTCCTCAGGGCGGTAAGACCGGAACCCACCAGGAGTACCGCGACGCCTGGTATGTCGGGTTCACGCCCGAGTACTCGGCGGCGGTGTGGGTGGGCTACGAGGCCAAGCAGCAGCCTCTCGTCAACGTCACGATCAACGGAGAGACCTACTCCCGCGTCTTCGGCGGCTCAGTGCCCGCCCCGATCTGGGCCGAGTTCATGAACTTCGTGCTGGACGGCGTCCCTGCGACCGAGTTCCTCCCCGAACCTCCTGGTATCGAAGAATTCACCACTCCGCCGACCACGATCGTGCCTCTGGTCGTCGGCCTCGATGTCGACTCGGCCGTCGCCCGCCTCACTGAGGCCGATCTGAACGTCACCGTGCAGGAGCTCCCCTCGGTCGAACCGGAGGGCCAGGTGTTCGCCCAATCAGTCTCCTCCGGCGCCGAGGTCGAAGTCGGGACTCCGGTTGTGATCTCGGTATCCAACGGCGAGCCGCCCGTCGGCGAGCTACCCGATCTGACCGGCCTGACCATGGAGGGAGCCGCCGAGGTGTTGCGCACCTTCGAAGAGGAGACCGGCGTGCTGGTGAACCTCGTGCGGGTCGACCAGCCGACGAACAAGCCGAACCAGATCGGCGTCATCATCGCCACCGACCCCGCTCCTGGCTCTGAAGTCGCCTACGGGGTGGTCGTCAACGCCGCGGTGGGAGTCCCGCCCGAGGGCAACGGCAATGGCAACGGGAACGGTGGGGGCGGCGGCGACGACGACGGCTAGGTGGTGCGTCGCCCTCTCCCTAATTGGGCGACACACCACCAGACCGCGAAACAAATCCCTTCGTCGCACTTGACGTTGCCTTACGTTCTTTTGTAAAACGGAAGGCATGACAACCGCCACCTCCGGAGGGGCCAGAGCTCGTCCTCCCGTCCACGTGCCGTCTACTCCGGAGGTGTCGGTTCGTCCTACGGTCCGGGTCCGCCCGTTGCTGCCCGTGCGAGTCGAGACCACGGCGGGAGGTTTCCGGCCCGACCACCCGTACGTGCGCCGCTTCTGGGTGGCGGCCATCGGTGCCGGCGCCGTCGCCGAGCTGCTCCGCCTGATCCGGGCCGACGGCTCGAGCCTGCCGCTCCCCCGCTGGCTCCCCATCCTGCTCCGCTCCGACTTGGTGCGAGTCGACAACGGCGAGCTGGTGGTCGCCTCCCTGGTACCCGCCGTCCCTCCCTCCCTCACCCGCCGGTTCCCCCCGGGACTCCGCGAGCAACACCGCCGAGCCCTCGAGCCCCGCCGCCCCCGCCGCTAGCGGCCCATTCCGTTTTCGCGCATCAAGAACGCCGGATTTGACGGGATCGATGCGCGAAAAGGGGGGGCGGGCGTGCCGGCGCTTAGGAGCGCGTGACCAGGAGCGCCACGGCTGCCATCGCCACCACCTCGCCGGCGGCGAAGCCAGCAGCCACCCGCACGTCGGGGGTGCCGGCCGACAGCAGCATGACCACCACGGCAACTAGCAGCCCGACGACCCAGGCGCTGGCCAGGGCGGCGGTCCGGGCCCTTGCGACGAGGACCTGGCCCCCCACCTGGGCGGTGGCGCCGGCCATCACGCCGCCCGCCACCAGCATGGCAACGGCACGGGCAGGAATGAACTCCTCGCTGAAGAGCAGCCCGACCACCTCGGGACCGACGAGCCACCCG
>DATFFO010000031.1:0-17457 GCA_035250025.1 Acidimicrobiia bacterium
CTTCGGGCTCGCATGTCTCGTCACCGAATCCGATCGGACTGAGAAGCGGCGCCACCTCGAAGACGTTGACCCCGTCCGACTCGGCCGCCTCGAGGGCATCGACGAGACCCTCCTCCAGACCCAATCCGTTGGCGACGACAAGGTCGGCCTTCGCCAAAGCCGCCACCTGCTGAGAGGACGCTTGATACTCATGCGGGTCGACCCCGGCGGGCATCAGCACCTCGACTTCGGCGTCTTCGCCGACGACCTGCTCGACGACGTCTCCGAGGATATTGGTGGTGACGACGATCGAGATGGCCCCCGCACCGTCGCTCCCGCCGCGGCACGCCACCGCCAACACGAGCAGGAGCGCCATACATAGATGGTGGAGGTGTTGCCGTCGTCTCGTTCGCCGATCTAGAATGAGAATCGCTTCCATTTAGAATGAGAACGATAATCAGGAGATGGTTGGCATGGCAACATCGGGCCTCGACCGTCAGGTCGAGCATCGACTGCGCGAGCGTCAGGTCAGGTACACGCGAGGGCGGCGGGCCGTGATCAGTGCTCTGGCGGCCGCCGACGGACCCCGTTCGGCGGCCGACCTGCACGGCGAGATCCGCGCCGACGTTCCACTCTCCTCCCTGTATCGCTCGCTTACGGTGCTCGAAGAAGCAGGGGTGCTGGCGCCCCACTACTCGATCAAGGGCATCACCCGGTACGAGCTCGCCGAATGGCTGGCCGGTCACCACCACCATCTGGTATGCCTCAACTGCGGCAGCGTCGAAGACATCGAGATCTCCGACCGGCTCGAGGCGTCATTGCGGGACATCGTTGCCGGCATCGGCGCCGAGATCAGCTTCGATCCCAGCAACCACGCCCTCGAGATCGAAGGGCGTTGCGCCCGATGCCGCTGAATGAGCCGGCGGTCGCGGCCCGCGACCTGGTGCTCGCCTACGACTCCGTCGTGGCCGTCGAACGGTCCTCGTTCACCATTCCCAAGGGCAGCATTACTGCCGTAATCGGACCCAATGGCTCGGGTAAGTCGACACTTCTCTCGGCGATCGCCGGTCTGGTTCGGCCGCTGAACGGGGCGCTCGACGTCGCCGCAGGAGAGGGCAGGATCGC
Organism: Acidimicrobiia bacterium; assembly: GCA_035250025.1. Classification (GTDB taxonomy): domain Bacteria; phylum Actinomycetota; class Acidimicrobiia; order Spongiisociales; family ZC4RG35; genus DATFFO01. Next base: position 1,105 of record DATFFO010000031.1, read on the forward strand.
CTACGTCCTCCAGACCACAAAGGTCAACGAGGCGTTGCCGATCTCGGTACAGGAGGTGGTGACCATGGGCCGCTACGCCCACGCCGGCTGGTACCGCCGGCTCGGGGCCGACGACCGGGCGGTGGTGGGGCGGGCGATGGACCGTATGAGCATCACCCGCCTGGCGGCTCGCCAGCTCCATCGCCTGTCGGGTGGCCAGCGCCAGCGAGCCTACGTCGCCCAGGGGCTGGCTCAGGATCACGACATCCTCCTTCTCGACGAGCCCATGAGCGGCATCGACATCACCGCGGCGCGGGCGATCGACGAGGTCATCCACGAGGAAGCCGCCAGTGGCAACGCCGTCATCATGACCACCCATGACCTCTCCGAGGCCAGGGTGGCCGACCACGTGCTGCTCCTGGCCGGACGGGTGGTCGCGTCGGGGCCACCGGTCGACGTCTTGACGGCCGAGAACCTCACTGTCGCCTACGGGCCGGCGCTGCTCCACGTCCAGCAGGGACGGGTCTTCATCGACGACGACGCCCACCGTCCGGTCGAGGGCCGCCACAGCCACCGTCCTCCCTCGGCCGAGGGCTAGGCTCGCTCGTATGGGATCCGGACCGACCGCGGACCAGCCTGAGAAGGTGACCGGGCCTGCGTCCTACTTTCCCTCTATCGAGAAGAAGTACGGCCGCCCGATAGCCGAGTGGAAATCACTCATCCGCGCCAGCCCTCTCACCAAACACATGGAGTTGGTGGACTGGCTGAAGAGCGAGTACGGCATGGGTCACGGCCACGCCAATGCCCTTGTCGGGCACACGCTCCATGAGGATGCCGCCCCGAACTGACAGGCGATGGGAGCATGGCTGTGGGACAATGGCCGTGGACTGTCACTCGACGGCCCAGCCAGGAGGCAACCCATGGGAACCAAGGACAAGGGCGGCAAATCCACCAAGAAGGTGGGCGCCAAGGACCTGAAGCAGAAGCGCTCCGACAAGAAGGCCAAGCGAGCCGCCTCCGAGGCCAAGGCGGCCAACCGACCCTGAGATCGGGCAACTCGCCGCCGGACGTCACAGCTGTTCAGGTGACCGGCATCACCGGGTTGTGCTCCGGAACCGGCTGCTTCATCTCTGTCATCAGGTCCCCAAACTGGCGCCCCACAGCCGGCCAGTAACGGCCGGCGGCGAGTGCACGCGCCCGGGCGGTCATGGTGGCCATTACCTCGGGTTGGGTGAGCAATTGTCTCAGGGCTCGGGTGATGGCGGACGGATCTCGATGGGGAACGAGTATCCCGGCCCCATCCGAGAGCGCTTCGACGGCGTGCGGGAATTCGGTGGCGACCACCGGCTTGGCAGCCGCCATCGCCTCGACGAGAACTCCCGACGTCACCTGCTCGACCGATTCGTACGGAAGGACCACGGCATCGGCCGTGCGCACCGTCCGCGTGAGCGCCTTGCGACTGAGGTACCGGTCGTCGAACTCGACGATGCCCTCGACGCCCAGGCTGCGCGACAATGTCATCAGATCGTTGCGGTAGGTCTCCCCTGACTCCTGCCGCACCTGAGGGTGGGTGGAACCGAGGATCAGGTATCGGGGCAGAGGATCGAGGTCCCTCAACCCTGCGCACGCTTTGATCGCCCACTCCAGACCCTTGCCGGGCCCGATGAGGCCCCAGGTGAGGATCAGCGGTCGACGACCCGAGCCACGTCCTGGTCCGGCGAAGTCGCGATCGGCTCCATGCGCGATGATCCGGACTTTGGAAGGGTCCACCGCATACCCATCGACCAGTCTGGCGGCGGCCGTTTGGCTCATGACGACGATGCGGTCCGCGAGATCACAGATCCTCTCGACTACCGCTCGTTGATGGCCCGTTGGGGCGGCGAGGACGGTGTGCAGGGTCACCGCCGCCGGAACTGTGAGGCCAGTCATGAGGTCTATCACCTCATCGCCGTCCGGTCCTCCGAAGATCCCGAACTCATGCTGTACCGAGACTGTGTCATACGTGTTCAGCGTGTCGACTGCGGCACGAAGGGAGGCCGGGTCACCGACGCGGTGGTGGAAGACCACCGGTGAGCCGCTGACTCCGACGTTGCGGTCTGTCAGACTCACCACGCCCACGCGGTGCCGGTCGGTAGTCAAGGAGGCCACCAGGGAAGCGGTGTAGCTGGCGATTCCACAAAGCCTGGGGGGGTAAGTCGCCACGATCCCTATCGAGGCGCTGCGGGCGTGCTTCATTCCATCTCCTTTGATCGCCCGAACTGAGCGAGCGGTTGCGATCACTGGTTCTGGCAGACGCCGGGATACCGGCTGGACGCTCCGCGAGGAAGAGTGAACGGTGCTTCGACCGTGTACTCATGGTACCCGTCCCGGAGCCCTATCCCCGCAGGAGTTTCGTAGCGGTTAGCGTGCGGTATAAGGACAAAGAGGCTGAAATGATTCTTACCTTGGGCCTGTGGGTTCACGTCATGTTGAACGCCATCGCCTGCTTCGCGCCGACCAGGAACCCGATCTGGGGCGAGCTGCGGCTCGTCGGGGTGATCGTGGCCACGGTGGCGCTGTGGACCGTGCTGGCGGCATCGATCTGAGCATCCGGTATCCTGACGCCCACGCCCGCGGGTGTAGTTCAATGGTAGAACACGAGCTTCCCAAGCTCGGAGCGAGGGTTCGATTCCCTTCACCCGCTCCCATTTGGCTCACATATCCAGCGCGTAGGCGCGCGATATGTGAGCCAAAACGGTGCACGGAAGGTGCCTGACCCTTCAGGTCAGTGAGACGAAGCGGCCGGCGAACGGTTCTATGACCGACCGCCCTCCTGCCGGCCAGCCACAGACCAGATACTCGAACCCCAACTTTTCGAAGGCGTCGATCGTACGGGCGATGTCGTCGAGGTCGTCCTCCAGTGAGATCGACGAGCAACGCATGAGGGTGGCCGGGTCCCGACCGAAGCCCTCGGCCAGGTCGGACATGCGTTGGGACTTGGCGCGGAGTGAGTCCGGAGTGCCGTAGCAGTGCCAGACATCGGCATAGCGGGCGGCGATCGGCATCATCCGCTGCTCACCCTTGGCGGCGATCCAGAGGGGCGGATGCGGCTGTTGGACGGGCTTGGGATTGAGGGTGGCGTCGGCGACCTGGAAGTGGCGCCCCTCGAAGCTGAAGCCATCAGTGGTCAGGAGCCCCAGGACGATCTGCACGGCCTCTTCGAAGGCATCGACTCTTTCTTTCGTGGCCGGGAACGGGATGCCGAGCTGGCGATGCTCCCTTTCGTACCACGCCGCCCCGTAGGTGAGCTCGAAGCGTCCCTCGGAGGCATGGTCGAGGGTGATGGCCTCGGCGGCGTAGATGGCGGGATGGCGATAGGTCAAGCCGGTCACGAGCAATCCGAGGCGTATCCGGGACGTGGCGCCGCTCCATGCCGCCAACGTGGTGTTGCCCTCGAAACACTCCCCCGGTCCCTGGCCGTACATGGGCTGGAAATGGTCGAACCCCCACACCCCGTCGAAGCCGAGGTCCTCGGCAAAACGAACCCGGGATGTGAGCTCCGGCCACGGAACTCTTTGCTGGGCGACATCCAATCCGAATCGCACCTGGGATGTCTAACAGGATCGAGGCCCCACGGTCTCATCAGCGACCGGGAGTACCATCCGCCGCCGTGATCTTCTCCGACCGATCGATCAACGAAGCCATCGCCGAAGGGCGGATCGCTCTCGATCCCTTCGAGCCCTCCTACGTGCAGCCATCGAGCGTCGATCTCCGCGTGGACCGTGGCTTCCGCGTCTTCCAGAATCACCGGCACCCGGCAATCGACCCCCGTTCCCCCCAGGACGACCTCACGCGTCTGATCGAAGTGGACGAGGGCGAGGCCTTCATGCTCCACCCGGGCGAGTTCGTGCTCGGGGCAACGCTCGAGCGGGTGCGGCTGGGCGGCGACGTGGTCGCCCGGCTGGAGGGAAAGTCGTCGCTGGGACGCCTCGGGCTCCTCATTCACTCGACGGCAGGATTCATTGATCCCGGCTTCGAGGGGGCGATAACCCTCGAGCTGTCGAACGTGGCCACACTCCCGATCTCCATCTATCCCGGGATGAAGATCGGCCAGATCAGCTTCTACCAGATGACCACCGCCGCCGACCATCCGTATGGCTCGCCCGAGCTGGGCTCCAAGTACCAGGGACAAGCAGGCCCGACTGCCAGCCGGTCCCACCGCGACTTCGGCTAAAGACCGACCCGATTCCGCCGATAGAGACCAGACAACTACGGAGATAGTCCTCCTTCCTCGGAGTTCCTTCCTCCTCCGGTCTTGCCAATCTCCGTGGAGAGTGAACGGCCCCGGCGCCACCGCCGGGGCCGTTCTGTATCCGTCAGGACGAACCGCCCGCCCGCTGTCGGCTGAGGGCGACCCATCCCCCAATGGCGGCGGCGACGCCCGCCGCCAGCACCGCCTGGAACGGACCCGAAGACTCCCTCCACCATTCGGCGGCCAGGAACCCGATGGTCGTGAACGCCGTGCTCCAGAGGACAGCGCCAATGGCGTTGGCGGCGGCGAAGCGGTACCAGGGCATCGGCGCCATACCTGCCAATGCCGGGACCGCAGCCCGCGTCACCTGATTGAACCGCCCCGCCACCACCAGGGCCATCGCCGACCGGGCCGCGGCGATCCGATCGGCCAACCGGCCCAGCGCCCCGCCGAGCCGACGGGCGATCGGGTCCCATGCCACCAGGCGACGCCCGTAACGGCGGCCGACCTCGTAGCCCACCAGGCCACCCACCGAGGCGGCGGCCGCCGCCACGACCGCGAGGATGAACGGATCTACGCCGATGGCCGAGGCGATCGCCGCCGCCCCTACCAGCGCCACCTCCCCCGGCAGTATCAGGCCAAGGAAGGCGGCGGATTCGCCAAATGCCAGCGTGCCGACGACCAAATACACGACCCACGGGTCGAGGGAGCTGAGGAAGCCTTCCATGGCAGCCAGAGTGCCGACTCCGGCCTCCGGACACAATGGGGGAACACCCCCACTGATCCCGGATGCGGCCGCTTCTGCGTCGACGTCTGGCTCATGCCGCCAGGAGGATCGCCGTCAGTTCCATCCGGCGTCTCACCCACGCCTCGAAGGTCGGCATCCGATCGGTCTGCTGAGCCCGCCGATACTTCGGCTCCCACCATGAGAGCTCCTGGAGGTAGTAACGGGTCAATTGCTCGGCGAGCATCATCCCGCCCTGCGCCGCCTCCAGCGCAGATCCCGGCCCCCGGGCGAGGACGCGCTCGAGACCTGAGGTGCCTGGCATGGCGGCGGCCACCTTGGCGAGGTCGGCGACCACAGGTCGGACGCCGGCATTCTCCCAATCGATCAGGTACACGACTCCGTGCGGGTCCCGGATGAGGTTGGAGAACACCACGTCGCCGTGGGTCCACCCGGTGGGGAGCGGGCGCTTGGCGTCGACCAGCCGGGCGACGGCCGACAACAGATCGGACTCCGTCGGCCATCCTTCGACGAATGGGACCAGTCTCAGCAGCCGGCCGAGACGTTCCTGGGTGGCAGGATGCGTCTTCTCGCTGGCGGCCCGGAGATCGATCTGCCCGAACGTCTCGAAGAGGGTATCGATTACCTCCTCTCCCAACTGCTGCTTGTCTGGAACGGAACGTGGATGAGCACCGAACACGAGCTGCTCGACCACGTATGCCGCCTGCAGCGTCCTCCCGTGGTCCAGCAGTTCGGGAGCTCGCATGAGATGGGGCAGGCCGATCCTCGCCCGGGCTGTGAGAGCGGCCCGCCGGCGCGGCTGTCTCCCCGGACGTGCGATCGTCACACGCACGACTACGGGATGGTCCAACCGCCAGTAGAAAGCAGTCGCCCGGGTCTGGGTGGGTGTGCTGAACTTGGCCAGCCGCACCAGGCCGGCGGCCGTCGTGGAGGGCTCGGTCCCGGTGACCTCGCGATCGCCTCGGCCCGCGCCCTCGTCGGGAATCGGAAGTTCAGGCGGGGGAATCGCCGGGTTCACGGCCTGGCGGCCACTCACCTCCATCACGGTCGGCAGCCCAACCGGAAGGGCAGGCGACTTCCTCTCGATCCGGGCCAGCACGGCCAACACCCGATTGATCTGTACCTCGGCGGCAGTTCGGCGCCGAGCGGCTACGTCGTTCGAGTCAGGTCTCAAGGTGTGTGAAGTATGCCCGGAGGCGGGGACCGCCGCCCCTGGCAGCGCTCATGCGCGAGCTGCCCGCCATCGTGTTACGTGACGTCGCGTCCCAGATCGGCGAAGCGGGTGAACTCGGGCAGGAAGGTCATCCTCACCGTTCCGGTGGCGCCGGCGCGATGTTTGGCGATGATCACCTCGGCCAGGCCCTTGTTCTCCTGATCTTCGGGGTGGTAGTACTCGTGTCTATATATGAACATCACGACGTCAGCATCTTGCTCGAGCGAGTTGTGTGCGATGACCCCGTTGGCGACGAAATTGTGGGTGTCCTCCACCGTGGCGTCGAAGGTGGGTACGTCGCCGATAGGCGTTATCTCGACTATCTGGTCCCAGAACACCTCGGACGTCGCCAGATCCATGAGTGTTTGATCCGACAGGGTCTCGGCCATCCGACGCAGACGTTGACGTGAGAAGCGTCGTGGGCGATGCGCCGTCCCCAGCAGGTAGGCCCCCGGATAGCCCTCGCCGAGCGCAGATGCCAGCTGACGGTGGGTGACTCCGACCGACTGGGCGCTGGCCTTGACCTGGGTGGCAACCTCCCATGGGACGAGATCCACATTCGGGTTGGGCCGAATGTTCTCGAGTATGGCCCGCGCCTGCGGCACCACCTCCCCGCGGGCTCCGTGGCTCCCGACGAGATCGAGGAACCTGACGAGCTCGTCGCGGCCGCTGATTCGGACGTGGTAGGAATCTCGATATCCACGCTTGCGCGCCGTCGCCACCCGTGCCCGGATGTCGCAACGGAGTAGCAGGCGACGTACGTCTTCGGCCAGCCGCCGGCTCGTCGTGGCGTAGTAGATCCGGACCAGCGGTCCCCGGCCGTTGCGGCTCAGGGTTATCGACCCATCGGTGGCCCATAGATGATGAAGGAAGAGCGCGACCTGGTCCGCGGCCAGTCCGAAGACCTGTGACGGAACGAACTTGTCATGAGAGCGGGAACCCCAAAGGCCCAGCGGCTCCAGCCAATTCCGGATCGGGTGGTGGCGTCCGTGGGTGAGGCGATAGGGCGACGCCAGGTGGAGCTGCCAGGTGTTCTTTTGCAGCTGGGCGTTGCATGAGATTCCAAACCGCCGGAAAGCGGCCTGCTCGACGACGTCCCTGTTGGCGGGATCGGAAGTGGCATACCTAACGGTTGGTCCTATGGACCCGTCGCCGAGCAAGTGGGCGAGGAGCACGAGCTCGTCTTCGTCCCAGCGTGGGGTTCCCTCCACCGGATCATGCTCCAGTCTGGGTACGGCCAAATGGGAGCCGGCTTGCAGCTCATCGAGACGGGTCCAGCCGTCGACCGTCAGGAATTTGTGGTTGGCGGTGGCCTCGACCTCGTAGCCGGAGGCGGTGCGCAGCCGGTAGGCGGGCTTGATCCCCGAAGGAAATGTCTTCAGAAGCCGGCGGGGAACCAGACGCCAGTTGTTATCCACGGACCAGACCAGCGGCTGTTCCTGCGAGAGGACGAGCTCTCCGAGTGTGACCTCGGCCCCGGTGTCGGCTCTCACCAGACGAGTGGAGGCGGGCATGCAACCACTTTCGCGTAGGTCCGACAGGCGGGGTCGCTTGTCCTCTCGCGCTTCGAGAGACCGGTTGAGCTGGGAGATGCCGATAACGGGCACGTCGAGCTCGCGGGCCAGGTTCTTGAGGTTGCGGCTGATCTCGGCGATCTCCTGCTGACGGTTCTCCCGAGAGGACCCCTGCATCAACTGGAGATAGTCGACTATCACCAGGGAGAGGCCCGACTTGCGCTTCAACCGGCGGGTCTTGGCGCGGATGTCCGTGACGGTCACGATGGGCGAGTCGTCGATGAAGATCGGTGCCTTGTACATGCGGGAGGCGGCATCGACGACCCGCTGCCACAGCGGACCGAGCTGGCCGGAGCGCAGCTTCATCGAGTCGACCCGGCCCACTGACGACAGGATGCGCTGGACCAGTTCCTCTTTGGACATCTCGAGGCTGAATATCGCCACCGGCTTGCCCTGGACTGCAGCGTTGGCGGCGATGTTGAGCGCGATTGCTGAGTTATGGACGACGATGTCGTTGGCCAGAAAGTTGCTGTGAACAGGGATCGTCAGGTCGTACGTTTCCTGAATTCCGGCGGGTTCGATCGCCACGACCGGATCCCAAATGACGTCCGATGAGGCCAGGGCCCGAAGGCGGTTAGACCCAAGGGCCTCGCCGAGCTCGCTGGCAACGGCGACCGATTCTCCGACCACGAGACGACTGAGCGGCTTCCAACCTCCGGGGGTCAGGAAGGGATGATTCTCGGTCACATCGATCTGACGACCGAGACGGGTCCGCAGCCGGAACGTGGTCTGACGTCCCTGGGCGAGGAAGTCAGATGGCGTGACGGTGGTCAGCTTCAGCGACGCCTCGTCGAGCGCATGGAGATGGACCGTTTCACGATCAGGGTTCTCGACCAGGTCCCGAATAGTGAAACGTTCGCCGGTCTTGGCGTCGGTGAGCATCGTGCCGCCCGCCAGGCACTTTCCCATGGCGGGTCTGGCGGCAATGATCACGAGGTTGGCGTTCTGGAGCCCGGCCAGTTTCTTGTCGAGGTCGCGGAATCCGGTGGCGAGACCGGTGATGTCCGATCCCTGCTGCTCGAGCAGTTCGATCTGCTCCAACACCTGGGAGAAGAGGGGGCCGACCTCGAGGAGGCTCTGGGAGGCGCGCTTCTCGGCGACGCCCAGCACGGCCTGCTCGGCGCGGTCCATCACCGAGTGGATCTCGTCGTCGAGGTCGAAGGCGATGGAGGTCACCGAGCCCCCCGCCCGGATCAGGTCACGGCGACGGGCGTTCTCCTCGACGATGCTGGCGTAGTACTCGACGTTGGAGGTGACGGGTACGACGTCGACGAGGCGGGTCAGATAGGAGACGCCTCCCACCTTTTCCAGCTCCCCCGCCCGGCGCAGCTCCTCGGAGAGCGTGACGGCGTCGATGGCCTGGTTGGCGTCGTAGAGACGCCGCATCGCCTCGTAGATCGACCCGTGGGCGGGCACATAGAAGTCGTCCGAGGCGAGCCGGTCCATGACCTCGTTGGCGGCGTCGAGGGAAAGGAGGACCGCCCCCAGCACCGACTCCTCGGCTTCCCGTGAATGAGGGGGGACACGGCTGCCGGCCCGCGATGGCGACGTGTCGGTGGTCATCTCACTTCATCCATGGGGTCGATTCCTACCTGTGGGGTATGACGGAAAGCGCGCCGGAAACGGCCGCCATGAGGAAGTGACCGCAACCTACCCCACGGATGGGGGGTCGGGAAAACCATTCAAGGGGGGACGGCGGGGTTTTCTCCAGGGACGAACAATCGGGCCCCAGACCGCGAAATCCGCAGTGGCGACCTGGGTCAGCGCCCCACGTCCCGGATCAGGCGGGGATCACGTCCAGGGTGATCGGGAACTCCACCTCGGGATGGAGCTTGACCTGGATCTCATGCAGGCCGATAGCCCGGATGGGTTCGCCGAGCACGACAGTCTTGCGGTCGACCTCGACGCCGGTGAACTTGCGGATGCCCTCGACGACGTCTCCAATGCCGATCGACCCGTAGAGCTTGCCCTCGTCGCCGGCCTGGGCTGCGAGGACGACCCGGGTGCCGACCAGTTGGGTGGCGATCCTCTCGGCCTGCTCGCGGGCCAGCTGTTCGGCCTCGTCCCGGGCCTTGCGCATGGCGTCGGCCGTGCGCACGGCGCCCTCGGTGGCCTTGACCGCCTTCTTACGCGGTAGAAGGAAGTTCCGCCCATAGCCCTCGGACACGTCGACGACGTCGCCCTTCTTGCCCAGTTCGGGCACGTCGGATGTGAGGATCAGCCTCATCGCGTCGCCACGTATGGGAGCAGCGCCATCTCGCGCGCATTCTTTATCGCCATCGCCACCTCACGCTGGTGGTGGGGGCAGTTGCCCGTCACCCGGCGCGAGCGAATCTTGGCGCGGTCGGACATGAACTTGCGCAGCAGCGCCACATCCTTCCAGTCGATGACGGTGTTCGGCTCCTTGCAGAACTGACACACCTTCTTTTTCATGCGCCGCATGTCGTTGGGGCCGCGACGCCGGCGGGTCCCGGTGCGCTCCTGGGTTGTCTTTCTTGCCATGTTCAAATCTCCTAATAGATCAGAAGGGGGCCTCGTCGGGCCCGTACTCTTCGCGGGCCACCGGTCCCGGCGGAACCGGGCGATTGCCGCCGCCGTTTCCGCCACCGCCGCCACCGCCGCCGCCGCCGCCACCACTGCCGCCGGTGCGCTCGGTGCGGTTCACGGAAGCGGTGGCCCAGCGCAGGCTGGGGCCGACCTCGTCGATCTGGATCTCCACCACCGAGCGCTTGTCGCCCTGCTCGGTCTCCCAGGAACGCTGCTCGAGGCGCCCGGTCACGATGATCCGGGTGCCCTTCTGGAGGGACTCGGCCACCTGTTCGGCCTGGTCGCGCCAGCAGGTGCCGGTGAAGAAGCTGGTGTCTTCCTGCCATTCGCCGGCCTGGTCGCGCCAGCGCCGGTTGACGGCGAAGCGCAGCTTGGCCATGGCCACACCCGACGGTGTGAACCTCAGTTCGGGGTCGTCCACCAGGTTGCCGATGAGTGTCACGTTGTTGGACATCTGTGTGTCTCCTTCCCAGGACCGTCGCGCTGTCCGACTATGCCGGACGGCCACGACAACATCCAGAGGGTTGTCAGGCTCCCGGGCGAACGATCTTATGGCGGACGACGTCGTCGGCCAGTGTCAGAACCCGGTCGAGATCGTCGATGGCCGACGTGTCGGCCTCGAACGAGACCACCGAGTAGAAACCCTCGGTGACGTGGTTGATTTCGTAGGCGAAGCGGCGCTTGCCCCAGAGGTCGGTGCCGGAGATGGTTCCTCCCCGGCTGGTGAGGAAGTCCTGGACCTCTTTCACCTTGGCCTGGACGTCGGTCTCGGCCCGTTCCGGCCGATGGATCGTCATCACTTCATAACCGCGCATGTTGGTGTCACCTCCTGTGGACATCCGGTACGGAAGGCCCCACTCGGCTCACGGCGGCATCGCCGGATCCTGGTGGAGCAGGGGTCTCACGGGGCCGACCGCGCGAGGTCGGCGCCGGACGCTGGATTGTACCGGCGCTCGGCCGGGAAGCCAAGGTCAGGGCACTACCAGGACCGAGTCGGCCGAGAGTTCGGTGGTGCCCGCCGGCACCTCGAGGGCGAACCTGACCGGGGCGCCGCTGGGATAGGTAGGGCAGGGCTCGGCGCGACAGGGCTCCATCGTGAGCATGGTCCGGCCGGTACCGTCGGCGGCGAAGAAGACGATATCGAGCGGGATGAGGGTGTCGCGCATCACGAAGTTCGCGTCCCGCTCCACTTCGAGGTCGAACAGCATCCCGTCGAGGTCGCCGAGATCCTCCACTCCCATGAGCCCCCGGGCCCGTGCCTCCGGCTGATCTGCGAAGGCAACGAGATAGTCGGTGCCGTCCACTGTGATGGTTCGGATGGCGGGGTCGACCAGGTCACCCGTGTCGACCTCCACCTCTCGGGTCGAGACGACGGCCGTCGTCGACACCGCCGTCGATTCAGACGTCGACGCGACACCGCCGGGAGCGGAAGTCCCGCACCCGGCGGCGACGGCGACGCCGGCCGCCAACGTCAACGCACGGCGGCGGATCCGCCCTCCAGTTCGGACGCCACCTCGTCGGCCAGGTGGTAGGTCTCCTGTTCGCCCGGGAAGGCGCCGGAACGGACGTCGGCGACATAGGCAGCAGTGGCGTCGATGGCTCGTTTCCTCAGGTCCTCGTAGGTCCGTACGAACTTGGGGTAGTGGCCGAAGCCGAGCCCGAGCATGTCGGTGTACACCAGCACCTGGCCGTCCGTGTGGGGTCCCGCCCCGATGCCGATCGTCGGCACGGACACCTGCTCGGTGATCATTCGCGCCACCAGGTCCGGGACCCCTTCGAGCACGATCGAAAAGACGCCGGCCGACTCCAGTTCCTTGGCGTCCTGGATGAGACCACGCGCCGCCTCCAGTTCCCGGCCCTGGACCTTGTAACCACCCATGGCATGCACCGACTGGGGCGTGAGGCCGATGTGGCCCTGGACCGGGATCTCGGCGCCCACGATCGCCTCGATCATCGGCGCTCGCCTTGCTCCGCCCTCGAGCTTCACCGCTTCCGCCCCACCCTCGCGGACGAGACGGCCGGCGTTGCGCAGCGTGTCCTCGCGGGAGATGTGATAGCTCAGCCAGGGCATGTCGACCACCACCAGCGGATCGGGTTTGGCCCGCGTCACCGCTTTGGCGTGGAGGACCATGATGTCGATGTCAACGCCGAGCGTGTCTTCCATGCCGTGGATCACGTTGGCGACGGAATCTCCCACCAGGACCATGTCGACACCGGCCTCGGATGCGATGCGGGCAGACGGATAGTCGTAGGCCGTGACCATGGCCAGTTTGGTGCCCCCCTTGCGGGCCCGCACCATCGGAACGGTGATCTTGTCACCCATCGGGACTCCTCTCTCCCCACCACGACGGGTTGGGGGATGTAGTCGGTGTTCGGTTGACCGTCGATGGGGGACCTCGGCCGCCGTGCGCGGTCGCCCGTGTCCGATGGGACGGTGAGTTCATGGTAACCGGTAAACGGCCATCGGTAATCGGTCGGACTGACGACCGATTATCGGAGACTGACCACGGACCGGGCCCAGGCGAGGTCGGCGGCGTGGTCGGCCGCCGTGCCCGGGGTCTCGACGATGATCGGGCAATCGACGGCGGCCACCACCGCTGCCATGTCCGCCTCCGGGATCTCCCCGGTCCCCAGGTTGGCGTGGCGATCCCGCCGCGAGTCGAACGGATCGCGCGAGTCGTTGAGATGGACAAGGTCGATGCGCCCGGTCGCCACCAGTGTGCGGCTCACGAGCTCGTCCATCGGCTCTCCCCCCGCCCACGAGTGGCAGGTGTCGAGGACGAACCCGACTCCGAACTCCCCGATCTCCTGCCACAGACCGGCCAGGGCGTCGAGCCGCCGGGCGACCGCTTTGTCGCCACCGGCGGTGTTCTCGATCAGGATCGGGACCTCGGAGTCCACCTGCTCGAGGGCCTTGCGCCAGCGCAGGAAGCCCTCGGACACGTCGCCGTCGCCGGTGACATGGCCACCGTGGACCACCACCCCGGCCGCCCGGATCTCGGTGGCGGCGTCGCAGGTCTCCTGGAGGATCTTGCGACTCGGTATCCGCACCCGGTTGTTGTCTGCGCAGACGTTGATGAGGTACGGCGAGTGGACGTAGATCGGGATGGGGCTGGCCGCCAGCTCGGCGGCATCGGTGCGCGGCGGTGGCTTCTTCCACGACTGCGGATTGGAGAGGAAGATCTGCACGACGTCGGCTTGGCGGGCGGCCGCCTCCTCCAGCGGTCGCTTACCCGGGGTGTGGGCTCCGAGCCTCACGGCAACGGCGGAGAATGGCGGGCGACCACCACGGCCTGCTCGGCGACACGGACGGCAACGACGTCGGCCCGCATCTCCCATTCGGTGGAGAAGAGGGCCACGGTATGGCGGTCGAACCGGCGAGCGGCCCATGGATTCTCCGGAAGAAGCGCCGCGTCCTTGACTTCGATGATGAGGACCTCGATCGGATCTCCGTCGTCTTCGAGGGTGCCGGCGTCGATGTCGTGGAGTGTCGTCCACGGCAGAAGCGTGGCTGGACGCCAAGGTCCCATCATCCGGACATGGACGCCGGAATCGTCGGTGCGCAGCATGGGGGCGGGGAAGAACAGCTCTTTCAGCCCCCACAGCACCACTGCTCCCCCGATCACGACCATCGCCGTCGCCCAGATCTCATCCCTCGCCTCCAGCAACTGGGGTTCGTCAGGAAAGATGCGGGCGGTGAGCCAGGCGACGATGCGCTGTCTCCACAGCACATCGACCCCTATCACGATCATCGGCACGGCCAGCAGTGACGCCACCCATGTGCGGATCGTGGACCGACGGACCACCAGCGGCTCGATCAGGCGCTCAGGCACCGCATCGGGGGCATCGAGCGACTCCGGACGCGGCGCGTCGAGGTGGGTGACGTCCTCGGAGGTCACAAGCTCACTCCGAGTTCGGCGGGGGTGGCGAGGGCGACATATGTGAGCGAGCGGGCCGACATCAGGGCCTCCACGGTACCGCCGCTCCGATCGAATAGGACGATGGCCTGACGGACCTCCAACCCTGCCTGGTGGGCCACGTCAACCGCCTCGAGGAAGGCGGCACCGGTGGTGGTCGTGTCCTCCACGATGGCCACCCTCCTGCCGCTACCGACCGGCCCCACGAGGCGGCCACCGGTGCCATGGTCCTTGGCAGCCTTGCGGATGGAGAAGGCATCGACGGCTCCCCCCGAGAGAGTGGCGGTGGCGACGGCGATGGGGTCGGCCCCCATCGTCATGCCGCCGACCGCGGTGACGTCGGGGAGAAGGACCTCGAGCACAGCCGCCGCCACCAGCGGTGCCCCCGAGCCTGAGAAGGCGGTCTGACGGGCATCCATGTACCAATCGGCCACCTGTCCGGAAGCGAGGGTGAAGGGGCCGTCGGTGCGGAGCGAATGAGCTCGCAGGTGTTCGAGCAGGCGGGTCCGGGGGCCGGTCATCGGCGGGGATGGTATCGGCGACGTCGGACGGCAGCGCTTCTATCGTCCCCCCGGTGATCCGCATCGCCAACTGCTCGGGGTTCTACGGCGACCGGCGGTCGGCGGCTCGGGAGATGGTGGAGGGAGGGCCGATCGACTACCTGACCGGCGACTACCTGGCCGAGTTGACCATGGCTCTGCTCTGGCGGCATCGATCCCAGGATCCGGGGGGCGGCTACGCCCGTACCTTCCTGGGGCAGATGGAGGACGTCCTGGGCACCTGCCTCGACCGGGGCATCAAGATCGTGTCGAACGCAGGAGGCCTCAACCCGGCCGGGCTGGCCGACGACCTCGGCACTCTCGCCGCCCGCCTCGGGCTGACTCCGACCATCGCCACCGTGACCGGCGACGACCTGATGGAGCGGCTCGGCGAGCTCGACATCAGGTCGTTCGCAGACGGCTCCGCGCTGGCAGCCGCCGACTTCGAACCGGTGACTGCCAACGCCTATCTGGGCTGTTGGGGGATCGCGTCGGCGCTCGACGAGGGGGCGGATCTCGTCGTGACCGGGCGCGTCACCGATGCCGCCCTCGTGATGGGACCCGCCGCCCATCATTTCGGCTGGTCGCGCCAGGACTGGGACCGGCTGGCCGGGGCGCTGGTGGCCGGGCACGTGATCGAATGCGGCGCCCAGGCCAGCGGCGGGAACTTCTCCTTCTTCACCGAGGTGCCGGGTCTCGACCACGTCGGCTTTCCTCTGGTCGAGTTGGCCGAGGACGGGTCCTTCGTCGTGACCAAGCATCCCGGAACCGGGGGGATGGTCACGCCGGAAACCGTGACGGCCCAGCTTCTCTATGAGATCGGGGGCCATCGCTACTTCAGCCCAGACGTCACCGCCCGCTTCGACACGATCCGCCTCACGGGTGATGGCGAGGACCGAGTCCGCGTCGACGGGGTCGTCGGCGAGCCTCCGCCGGAAACGCTCAAGGTGGCCGTGAACCGCCTGGGGGGCTACCGCAATCAGGTCAACTTCGTCATCACCGGACTGCAGGTGCGAGAGAAGGCGGCCGCCGCCGAGGACGCCCTGTGGGCGGCGACGGGTGGCCGCCACTCGTTCGCCTCTGCCGAAGTGCGCGTGCTGGGAGAGGAGGTGGCTGACCCGGCGTCGAACGAGGCGGCGATGGCGCGACTCAGCGTCACGGTCACGGACCTCGACCCTGACAAGGTCGGCCGGCACTTCTCGGGCACCGCCGTCGAGCTCGCCCTGGCGAGCTATCCGGGGTTCTTCCTGGCCGAGCCGCCAGGCGACGCCTCGCCATACGCGGTGTACTGGCCCGCCACGGTGCCGGGACCCGATGTGCCGGCCCAGGTGTCCATCGCCGGGAGGACCTGGTCCGTCCCTGGCACCCTCGGCGACGGGCCGGGCGCGATCGAGGACGAGGATGTCGCTTTCTCCCCTGATCCGCCGGGCGTCACGGTCCGGGTACCGCTCGGCGCGGTGGCCGGGACCCGCTCGGGCGACAAGGGGGGTGACGCCAACGTGGGCGTCTGGGTGCGCCAACCGGAGGCCTTCGGGTGGCTGGCCAGCTTCCTCACGATCGGGGCCTTGCGGCGCTTGCTTCCGGAGGCGGCCACCCTCGATATCGACC
>DATFFO010000032.1:0-24392 GCA_035250025.1 Acidimicrobiia bacterium
GAATGCTCCGCAGCCAGCCTTTGAAACTCCTCTCGCCCGGGTCGCACATCCATCAACCCCAGGGTACCGGTCCGTTGGGCAAGCTCCTTCTGTGAGCGGAATCTCGGCATGGAGCCGAGATTCCGTTTTCACAAAACCACCATCACGCCCGGAGGTACGTTACGTAGGAGTAGCCGGGGCGGTCTTCGCGGTCGGTCTCCTGCCACTGGGTCCAATCGACCGGCGGGAAGAAGGCGTCGCCTTCGGGCTCGGCGTGGACTTCGGTCAGCTCCATCTTGTCGGCCAGGTCGAGGGCATGACGGAAGATCTCCTCTCCTCCGACCACGAAGGCGTCGTCGTCGCGGGCGGCGGCCGCGCCCAGGCCCTCCTCCAAAGAGCCCACCACGACAACCCTGTCGGGACCGGTCCAATTGGGCTGGCGGGTGACCACGACGCTGGTACGTCCGGGCAGCACGCGGCCGATCGAATCGAAGGTCTTCCGGCCCATCACCATGGTGTGGCCCATGGTGAGCCGCTTGAAGCGGGCCAGGTCCTCGGGGAGATGCCAGGGAAGCCCACCGCGATTGCCGATCACCCCGTTGCGGGCCACGGCGGCCACGATGACGATGCTCAAGGGCCCTCAGACGGCGATCGGGGCCCGAATGGCGGGATGAGGGTCGTAGCCCTCGATCTCCACGTCGCCGAGGTCGAACTCGTCGAGGGCGAGACGGGCCGGATTCAGACGCAGACGAGGAAGCGGCCGCGGCTGACGTTCGAGTTGGAGACGGGCCTGGTCGAGGTGGTTGGTGTAGAGGTGGGCGTCGCCCAGGGTGTGTACGAAGTCCCCCGGCTCCAGTCCCGTCACTTGAGCCACCATGTGGGTGAGGAGGGCGTAGGAGGCGATGTTGAACGGCACGCCCAGGAAGACATCGGCGGAGCGTTGGTAGAGCTGGCAGCTGAGCCTGCCGTCGGCGACGTAGAACTGGAAGAGGGTGTGGCAAGGCGGCAGGGCCATCTCGTCGACGTCGGCCACGTTCCAGGCGCTGACGATGTGACGTCGCGAGTCGGGGTTGGTCCGAATGGACTCGACTACACGGGCGATTTGATCCACGTGGTCGCCGTCGGGCGTCGGCCACGACCGCCACTGGTAGCCGTAGACCGGGCCCAGCTCGCCATCGGCGTCGGCCCACTCGTCCCAGATCGTCACGCCTCGCTCCTGGAGCCAAGCGACGTTGGTGGAGCCGCGCAGGAACCAGAACAGCTCGGCTATCACCGATCGCAGGTGGACCTTTTTCGTGGTGACTACGGGAAAGCCGGCCCCGAGATCGAAGCGCATCTGGTGGCCGAAGATCGAAAGCGTGCCGGTGCCGGTTCGGTCGGACTTCTCGACCCCCTCATCGAGGATCCGCTCCAGGAGGTCTTGGTACTGCCGCACCCAGCCATCGTACCGGCGGGGATGCCGTCTCCGATGTCACACGTTGGCGAGTCGGCGAAGGAAGGGAACGTCGAGGAACCAGCGCGACAGCTCCGCCGACCACACCGAGAGATTCCCCGTCAGCATCACCACTCCAAAGGCAGCCAACGCCAGTCCGGACACGATATTTATGGGTCTGAGCCAGCGGCGCAGACGACCGAACACCTTCATCAACCCGAGCCCGGCCACGAGGAAAGGCACGCCGAGGCCGAGGGAGTAGGCGATCAGGAGCCCGACGCCACGGCCCACCGTTTCCTGGGATGCGGCCGTGGCCAGGACCACCGTGAGGATCGGTCCGATGCAGGGAGTCCACCCGAAGGCGAATGCCATCCCCATCACCGGCGGCGCCCACCTCCCGAGCCGGGCCGGGCGCACCTGGAACCGGCGCTCTCGGTTGAGAGCGGCGAGCGGGCCCCGCTCGGAGACCGCCAGCGCCACGATGAGGAGGCCGGCGACGATGATCACCACGCCGGCGATGCGGGTCAGGTCGGGAAGGTTGGCAACCATGAAACGGGATATGGCGGTGGCGCCGGCGCCGAGAGCGGCGAAGACCAGGGTGAAGCCGCCGACGAACAGGCCGATCGTGCCCAGCATCCTCGAATTCGACACCTCGCCCGCTGCGATCTCGGCGGTGGAGTATCCCGACATCATGGCCAGATAGCCCGGGAGCAACGGGAGCACGCACGGCGAGACGAATGACATGATGCCCCCGCCGAACGCCACGACGGCCTGGACGAAGAAGGCAGATTGCCCGAGCCCTTCGGTCATGGTGCAAGTGTCGCAGAGAGGCTCAGGTAGCCGGTCGCCCTACGCTCGCGTCAGAGAATGCCCGCCCCCGCCGTCCTCCGTCCATTCCTCCCCCGCCAGCCCCTCACTTCGTCCGATCGGTGGGTGATCGCGCTCTTGTGGGCAACGGGAATGGCGATGGGCTGGTCTCAGAGTCAGGCGTCCACCCTCCTGCCATTCACCCGACTCGACCTCGGGGTGACTGAGGGCGGCATGAGCCTGATTCTCGGACTCGCCCGGCTGGCGGCCATCGGAGCAGTCCTGCTGGGGATGGCCGCCGACCGCATCGGCCGGCGACGGCCGTTGGTGATCGCCCTCACCCTGCTCCTACTGGCAAATGGGGCCAGCGCCCTCGCCACCGGTCCATTGGCCTACGGCCTCGCCCAATCGATCGCCCGCATCGGGGGCGCTTCGGTCTCGGCACTCGGTGTCGTGGTCCTGGCGGAAGTGGTCTCTGCGGGGGTGAGGGCCTACGCCATCAGCTTCTTCGGAGCGGCCGCCAGCCTGGGGGCGGGCCTGTCTCTGCTGACGCTACCCCTGGCCGAGTCGACCGAATGGGGCTGGCGTCTGCCCCACGGCCTGCCGCTCATCCTGGTGCTCATGATTCCCTCCCTGTGGCGGCGGATCCCCGAGTCCCCCCTCCTCCACCGCTCGCTCGTCCGACTCCCCTGGGGCGACCTTCTCCGGGGTGAGCGGAAGCGGCGGTTCGTGCTCGTGAGCCTGGCGGCCCTGCTCGCCTCGGCGTTTTCGGCCGTGGGTCTCGCCTTCACAACCGAGCGCCTGATCGGAGATCTCGGATTCTCTCCGGGCGCCGCCGTGCTCATCACCTTGCTGGGAGGAACCGTGGGCGGGGCCGGGTTCTTCGTGGGAGGCCGTCTGGCTGATGGCTGGGGGCGCCGCCCGACCGCCATCCTCGCTCTCGGGCTGGCTCTGGCAGGTGGCCTCGCCCTCTACCGGGTGACCGACCCGGCTCTCGTCGCGCTGACGGCGGCGGTCTCCGCCTTCGGGTCCTTCGCCCTCATCCCGGCAGGGGGTGCCCACCGCTCGGAGCTGTTCCCCACATCCCTGCGAGGCGCCTCGGGCAGCGCCGCCAACTATCTAGCCACGGTCGGGTCGGCCCTCGGCCTCCTCCTCAGCTCCCTGACGATCGACCGTTTCGGGTTGCCGACCACAATGACGATCCTCGGTCTGGGGATGGTTGCCGCCGCCTTCCTCACGTCCCGACTCCCCGAAACCCTGGGCGCAGACCTGACCGAGGTCTGAAGCGCCTCTGTCCGCCGGCGCCGCTCAATGAGCGGCCGCCAGGGCTCGCGGGTAGGCCGCTATGAGGACGGTCAGCCTGACAACCAGCATGGCGGCGATCGCCCACCACACCCCGGTCAGTCCCCAGCCGGCATCCACGGTTGACCACAACAGGCCGCCGGCGGCGATTGCGCCGGCGAGCGTCGAAAAGACCAGATACCTGACCTGGAGTAACCCGAGGAACACGCCGTCGGCCACGAACAGCACTCCCGCCGCCGGCTGCATGACGGCGGCGATCAGCGCCGCCCCGACGATGAGGGCGCCGACCTCGGCTTCCGTAGAGAAGACGGCGGCCAGATCGCCGCGGCCCAAGAAAAGCGCCGCCGCCAACAGCAGCCCGGCGAGGAGACCCCATCGTCCCAGGCGCGCCGCCACCATGGAGGCCGCCTCCCGATCGCCCCTCCCGATCTCCTCGGCAACCATCGCCTGAGCGGCGATGGCGAGGGCGTCGACGATCATCGCCAACAAAAGCCAGGTCTGTGCCACAACCTGGTGGGCGGCGACCTGAGCTGATCCGATCGAGGCCGCGACCGCGGTCGCCGCCGCCAACGTCCCAGTGATGAACAGGGTCCGCAGAGCTAACACTCCCCCGGTCCCCAACATGGGAGTGATCTCGGCCCACGAGGGCCGAGCCCAGGACCAGGCCTCGCGCCGTCCGATTCCGACCAGGAGAATCACGAACCAGGCAGCGCCGACCATCTGGGCGGTGAGGGTGGCGATGGCCGCTCCCTCTATGCCCCAGTCCAGACCGAAGATGAGGAGCGGGTCGAGGACGACGTTGACGAGGTTGACGACCAGGATGATCCCGAACGGCGTTCGGGTGTCATGGCGACCGCGAAACGCCCCGTGGCCGGCGGTCACGATCAACATGGCAGGGGCGGCCAGCGCCCTGATGCGCAGATACGACACCGCCGGATCTACTAGCTCGGGACCGGCCTGCATCGCCCGTACGAGGAACTCGGCGGCGCCGAACATGACGGCGGCGGAGAGGATCCCGAGACCCAACGCCAGGCTCAGCGCCTGGACGATTATGCGGCCCGCCCCGGGCCGATCGCCCGCCGCCATCCGCCTCGCGACCATCGGCGTCGTGGCGTAGGCGAGGAAGTTGAAGGCGAAGAAGGCAAAGGAGAAGATCGCCGTATCCACGCCCAGCGCCCCCAGGGGAACCGTGCCGAGTCGGCTCACGAAGGCGGTGTCGACCAGCGACAGGAGCGGGTCCGCCGCCAGGGCCCCCAGGGCTGGGATCGCCAGCGCGAAGATCCTCCGGTCGATCCGGCGGCGGGTCAGCCGATCGGCTTGTGTGGCCACGGGCACAGTCTCCTCAGCTCACACGACTCGCACAGGGGGCGCCGGGCGATACACACGTCCCGCCCGAACTGGATGAAGCGCATAGACAGTCCCGCCCATGTCTCGACCGGAAACAGGGCCTTGAGATCCTGTTCGATCTTGACGGGGTTGGTTTGGATCGTGAGCTCGAGCCGCCCCGTCACCCGCCTGACATGGGTGTCCACCGCGATGGCCGGCTTGCCCCACGCCTCGGCGAGCAGGACGGAGGCCGTCTTGCGCCCGACACCGGGCAGCGTTACGAGCTCCTCGAGGGTGTCCGGCACGCGACCCCCGTGGTCCTCCTCGACCGCCGCCGCCAGCCCCATGATCGACTTGGTCTTCTGACGGAAGAAGCCGGTCGGGTGGACTATTCGCTCGACGTCCTCGGGGTTGGCCTCGGCCAGCTCGGCCGGCCCCGGATAACGGCCGAAGAGCACCGGTCTCACCTTGTTGACGTTCTCGTCGGTCGTCTGGGCGGAGAGGACCGTCACCACGAGCAGTTCCCACGGCGACTCGTAATCGAGAGCAGTGCGGATGGTCGGGTAGCGGGCAACCAGGCGATCGAAGATGGTCCGGGCGCGGCGCCGCTCGCTCGGTGAGGGTCGGGATCCGTCTGCTCGCACACCGGGCATGAGGGCGACGATGGTAGAAAAGACCGATGATCGATCCCGAAACCGCCGCCCTGGTCGAAGAGATCCGAGCGGAGTACCCGGGATGCTTCGCCTGCGGGACGTCCAATCCCGTCGGCCTCCACCTCAGCCCGGCGGATCTCCAGGGCGATGTGGCAGTGGCCCACTTCCGCCCGATCGACCACCACGCCGGGGCCGGCAACACGCTCCACGGCGGTCTCGCCGCCACGGTCCTCGACGAGATAATGGTGTGGGCCGCCATCCTCACCCACCGTGTGCTGGCGGTCACGGGGACACTCGACGTGCGCTTCCGCCGGCCAGTCGCGGTCGACGAGGAGGATATCACGGTGACGGGCCGGGTGGACGACCGCAGCGGCAAGCGGCTGCGCTGCAGGGGGAGCCTGGAGGTGGCGGGGGTCACAGCTGTCACCGCCACCGGCCTCTACCTGGTCTCCCGCACCTTCGGAGACTCGTCGGAAACGTTGTAGGTCTCGCTGCGCATCCGGCGAACCGTGCGCATGAGGATGCGGATGGCACCTACGACCACGAGCAGCCCGATCGTGAGGGTGGCGCTCAATTCCGGCGCCGCCGTGTAAGGGTTGCGGCACGTGCTGATGCCGTCGGGGCAGAGACCAAAGCCGGTGCCGCCCTGGACGAGGCTGAGGAGGACCAACAGCGGCACGATGGCGACGATGATGGCGGCGGCGATCAGGATGTAGACGATGATTCGGAGAAGGGCAACGCCGTTCACGGCAGAAACGGTAATCACCGACGACATCAACATCGGCGAACCACAGGCGGCGTGATACTTTGGGCCGGTAGCCGAGCAACGGGATAGCCAATGGCCGAGTTCGATGTGGATGCAATGATCTCCCGCTTCGCCGAGCGGGCCGAAGCAGTGAAAGATCGTCCCCTTCCCCCGGTCGCCGGCCCCGAGCGCAAGAAGTTCCAGGAACAAGCCCAGATCGACTTCACCGACTTCTCACTTGTGGCCAACGCCAAGTGGGCCGTGGAGGATGGGCATCTGGTCCTGCGGATACCGCTTGGCGCCTGATTGACCCGCCTCGTCCTCGTCTCCGGCAAGGGCGGTGTGGGGAAGTCGGCGGTCGCCGCCGCCTATGCCTTTGCCGCCAAGCGGACCGGGTCGCGGGTGCTGGCCGTGGACATGATCAACGCCGGGAGCCTCGGGCCCCATTTGGGTGAGCCCGAGTTGAGCTTCACCCCGCGTCCCGTGGGCGACGGCCTCGAGGCGCTGACGATCGATCGAGCCGACGCCCTCATCGAATACCTCCGCGTCCAGATCGGCGTCCCGGCCCTGGCGACCATCGGACCGGCGGCGAGGGCGTTCGACGCCCTCGCTTCCACCGCCCCGGCCGTGCGGGAGGTCGTCACCATGGGAAAGGTCCTGTGGGAGGTGAAGAAGGGCACATGGGACGTGGTGGTGGCGGACGCACCTCCGACAGGCCAGATCGGGAGCTTCCTGCGCTCGCCCCGATCCGTGCGCCAGCTCGTCGCCACCGGTCGCATCCTCGATCAGGTCGAGTGGATGGACGCCATCCTCACCGATCCCGCCCTCGCCCAGCTCGTCCTGGTCACCCTGCTGGAAGAGCTGCCGGTCGTCGAGACGACCGAAACCCAGGGCTGGGTCCTGGAGGAGGCGCTGGTCGGGGACGTCACGATCGTCGCCAATCGGGTCCTGCCTGCCCTGGGGACGGCGGTCCCCGAGGACGACGGGCCGATGGTCGAGGCTGCACGCCTCCATCAGTCGCTGTGGTCGGAACAACAGGAGTGGGCGACCCGGCTCGAGATCGACCTGCGGCTCCCCTATCTGTTCGGCACCCACACCCCACCGGAGGTGGCCGAGCGCCTGGCCGACGTCCTCGAGGAGGAACCGTGACCCGGGCCCTGGTCGTGACGGGGGCAGGCGGGGTGGGCAAGACGACTGTCTCGGCGGCTCTGGCCGTGGCCGCCTCGCGAGCAGGGCTGAGAACCCTGGTCGTGACGGTCGATCCCGCCCAGCGGTTGGCCACAGCCCTCGGCATCGAGCTCACCAACGAACCGAGCCCCCATCCAGAAGAACCGCAGTTATGGGCGGCCATGCTCGACGCCACCGCCTCCTGGCGGGAGGTTGCCCGGCGCCACGCCGACCCGGAAGTAACCGATCGGCTGGTGGACAACGAGTTCTTCGTCGCCGCCACGTCGCACTTCCCGGCTTCACAGTCATATGCCGCCGCCGAGCAGGCGGCCACCTATCTGGATGCACGCGCCTGGGACCTTGTGATCGTCGACACGCCCCCGGCTTCGGGCGGCATCGACTTCTTCACGGCACCCGGCCAGATGGCCGACCTGGTGGGGGGACGCCTGCTCCGCTGGCTCACAGGGGCGAGAATCCCGGGACGGCGCTTCCTGTTCAACCGAACGGCCAAGCCTGTGCTGCGGCTGGCGGACCAGGTCCTGGGGGCGAACCTGCTCGAACGGATCGCCGAGTTCCTGATGGATCTCCGCACGACCTACGACGGGGTCGCCAAGCGCGCCCGCCAGATCGAGCGACACATGAAGTCGGCGACGACCCTGGTCGTGACGACGTCCGAGCCGGCGGCCATGCGAGAGGCGGTACGATTCTTCCGGGCGCTGCCGGCTGTGGCCTCGGCCCCGGCGGCGGTCGTGTTCAACCGTGTCCTGCCCGAAGAGTGGATCGGAGCCGAAGCCCCGGCCATGAGTCACAACAACCTGGTTGAGAACCTGGAGCGCTGGGCGGCTGAGGCGTTCCGCCAGCGCAGCGCCCGCCGCGAGTTCGGCGAGCGGTATCCGACGGCCATCGCCACGATCCCCTGGCAGGCTCACCCTCCGACCGACCGCCAAGCCCTGGCGGCGATGGTGGAGAGCGCCGACGGCTTGCCCGACCTCTGGTAACGGTCAGGTGAGCCGGGGGGCGTCTCCGCCGGGTTCGCCGAGTGTGAGGGGCGGAACGGCGACGGCCGGCGTCTGAACCGGGCCTGTCCAGGCGGCCACGACGTCCACGGCGGCTTGGGTGACCCCGTGGCGACTCTCCTCGCCGAGCGACACGGCCACCGCGTTGGCGAAGTATTCGGCCGGCCACGTCACCGGGCTCCCGTCCTTCCACCATGGTTTGGAAGCCGGGATCCCCTGCGCCTGGCGGAACTCCTCGCCGATCGTCTCGGCGGCGCCGCAGGTGAAGTCGAGGTGGTGGGCGAGTTCGTGGAAGACGACCAGCCGCTGGAGATCACCGGGCTTCACATAGAGGGTCGAGATCGACGGCGCATATGCCGCCCGGGGGGCCATGTCGACGTTGGCCTGGATCACCGGCGGGTTGGCCAGGAGGCACGGGGCCTGGCCGGGAAGACCCGTCACGAACTCACCCCACAGGGCTCGGACTGCGCGGGAGTCGGGATCGTCGAGGCCCGTGACCTCGAGAGACGCCGCCCATGACGACATGCCGGCGATGTCGATCCGCGACTTGTCGACGGCTCCGGCCGGCACCGCGGTGCCGATGAGTCCCACGACTGCCAGCGTGAAAAAGACCTTGCGTATCCCTACCACCGCCGGTCTATCGACACAGTGACTAGGGATCTTGACTATCTCTCCGCGCCAAGTGACTAGTCACCAACGAGGGGAGGCAGTCCTCAGAGAATCGCTTTTTGGCCCAGCAGTTCCTTGATCTCCGCGAACAGGGCGGAACGCGGTTCGACCCGATATTGGTCCGACAGACGGAGGACCTTGTGGCCGGAGTCGGTGGTCATCTGGAGCAGGACCTGGGCCTGACCGGGGTGGTTGCCGAGGATCCGCTTGAGGCGGGTGACGACGTCGGGGGTGAGCCTGGCGGCCGGTACCGAGAGCCGCACCAGGAGGTCGTCGCGGATCTCCAACTCGCGCATGTCCTTGACCATGACCTTGACGTCGTCGCCCCGGTGGTCGAGCATCCCGCTCACAATCACGATCGAGTCCTCGACCACCAGGTGGCCGACGTCCTTGACCGTGCGGGGGAAGCACAGCGCTTCGACCGCGCCTTCCAGTCCCTCGAGTTGGAAGAAGAGCATGGGATCGCCGTTCTTGGTCCACCGCCGGGTGATCGCCCCGACCAGACCGCCGATCGTGATCTGGGCCCGGTCCTTCATCTCCATCAACTCGGCCACCGACGTGGGCGCCACCGAGGCCAGGGCGGTGCGGGCCGCCAGCAGGGGATGGTCGGACACGTACAGCCCCAGCATCTCCTTCTCGAACCCCAACTTCACCTTCTGGCGCCACTCCTCCACCGAAACCACCACCGCCCCTTGCTCGACCGCCGAATCACCCTCGGCAAAGAGGGAGAACTGGCCCATGTCCTCGTTGCGGCGCCGGTCGATGGTGGCGTCGAGCATCGCCTCGTAGACCAGGAACAGGCCCTTGCGCGACGTGCCAAGGCTGTCGAACGCCCCACCCTTGATCAGCGACTCCACCGTGCGCTTGTTGAGGACGATCGGGTCCACCCGGTCGATGAAGTCCTGGAAGCCGGTGAACGGCCCGTCGGCGCGGGCCTCGATGATCTTCTCGACCACTCCTTCGCCGACGTTGCGGATGGCCGAGAGCCCGAAGCGGATGCGCCCATCGCGGACCGTGAAATCCGTGTCGGACTCGTTGATGTCGGGGACGAGCACCTCGATGCCGCTCTGGCGGCACTCGTTGAGGTACACCGCCGTGCGGTCCTTGTCCCGCTTTGTCGCCGTGAGGAGGGCGGCGAGGGACTCGGCGGGGTAATGGGCCTTGAGATAGGCCGTCTGATAGGCCACCAGGCCATAGGCCGCCGAGTGGGACCTGTTGAAGCCGTACCCCGCGAAGTGGGCGATGAGGTCGAAGAGATCGGCCCCCATCTTCTCGGTGTGCCCCTGGGAGACGCAGCCGGCCACGAACTTCGCCTTCTCCGCATCCATGACCGACTTGATCTTCTTGCCCATCGCCTTGCGCAGGGTGTCGGCTTCGGCCATGGAGTAGCCCGCCATCTCCTGGGCTACCTGCATCACCTGCTCCTGGTACACCATGATCTGATAGGTGTCTTCGAGGATGGGCGTGATCGCCGGGTGCAGGGGCTCGATCGGCTTGCGCCCGTTCTTGCGGTCGGCGTACAGGTTGTGCATGTTGGCGCCCATCGGGCCGGGCCGGTAGAGGGCGACGAGGGCAACCACGTCGTCGAATTTGTCGGGTTGCAGGCTGCGGATCAGCGCTCGCATCGGCCCGCCCTCGAGCTGGAAGACGCCGATCGTGTCGCCCCGGCGCAGCAGCTCGAAGGTCCTGGAGTCATCAAGGGCGACGTCGTCGATGTCGATGCGACTCCCGGTGGAACCCTCGATCAGCTCGAGCGTCCGTTCGATGATGGAGAGGTTGCGGAGCCCGAGGAAGTCCATCTTCAGGAGGCCAAGAGCTTCCACCGCTCCCATCTCGTACTGGGTCACGACCTCGGCTTCCTCGCCCTTTTGCTGGATCGGGATGAGGTCGGTGAGAGGCTGGGGGGAGATCACGACGGCGGCGGCATGGATGGAGTCCTGGCGGCGGAGACCCTCGAGCCCGAGGGCGGCGTCGACGACCTCACGCATCGCCTGGTCCGACTGATAGAGATTGCGCAACTCTTGGGCGTTGGCGTACCAGTCCTTCACCACGGGGTCGGCATCGGGCTCGGGAGCGCTCAGGACCTGGCCGAGGGTGGCCTCCTTGCCCAGGATCGCCGGGGGCATGGCCTTGGCCAGCTTGTCCCCGACGCTGTACGGGTGGCCGAGGACCCGGGCGGCGTCACGGACGGCCTGCTTTCCTTTGATAGTCGAGAAGGTGACGATCTGGGCCACGTGGTCGGAGCCGTACTTCTCTGCGGCGTACCGGATGACCTCGGCCCGGTAGCGCTCGTCGAAATCCATGTCGATGTCGGGCATCTGCCGCCGGCCCGGGTTGAGGAAGCGCTCGAAGATGAGCTTGTAGCGGATCGGGTCGAGGCTCGTGATGCCCAGGCAGTAGGAGACGATCGAGCCTGCCGCCGAGCCGCGCCCGGGGCCGGTGCGAATCCCCTTCTCGTGGGCGAAGCGGATCAGGTCCCACACGATCAGGAAGTAGGCGGGAAAGCCCATCTCGTCGATGACCTTGAGCTCGTGCTGGATGCGCTCGCGGACGTCCTCGCCGAGGGGATCGCCGTAGCGCTCCTTGGCCCCGGTGTAGACCAGCTCCTCCAGATACGACACTTCGGTGTGCCCGGCCGGCACCGGGAACTGCGGCAGGAGGATCTGACCGAACTCCAGGTCCACCGACGATCGCTCAACCACCCACAGCGTGTTGTCGCAGGCTCCCGGGAACTCGTCCTCGGGGAACAGGGACCGCATCTGCTGGCTCGTCTTCATGTAATAGTCGGCGCCGCCCGAGAACTTGAGGCGGTTCTCCTCGGATTGCAGCGAACCGGTCTGGATGCAGAGGAGGACATCGTGGGCCGGCGCCTGCTCCGGCCGGGTGTAGTGGGCGTCGTTGGTGGCGAGGAGCGGGGCGTCGAGGCTGCGGGCGATCTCGAGTAGGTCGGGCATGATCCGCTGCTGGCCTTCGATCCCGTGGTTCTGCAGCTCGATGAAGAAGTTGTCCCGGCCGAAGATGTCCTGGAAGCGGCCGGCGGCGGCCAGGGCGGCGTCGAAGTCCCTCGGCCGGGCCTTGATGCTTTCCTCCATGCCGAAGTCCGGGCCCAGGAGCTGGGGCACGAGCCCGCCCAGGCAACCCGAGGTGGCGATGATGCCCTCGGAGTGCTCTGCCAGGAGAGCGAGATCCATCCGGGGCTTGTAGTAGTAGCCCTCGATGAAGGCCCGCGAGGAAAGCTTCATCAAGTTGCGATAGCCGACCTCGTTCTCGGCGAACAGGAGCAAGTGGTAGCGCTGGTTGGCCGCCCCTGCCGGCCGGTCGAAGCGCGAGCCGTCGGTGAGATAGGCCTCGATGCCAACCACCGGTGTGAGGCCGCGTTTCCTCGTCGCCCGGACGAAATCGACCACGCCGTAGAGCACCCCATGGTCGGTGATCCCCACTCCGGGCTGGCCATCGGCCGCCGCCAGTTCGACCACCTCGTCGATGCGGGCCGCTCCGTCCAGCATGGAGTACTCGGTGTGGAGATGGAGGTGGGCGAATGACATGGCTGTCATTCGATCGTAGCCCATCAATCGCCCCGAGTCAGGAACGCGAAAAGCCGGAAGCCGCTGGAGGCACTAGCGTCGGGTTACCGCGATCGAGGGAGGAAACCATGACCGGAGGCGTCGTTCCCACGCTGCGCTACCGCGATGCCCACAAGGCGATCGAGTTCCTGGTGGCAGCGTTCGGATTCAAGGTCCACTCGCTGTTCGAGGACGACGACGGCCACGTCCTCCATGCCGAGCTCACCCACGGCGACGGCATGGTCATGCTGGGCGACAACCGCGAGAGCGAGTGGGGAGGTCTGGTCACCAGCCCGAGCGAAGCCGGCAAGCCCACCGGGGGCAGCTACGTGATCGTCGATGATCCCTTCGCGCACGCCGAACGGGCCCGCCAGGCCGGGGCCGAGATCGTCAGGGAGCCCCGCGAGGAGGACTACGGCGGAGCCGGGTACACGGCCCGAGACCCCGAAGGTTATCTGTGGGACTTCGGCTCCTACGACCCCTGGGCAGCAGACTCCGGCTGACCCGAGGAACGAGACCGGGGATCGTTCAGATGAGCGTCACCGCGACTGCGGCCAGGATCGCCACCGCCACTCCGACCAGGGTCCTGTTGCGCTCGGCCTCCTGTCCTTTGATCCGGCTCCAGACCTCGCCGATCACGAAACCGGTGACGAACCCGCCGAGGTGGGCCTGCCATGAGATGTCGCGGATGACGAAGGGAAGGGCGGCGTTTATGAGGAGAAGGAAGCCGAGCTGGCTGAGCAGCGATCGGCCGTAGGCAGTGTTTCGCCGGCGGATGGCAAGGTTGAGCCAAACCCCGAAGAGGCCGAACACGGCCCCGGAGGCGCCGACCGCCGTGAAGTTCCCCGGGGTGAGCAGCTGAGCCGCCACCCCACCCATCCCCGCCGAGGCGACATAGAGCGCCAGGAACGGCATGGAACCGACTCCGCGCTCGATTTGGGGTCCGAGGGCGTACAGCGCCCACATGTTGAAAAGGATGTGGGTGAGGCTGGCGTGGACCAGGACGGGAGTGAAAATGCGCCACCACTCCCCCGCCTCGACGAGGGGGCTGACCTGGGCCAGCGACGCCTCGAAGGCCTGACCCAGCAGGAAGACGGCGGCGGTTACGGCGATGATTGCCATCGTCACCGGAGTTGACCCCGATCGGATCGTGCGCCGGGCATCGATGGTCTTCTGGCGCCCGACCTGGGCGACGCACTGCGGGCACTTCTGGCCGACGGCGGCGTCGATGGAGCAAGCCGAGCAGATGGGTCGACCGCAGTCCGAGCAGGCGAGACGGGTCTGGCGATCGGGATGCCGATAGCAAACCTGGGTGTCGGCGCCGGGTTCGACGGGAATCTCGGAACTCACCGGGGAAACGGTAACGGTACGGCGCGGAAAACAGGAAGGGTGGGCGTGTTCACCGGCAGCCGTGCTCCCGAACCCGGGGTTCGCCAACACGGTTTCCGTGTCCGCCAGCCCACAGAACGGCCGCAGCGCCGCCTGCTCCCGAACCCGGGGTTCGCCAACACGGTTTCCGTGTCCGGCAGCCCTGAGAACGGCCGCAGCGCCGGCGCGGCGGGCGTCAGGCCGAAGGTCACAAGCGGGCCAGCACTGCTTCGAGTTCCGGGGGAAGGGGTGACTGCACCTCCACGCGACGCCCATCAGCGGGGTGATCGAACGCCAGGGAGTGGGCGTGGAGGAACATCCGGGGGGTCGATATCCGGTCCGGCCCCGATCGATACATCGTGTCACCGACCAGGGGATGGTCGATGGCGGCAAGATGGACACGAATCTGGTGGGTCCGGCCCGTCTCCAACCGGATATGAAGCAGCGTCAGGTCGCGATCGGGGAATGCGCGTTCGACGACGTAGTGGGTGCGGGAGGGGCGGCCGTCGGCGCCGACGCGGCGGCGGGTGGGACGGGCCGGGTCGCGGGCGATGGGGGCGTCGATGGTGCCGGTGGGCACCCCGAAACTGCCGTCGACGAGGGCCAGATACCGCCGTTCGACCGTGCGTTCCTTGATCTGGCGGCTGAGATTGGCATAGGCGGCGTCGGTGAGGGCCACCACCAGCAATCCGGAAGTATCCCGGTCGAGGCGATGGACGAGCCCCCAACGATCGGCCTGGCCTACGCCAGCCACCTCGGGGTGACGGGCGAGGATGCCGGCGGCCAGCGTGCCCCGGGCGCGTCCGGCTCCGGGATGAACGACGATCCCGGCCGGCTTGTCCACCACCATGACATCGGCGTCCTCGTAGGGCACTCCGTAAGGCACGTCCTCGGGCTGGAGGACCTCGGCCGGCTCGGGCCGCTCGAAAGACACCATCTGGCCGGCACGGAGTCGGGCACTGGGGAGACCCACCCCATCGTCGACCGTCACCGCCCCGGCGTCGACGATGGCGCGGGCGGCGGATCGGGAGAGTTCGCCGATCACCGCCACGATCCGGTCGAGCCGATCCCCGTCGAGTTCGTCGGGAACGGGGACCGTCAGTCGCTCAGCCATGCGCCGAGGATGAACAGGACAACGGCCACGGTGATGGAGGCATCCGCCAGGTTGAAGGTAGGGATGAACCAGAGATTGATCCAGTCGATGACCGGGCCGTCGAAGATCCCGGGGCCGCGGAAGATGCGGTCGAGGAGGTTGCCGGCCGCCCCGCCCATCACGAAGCCGAATCCCACGACTTCCCAGTTGCTGCGGGCGGAGCGCAGGAACCAGAGGACGGCGCCGACGGCCACGATGGCAGCCACCCCGAAGAACGATCCCCGGCCCTGGAACATCGAGAAGGCCGCCCCCGTGTTCTCGACGAACCGAAACTGGAGGAACGAGCCGATGATGTCGACGGGTTCGGAAGTGAAGGTCTGGGAAGCCCAGCGCTTGGTGAGCAGGTCCGCCGCCACGATCGCCACGGCCACGAGGCCGGCGACCGTGTAGCGACGGCTCATCGTCGGGCGGCGCAGTTCACGCAGAGAGTGGCGTAGGGAAGGGCGTCGAGGCGGGCGACGGGGATGTCGTTGCCGCACGACTCGCACGAGCCGTAGGTGCCGGCTTCGATGAGGTCGAGAGCGTGCTGGACCTTGTGGAGGAGGTCGATGCTGTTCTGCTGCATCGACAGCTCCTTCTCGTACTCGAACTTCATCGAGCCCGCCTCGGCGTTGCCGGGATCGGGGCTGCGTTCGGAGGAGGACTCTGTCAGACGCGCTTCCTCCATCTCGATTCGCGCCTCCTCGATGATGGCTTCGAGGCGGTCGCGCTCGTCTTCGAGACGCTTCTGGTACTTGTCGACGGTGGACTTAGCGAGTGCTCTGGCCAAGGAAACCTCCCGGTGGGCGCGAGGACGTTAACAAACACGCTGCCACAACGGTCCATTCCCGAAACCGGCCCCGTGCCTGGGATGAGACGGCGCCTTCTACCATTACGGGGTGAGCTCACCCCGATCCGACTTCACCCGCGTCGATTCCGACGTCGACTTCCCGGCCCTGGAGCTGGAGATGCTCGAGTTGTGGGACCGCCTCGACGCCTTCCAGCGGTCGATCGACGAGCGGCCCGCCTCTAACGAGTACATCTTCTACGACGGCCCCCCTTACGCCAACGGCAGCCCGCACTACGGCCACCTGCTCGCCGGAACGGTCAAAGACGTGGTGCCCCGCTACTGGACCATGCGGGGTTTCCGGGTCGAACGCCGCTTCGGTTGGGACACGCACGGGCTCCCCGTCGAGATGGAGGTCCAAAAGAAGCTGGGCCTGACCAGCCCCAGCGAAGTCGAAGCCTACGGGGTCGACAGGTTCAACGAGGCCTGCCGGGCCCTGGTCGAGCACACCGCCGAGGAGTGGAACTACATCGTCCGCCGGCTGGGCCGCTGGGTCGACATGGAGAACGCCTACAAGACCATGGATCCCACGTTCATGGAGTCGGTGTGGTGGGTGTTCCGGCGCCTGTGGGACAAGGGCTTGGTCTACCGGGCGATGAAAGTCGTCCCCTATTCGTGGGGGGCGGCAACGCCCCTCTCGAACTTCGAGGCCAACCAGGATTACCGCGAGGTCGAGGATCCCTCGATCACCGTAGGCCTGGATGTTGTCGCCGGCGCCGGCCCAGTGGAGGCCGGGGACACGCTTCTGATCTGGACCACGACGCCTTGGACCCTTCCCGGCAACCTGGCGGTGGCGGTCGGGCCAGACCTGCCTTACGTCCGGGCCCGCCTGGGCGACAGCGTGTACTGGGTCGGGGCCGACGTCCTGGAGTCGGTGCTGGGCCCCGAGGCCGAAACGCTCGAGAGAGCCGAAGGATCGGACCTGGTCGGGACCGAGTACCGACCCCCGTTCGACTACTTCGAGGACAGGAGGGCAGCCGGGGCCTTCCAGGTGATCCCCTCGCCCGACGTCACCACGGACGACGGAACCGGCCTGGTCCACATGGCCCCCGCCTATGGCGAGGCCGACATGGCCGCCAGCCAGGCCGCCGGCCTCGACTTCCTGGTCGACCCCGTCGATGCCGAGGGCAACTTCACCGACGCCGTGCCCGAGGTGGCCGGACTCAACATCAAGGACGCCGACGAGGTGCTCATCGGCCTCCTGGCAGACTCGGGCCACCTCTTCCGCCAGGCCACGATCCGCCACTCGTACCCGTTCTGCGACCGGACGGGGACCCCGCTGATGTACAAGGCGATCCCGTCGTGGTTCGTGGCCGTCACGGAGTTCCGTGACCGGCTGGTCGAGTTGAACGAAGAGGTGAATTGGGTGCCGGCCGCCATCGGCGAGCGCCGGTTCGGGAACTGGCTCGAGGGGGCCCGCGACTGGGCGATCAGCCGCAACCGGTTCTGGGGGTCGTGCATACCCGTCTGGGAGTGCGACGGGTGCGGCCATCAGGAGTGCATCGGCTCCCTCGATGAGTTGGAGGAGCGGTCGGGAACCCGGCCCGACGACCTCCACAAGCAGTTCGTGGACCTGCTGACGTGGCCTTGCCCCGAGTGCCACGGGACGATGCGGCGGGTCCCCGAGGTGCTCGACGTGTGGTTCGACGCCGGATCCATGCCCTACGCCCAGCTCCATTACCCCTTCGAGAACGCCGAGCGGCTCGAGGCGGCCTTCCCGGCCCAGTTCATCTCCGAGGGCCTCGACCAGACCCGGGGTTGGTTCTACACCCTGCATGTGCTGGCCACGGCCCTGTTCGACGCCCCCGCCTTCCGCAATTGCGTCGTGTCGGGTTGGATCCTGGCAGAGGACGGGCGGCCGATGTCGAAGCGGCTCAAGAACTATCCCGATCCGAGCGAACTCTTCAACACCTACGGGGCCGACGCCGTCCGGGCTTACCTGCTGGACTCCCCTCTCCTGCGGGCCGAGGCCATCAGATTCGACTCCTCGGGGGTGCGCCAGGTCGTCCGCACCGTCCTGCTGCCGCTCTGGAACACGCATTCGTTCTTCACGACTTACGCCGTCGCCGACGACCTCACCCTGGCCGACATGGCCGGCGCCCCCGCCCCGGCCGACCGCCCTGACGTCGACAGGTGGATCCTCTCGGTGTTGCAGAGCCTGATTCAGACCGTCAACTCCCAGATGGAGAGCTACCGGCTGTACGACGTCGTCTCTCCGATCCTCGGCTTCATCGACGACCTGACCAATTGGTACGTGCGGCGTTCCCGGCGCCGCTTCTGGGTCGCCCGGGGCGAGGACGATGCCGACAAGCTCGCCGCGTTCGCCACCCTCTACGAGGTGCTGACCACGTTCAGCCGCGTCCTGGCGCCGGTGCTCCCGTTCCTCAGCGAGCGCCTGCACCAGGACCTGGTGATCACACCGGGAGGGACCGGACCCGAGAGCGTCCATCTGGCCGGCTTCCCCTTCGCCGACGCCACCCTGATCGACACGCAACTGGAGCAAGAGATCGCCGTGGTCCGCCGGGTGGTCTCGGCCGGGCACGCCCTGCGCAAGCGAGCCGAAGTCCGGGTACGCCAGCCGCTGTCGGCTCTCACCGTGATAACCCACGACCCCGTCGCCGGGGCCGCCGTCGAGACCCACGCCGCCCTGATCGCCAACGAGCTCAACGTGCGCCGGGTGGCGGCATCGCCCGACAACGCCGGCCTGGTCGACATGTCGGCCAAAGCCGACTTCCGTCGTCTCGGCCCGCGCCTCGGCGGAGAAATGAACAAGGTGGCCGGGGGGATCTCGGCCCTCGGCTCCGAAGACATAGGCCGGCTGCTGGCCGGCGAGACGCTGTCTGTGGATGGCGAGGAGCTGGTGGCCGAGGACGTGATCGTCACCCGGACCCCCCGACCAGGCACCGTCGTCGAGACCGACGGCGAGCTCGCCGTGGCCCTCAACACTGAGTTGGACGCCGACCTCATCGCCGAGGGCCGGGCCCGGGACTTCGTGAGCCGGGTCCAGTCCGCCCGACGCCAGGCCGGGCTCGACGTGTCTGATCGCATCCGCCTGACGTGGCACACCGACGACCCTGACGTCGCCGCCGCCATCGCCACTCACGGCGCCTACATCGCCGCCGAGACCCTCGCCGTGGCGATGGGCCGCAACGGCGTCACCTCAGGCGTTGCGGTGGATGTCGACGGCGTCGCTGTGACGGTCCTGGTCGAGCGGGCCTAGGGCGGCTCACACCCAAGGACTAGTGGCGCGTCGCCCAAATGATGACGGCGTCTCTCCGGCCTTCGGCGCCGCTGGCGTCGTCGAAGTGCTCGCCGCATCTCCCCGGATGCGACTGCGCCCCTTCTCCTTGCCAGCCACGCCGCTGACTCGGAGACACGCGCGCCCTAATTGAGCGACACACCACTAGACCGAGCCGCGCTCCCAGGGGCGGCGACCGGACGGAGGCTCCGTTGCCTCGGCGTCAGGCTCCACCCCCTCGGCGTCAGGCTCCTCCGCCTCGTCGAGATCCAATTCCTCGTCGATCGCCTCCAGGTCGTCGTCGGCATCGACGCCCTCGAGCTCGTCCAGGTCGTCGATCTCCTCCTCGTCCGCCTCGGCGACTGCGTCGGACCAAACGTCCGTGCCCTCGACTTCGTCGTCCTGGCTCCTTTGCCAGGCACCGGAGTCGGCCACGCTGGGGCTCTCCTCCTGATCGCGGCTGAAGACATCCAGCGTGTCCCCGTTGCCGGCGCCCTCATAGTCTGCGGCATAACCGGCAGGGCCGACTTCCGGCGGGTCGGAGGCGAGATCGCCTCCGACATCGGTCGACGCCGAGGCGGCAGCCTCGTCCATGGCGTCGAGATCGTCGCTCACCGAGGCCGCCAGTTCGGCGACGCGGCGCTTGAGATCGGCGATGGTCGCCCGCATGCGGGCGATGTCCTGGTTGAGCCCCATCCGCTCAGTGTCGCGATCGGCGCGGAGGCGGTCGGCCTCGACCTGGGCATCGGCTCGGATTCGGTCGGCGTCGGCGTGGGCATCGCCGACGAGGGCGTCGGCCTGCTTCTGGGCCGCCACCAGAGCCCGGGAGATGGCGGACTCGTCTTCGCCCCGGGTCGACAGCTCGGCCTCGAGGGCCCGGATGCGGTCCTGGGCGTCCCGGACCCGCTGGTCGTAGTCCTTGAGGGCGGTGACGACATCATCGAGGAAGTCGTCCACCTCGTCCATGTTGTAGCCGCGCAACTCCGGGCCGAAGGTCTTCTGCTGGATGTCGATGGGTGTGAGGGGCATGGAGAAGATCTCCCTGGAGAGGGGTGGTGGGGATGACTAGGCGCCCGAGGATACGCCTCGGGATTCAGCTACCCAAGGATATGGGTGGACAGCGTGCGACGGGGGGGTACCGGCTGGCCGTCGGTGGGGTACTAGGTCATAGGTAATCGGTACTAGGTGGTGGGTGTTCGACAGAAGACGGAGGGCGGAAGACGGAAGTGGTACCTACAACCTATTACCAAGTACCTAGAACGGCGCCGAAGGCGCCATCTCAACAGATGAAGCGGCGGAGGATGGACAGTCCGAGGAGGAGAACGATCGGGGAGAGATCCAGCGCCCCACCGCCCAGCCGAAGCGGTGGCATGACCCTGCGGATGGGGAGGATGACGGGGTAGATGATCCGGTCGAGGAAAACGGTGACCCGCGCCAGCGGATGGGTCGAAGGAACCCGGACCCAGCTCAGGATCACCCACACCAGAACGGCGAGCGAGTAAAGCCCGATGACAGCGCAGATCAGTCCCACGGCTAGGAGGCGTCTGAGACTTGGTAAACGCCCAGTTCGGCCAAACGCCGCTTCTCGTCGCGCGAGAGCGTCACCCGGGGCGGAAGTACGAGGACCAGTCCCTCGCCGACCTTGCGCATGGTGCCATCGAGGGCATAGATGAGACCGCTGGAGAAATCGATGACCCGACGCACCAGGTCGGACTTGGCGCGACGCAGGTCGAGCACCACGGGCACCCGGTCGCGGACGCGATCGGCCAGGATCTTGGCGTCCCCGAACTCCTCGACGACGAGCACGTCCGACTGGACCTCCACCGGACGGACCGCCCGGACGGAGTGCTGATCGGACATGATGGCGGGGTTACGTGTCGGGGGCTCGACCCGCCGACCCTCGACGCTGCTCACGCCTTCGATGCGGGCCGGACCGCGGGGGCGGCGCTCCTGGACCGCGTCGTACGCCGGCTCGGGGCGCGGCTGCTGGCGGGGCCGCTCCGGCACCGGTTCCGGCTCATAGCCGGCCTGGTCCTCGTCAACCAGACCCAGGTAGACGAGAGCCTTTGAGAAAAGTGAAGCCATGAGATCCTCTGTTATCCAGGAGATTGATCTGCGTCAAAGATAGCCCGTCCCACGCGAATCAAGGTGGCACCTTCCTCGACGGCGACGTCGTAGTCGTCGGTCATACCCATCGACAGTTCCCGCACCGACGGGACTGTGTCGGAGATCTCTGCGCGGAGGGCGGACAGGTGCCGGAAGAAGGGGCGGGCGGCGTCGGAAGTCGTCCCGATGGGGAGAATCGCCATGACCCCGGTCAGTTCGATGCCGATCTCGGAGATCTCACCTGCGACCTCGACGGCCGCCTCCGGGGCGGCTCCCGACTTCTGGGACTCACGCCCGATGTTCACCTGGAGCAGGCAAGGTGGGGGCGAACCTGGGCCCTTGAGCCAGGCTTTGGCCAACGAGAGACTATCGAGCGAGTGGAGGATGGCGCCGGTGGGGCGCACCACCCGGGCTTTGTTGCTCTGGAGATGGCCGACAAAGTGCCAGCGGATGTCTCGAGGCAAGGACCCGACCTTGGCCGCCAGCTCTCCGGCCCGGTTCTCCCCGAAGTCGCGATGACCCGCTTCGTACAGGGCAATGATCTCCTCGACCGAACGTCCCTTGCTGACGGCCACGATCGTGACTGCGGATGAAGGCCGCCCGGCGCGTGCGGAGGCGGCGTCGACCCGGGCCCGGACCGCGGCGAGGGTCACTCGACCCATCCCAGCGCCGCCATCCGATGCGGGGTGGAGTCCCGGCGGTGGCTGAAGCCTCCCCCGCATCGGGTGCAGCGGTCGTCGACCCAGACATCCAGGCCGTCGAGGCGGCGGGCAGCCGCGGAGGCGAGATCCACCGATGTCGTCCCCCACGAGGTGAGGGAGGTGTGTTCCCCGAACAGTTCGGCCACCTCGGGGCCGACCTCGAAGCAGCAGGGGCCGATGCCCGGGCCGATGTGCGCGGTGAGCGGTGGGGTTCCGGCCTCGTCGAGGCCGGAGACGGCCGATTCGAGAACCCCGGCGACCAGCCCGCGCCAGCCGGCGTGCGCCACGCCCACCCCTCCCTCGCCCCGCAAGACGACGCCTAGACAGTCGGCGGTGAACACGGCGACCGGCAGACCGTGACTGGTCGTGACCAGGGCGTCCGCTCGTCCGGCCGGGCCCGGCCTCGAGACGGGGACGGCGTCGGCGCCGTGGACCTGTTCGACCGTGGCCCACTCCGACCCGACCCCCAACTCCTCTCCGACGGCGCGGCGACGGTCGGGATCGCCGCGCACGTCGCCGTCGTCTGACCACGTGAAGGCCACGCCGGTGGCCGGACGGATCATCCCTGAACGAAGCTGGGGATGTCCAGGTCGTCGTCGTTGGTTGCCGGCTGCAGGCGGTCGGTCGAACGGCTGGTGGGCGAGGTGGCGCCGGGACGCCGACCAGGGCGTCCCTTGTCGAAGCCGGCTGCGATCACGGTGACCTTGATCTCCTCGCCCAACTCGTCATCGACGAGGGCGCCGAAGATGATCTCGGCCTCGTCGTCGGCGTGGTCGGCCACCACCTGGGCGGCGCTGGTGGCTTCGTGCAGTGACATCGTCGAAGGACCGGCGATAGAGAGGAGAACGCCCTTCGCCCCGTCCATCGAGGCCTCCAGCATGGGACTGGAGATGGCGCGCTGGGCGGCCTGCGCCGCACGGTTTTCTCCGGTCGCACGGCCGATCCCCATCACGGCGGTGCCGGCGTCGGCCATGACGGTCTTGACGTCGGCGAAGTCGACGTTGATCAGGCCCGGGGTGGTGATGAGATCGGTGATCCCGGCGACGCCGTTCATCAGCACCTCGTCGGCGAGGCGGAACGTGTCGGTGATCGGGGCGTCAGGGTCGCCCACGTCGAGCAGGCGGTCGTTGGGGATGACGATGAGGGTGTCGACGGCCTCTCTCAGCGCCTGGATTCCCTCCTCAGCGTGGACGGCCCGGCGCCGACCCTCGAAGCCGAATGGCCGGGTGACCACGCCGACGGTAAGGGCGCCCAGGTTGCGGGCCACCTCGGCGACGATGGGAGCGCCGCCGGTGCCGGTGCCGCCGCCTTCGCCGGCGGTGATGAAGACCATGTCCGAGCCCTTGAGGACCTCCTCGAGTTCGGAGCGGTGGGCGTCGGCGGCGGTCCGGCCGACCTCCGGGTTGGCCCCGGCGCCGAGGCCGCGGGTGATGTCCCGGCCGAGATCGAGCTTCACGTCGGCATCCGACATGAGCAGG
Source organism: Acidimicrobiia bacterium (assembly GCA_035250025.1). Taxonomy (GTDB): domain Bacteria; phylum Actinomycetota; class Acidimicrobiia; order Spongiisociales; family ZC4RG35; genus DATFFO01. The sequence goes on from DATFFO010000032.1 coordinate 23,530, forward strand.
GCCTGAGCGTCGGTGTTGAGGGCGATGAACTCGACACCGCGCACGCCCGCCTCAACCATGCGGTTGACGGCGTTGACCCCGCCCCCTCCCACTCCGATCACCTTGATGACGGCGAGATAGCTGCCGGTGGATCCTGCTCTGCTGCTCATTGTCGACACTCCAATGCTGGCGGTTTCATGGCTGGCCACCTGAACCTTTACACGAGGTTGAGGTCTACGTAAAGCCCTTCAGATTCACCCTCTACTACACGTTTAGGGTCGCTCGCCGGAATCGGTGCTGTCCGTGGTCGTCTCCTCGCCCTCCCCCGCTGGCATCGTTGCGCCGGGGGCGAGGACCGCCGGGGAGGCGGGGGCGACCACCGTGATGATCGAGCCCTCCTCCAGTCCCTCGTCGATCAGCGCCAGGGAAACGTCGGCCTTCTCCTCCATGTCGAAGGGTCGTCCCAGACGCACGACGAAACCGTCGAGGGTCGCCTCCAGACCGTCATCGGTGACCCGCAACGTGGCTCCCTGGCGGCGGTCACTGGGAAGGGCGTCCAGGAAGGCCACGGCTCCGCTGACGGCCAGGTCCTCTCCCGCCTCGCCCGGCTGAAGGGTCGGGAAGTGGGCCACGCCCAACGCCGGATCGGGGCCCCCGGCTTCGGCCAGTACCGTCCCGTCGGCGGCTACCAGCCACCAACCCTGGGCGAACTCCACGGTGGCGGCCGGGATTCGCTCGGTCACATTCACGACGACCTTCGTGGGCCAGTCCCGGGCGACCTCGGCATCGGCCACCCAGGGGTCGGCCAGCAGTTCCGTTTCCGCTCCGTCGATGTCGAGCAGCAGCATCGGTCTGCCCTCGACGATGTCATGGCTGTCGAGGGC
>DATFFO010000033.1:0-11527 GCA_035250025.1 Acidimicrobiia bacterium
CGCTCTATCCGAGCGATCCAACCCATGGCGATCGACACAGCCGTCCGCCGCATGGCCAGGTAGGCCAGGCGAGCCCCGACCACAGCCGCCTCCCCGATCCGGCCCAGCGCCTCGTACCCGGCGTAGGCACGCTCGAACGCCACGACGGCGCCATCGGGGTCTCCCGACCACCAGGCCGCATCGGCGAGCAGCAGGAGGTCATCGGGTTCCAGGGAGCGAACCGCATCGGCCGCGGTCAGGTCCTCGAGAGCCTCGCCCCACTGGTGACGACGGGCAGCCTCCCTGCCCGACTCGAGCGTTGCGAGCATTTCCACCTCAGGAGAGAGTGCGACTTTCATACGGTAGTGGAGCGGTCCCCAAACCGGCCGAGGAAGGCTCTCGATTCAGTGTCGCCTCTCGGGAGCCCGCCATTCTCAAGCGTCGTATCTCTTCGCAGGTTCTCTGGGCAGGTATCACCGCCCAGCTCGAGGCACCGTCAACCTGCGGCAGGGCCCCGCGCCCGAGCATAGGCCACGTCCGGTCCCGCGCCCGGGGAAGCCGGAGGCCAGGTGAGCCGACCTAAGCGCCGAGCTTCTCGCGTATGGCCCTGATGTCGGCAGCCATCTCGTCGTCGCCGTCGCGACTTTGGGGTGAGTCGCGGTGGATGAGGTAGGTGGCGAGGATCACAAAGCTAGCGAGCTGTAAGAACTCGCTCTGCCAGTTCTCGAGGGTCGATGCGAGGAACGAGTTCCAAAACTCGCCGCTAAACAATGGCGGCGCCTCCTCCCCGTGCTGGCGGGCCTGGTCGACTTCGTGCCGGTACTGGAAGTAGAGCTGGCCGAGCCAGGACAGGAGGAAGAACGCGATCAGGGTCAGGCTTAGCAGGTGATCGTGGAACCAGTTCCCGTTAGGTTGGCGGGTGTCTGCTGGTCGCCGGCCGAGGGCGGCTTCGAGCTCGGTTTTGCTCATCGTCGACCGCCCCTCGATTCCCCGTGCTCGTGCTTCCTCGAGTAGGTCTTCTTTCGTCTTGTCTGCCATTTGGTCCTTCCTCCGTTCGGGGTGTGCAATACCACCACTTAGTTCGGATAAACCGACACGGGTCGCAGTTCGCAAAAGCCTGATGCGGGTGGAGGTCGCGAAGACCGGGCCCTAATGTCGCTCGTCGGTGCAGCCGTCGACATCAGCGGCCAGACCGCCGCTCAGCTCCCAGCTTGCGTCTCGGGGGCCCTGCGTGGCGATCATTCGTACCATTCCCTCATCTGCGTCCCGACCGAGGTGATGCCCGCCGCGGTCAGATGCCCAACATGGTCGGCGTACCTCGAGCAAGGCACATGCCGTTCGGGGCCGACGGAGACGTCGTCGAGCCGATCGGCGAGCCCGTGCGCCCAGCCCAGGTCGGCATGCTTGGCATGAGTCTCCGACGCCCGGGCGAACGGGCCCTTACGGTCCGGCGACGGGCAGAGATCGTGCGCCTCGGAGCCAACCAGTAACACGAGGTCGACTTGTTCGACCGTCGGGTGTTTCAGCTGGATCAGCCCGACCACCTTCTCCAAGTCGGCGTCGAACCCGGCGCCGAAGGTGTCCGACAGCATCGGGTCGAACAAGAACACCACCCGGTCCGGCTGCCCGCAACCAGGACTTGACCGTCGCAGTCCAACCGGTGTAGCCGGGATCGGTCCATTCCACAGAAGCGCGCCGCGTTCGAACTGGCCTTCCCATGCGGAGTCGAGAGTCGACGCCGCCATGTCCCCTTCAAACGTTTACCGGGCCCGGCTCATGCCCAGGATCCGGGTGCAGGCGAACGTCGTCGGAGTGGCCGGTTCGTTGCACAACAGGTCGTGGATCTCTAGGAGACGGACCCCCTCTATGTGAAGCCGTGTCTGCGGCCTCGCTTCCTGCTTCCCCGCGATGGTGAGTAGATCCTCACACGCTTCTTCCTCTGTGGTCGAGCCGTTGCACGGCAGGTCGTGGACCTCGAGGAGACGGGCCCCCCTCCGTGTGGAGCCAAGTCTGCGGCCTAGCTTCCTGCTTCTCCGCGATGGCGAGTAGATCTACACACGCCTGTTCTTCGGGTGTCACCGCAACCGCCCCCCTGACAGCGCTCAACAGTCCAACAGCCACGGCCATTGCCAATGTTCTCCGCATCCCGCATCCTCCTGGGGAGTCACTATTCAGCCCACGAATCGAGATCAGCTCCCGAGCAAGCACAAAGAGTGCGAGAAAGGGGTTTCGGACGTCCTCTCGGGCGTGTAAGGAAAACCTCAGAAGCGCCCTGGATCTCAGAGGGCACGCGGAAGGACGTCGCGGGTGCCGGACGTGTCAGTGCTCCAGCAGAGATCCGTCGCCTAGGTCGCTCTTGAGGTCGATTACATAGGAATACGCGTAGCCGCGTCAGCGCGGCGTCATGCCGCGGCGCAGATGGCGTACGGTGTCACGTCGATCGGGTCCAGGCCCGTGTTGGTGACACTGATGGTTACGTCCCCTCCGGTGATCTCGGTAGAGACGTCGAGATCGGCGCTCGAGGGATTGATGCTCGACGCCACCGCTACCTGACCCTCCTCGCAGCTCACCGTCAACTCGGTAGTATCGCTCGCCGCGGCCGTGACCGTGTCACCGGCGGCCACTGTCCGAGCGGGCGGAGCGACTGTGTCATCTGACCTGGCGCACACCCAGTCCTCACCGTCGATCTCGGCACGCTCACCGGCCTCGCAGTCCGTGGGAAGGAGTCTCGGCTCCAAGGATGCCCGCAGGTAACCGTCGTAGCGGTGGAAGAACGCCGCCTCCTCGCCGCGGATCAGCTCTCGGGCCGGGCAGAACCAAAGAACGGATAGCGCAGCCACCACGGCGGCTTTCCTGCCTCTGGCTGGCTGATGGCGGCGGGTGCCTGGATCGCGTCTCGAGTCGGTAGATGGGCGGCGACGGAACCCGGAGGCTCCCTTCCCCGACCGTCTTGAACAGGCTGGTCATTTTGTCGGGCGTTGGGATCGCCTGTCCAACTTACGATCCGCCGACGCATGTTGTGCAAGAAGATGGCGGCGTCGAGGGTCACGCGACGTCAGTTCTCCATATAGTTGGCCATGGAAGCGAATCGGGCCACTCTCGAGTTGCGACCGGCGTCGTTTCGACACAGACGCGACGGCTATGGGACTTCGTTCGACACGAGGAGGTCGACGTGCGAGGAACTGCTGAGGCGCGGCTCCATCCGGGTAGCCGCGGGAGGCGCTACACGACTTGGCTGCTGGCGATGTCGACGGCGCTGGCTGTCCTGCCGGCTGGGCCGGCTGCGGCGGCGCCGTTGGTCACCGAGGATCTGTCAGGTCCAGTGACCGCCGAGAACCTGGTCGCCGATCTGGTCGGCGGGGGGTTAGCGGTCTCAAATGTGGTCTACAACGGCGCCGATGTGGCCGCTGGACGCTTCAGTGGCGGTGGGGACGTCGTCGGTTTCGAGACCGGCGTGATCCTCGGTTCGGGGATGATCGACGATGTGGTCGGTCCCAACGTGTCGGAGAGCACATCCGGGGTCAACGGTTCGCCGGGGGACAGTGATCTAGACGGCCTGTCCGGTGGTAACACCTTCGACGCCGCGGTGCTGGAGTTCGACTTCGTCCCGACGGCTTCGACGCTGACGTTCGATTACGTCTTCGCCTCCGAGGAGTACAACGAATTCGTCAACACGGAGTTCAACGATGTGTTCGCCTTCTACGTCAACGGAGAGAACTGCGCCACAGTGAACGGAGATCCCGTTTCGGTCAACACCGTCAACAACGGCAATCCGTTCGGCACCCCGCCCAACTCCAACCCGGGCCTCTACATAAACAACGACCTGGCGAGCGGAGGGGCCCTCGACACCGAGATGGACGGCTTGACCAAGGTGCTCACCTGTCAGGCGTCGGTCAATCCCGGAACGACGAACCACATCAAGCTCGCCATCGCCGACACAGGTGACTCGATCTATGACGCGGCGGTGTTCCTGGGAGCCGATACGTTCGTGGCGGCACCACCGGCGTTCAACTTCTGGGCGCCGCTGTCGGGTTCGGCCGAGGTGCCGTCGGTCGACACGGACGGGGCAGGCGTCTTCGGGGCCAGCGTCAACGATGCCGATACCCAATTGTCGTTCGTATTGGTGACCTTCAACCTGGAAGCCATCGTGATGGCCCACATCCACTGTGGAGCCCCCGGTGCCAACGGACCGGTGGGCGTCACCCTGTTCGCCGGTGGACCGGTGACCGGGGATGGCATCCTGACGCAGGCCACGGTCACCGCACCCGATGACGAAAACGACTGTGAGTGGGCCAGCCTGGCCGACGTGCTGGCGGCCCTAAGGGCCGGCCAGGCATATGTCAACGTCCATACCCAGGCCAATCCCGGTGGCGAGGTGCGGGGCCAGGTAGAGGCCTTCTCCCTGGCGACTTCCGGCTCGGGAACGTTCGTCGACGACGATGGCAACATCCACGAGGGCAACATCGAGGCGGTCGCCGCGCCTCGTATCACCCGCGGATGCAATCCCCCCGACAACGATGAGTACTGCCCGTCGAGCGACATCACCCGCGGGCAGATGGCTGCCTTCCTGCGGCGCACGTTCAACCTGCCGTCCGTGACGGACGATCTGTTCGTCGACGACAACGACAGCATCTTCGAGGGTGACATCAACGCCATCGCGGCGGTGGGGATCACCCGGGGATGCAACCCACCTGACAACGATCGCTTCTGTCCCGACGACCCTGTCAGTCGGGAACAGATGGCCTCGTTCCTGGTGCGGGCCCTGGCGTTGACCGCCGGCGACGGCGACGACCTGTTCGGTGACGACGACGGGAGCATCCACGAGATCGACATCGACAGGCTCGGAACTGCCGGTATCACGCTGGGATGCAATCCGCCCGCCAACGACGAGTACTGCCCGGAGGATCCGGTGAAGCGAGACCAGATGGCTTCCTTCTTCGCTCGCTTCCTCCAATTCCGCCCGATGAACCCCTCGTAGACCGGGTGGGGGTGGGCCGGGTTCCCGGCCCACCCCCACCCGTTCGCCCGGTACGTGATCGCTCGCGCTAGTCCAGTCTCCGAAGCGTCAGGCTGAACGAACCCGACCTGATAACAAGGCCCGCATTGCGAGGGATCCTGGGGTCCGGGACGCTCTGTGTGTCGCAGCGACCACGCGACGCCATCAGGTTCGAGCGATTTCGAATGACGGCGTGGGATGACCGGCCTGATGTGGAACCCGGATAAAGCACTGGGCGTCGAAGAGCAATGAGATCGGCACGCTTAGTTGTGGGGGCAGCCGCATTCGTCGGGCTGGCCGGGTGTGGGGATCCTGGCGGAATCAGTGATGATGCTGCGACGGCTGACGTTGCCGTTGTCGTCTGCGAACAGGCGGCCACCCGGGTTGAGCCTGCCGCAGTAAGAGCCCAGGGTGACGGTATCCATTTCCGTGTGCAGAACGAGGCGGACGGCGAGCGGATGCTGTGGAGCGACCGCTTCGGGTACCAGTTGGCGCTGCCCGGGATCACCGAAATGGTCCTGTCGGTCCCGCCGGGCGAGCTGCGGCTTACCTGCTTGGCCCCTCTGGAGACCAACGACCCGGAGGATCAGTCATGGCCCTACCCCGCGGAGGACGAGTGGGCAACATTTCCGCGGGTCGACGTGATCGATGTCGACGGACTATGGGCCGACGATACCCTCCCCTGTGAGAACCCCATCGCATCGCACCCCGACTATGAGTGGGACATGACCGGTGCGCCGATGCCCGATGGTGAAAAGGGGGACCCCGTCGATCTCGCCGAGCGGGACCTCCCCCGGGAGCTAGGAGAGTTGGGAGTCATCCGCCCGGGCGATGTGGTGGAGCCAGCCGGCTATTCGGACGTTCCCGGGGAGGTGAGGCTCATCCGCGACGGAGAAATCCTTGCCATCATCCGGTACAGGGCGGACGGGCGCGGCGGCTGGCATCTTGGAGGGGTCGAATACTGCCAAGAATGACAGTCACACGGATGGCGTTGCGGCGATCGGATCACACGCGGCGTCACAACTCGAGGCGGTCTGGCTACTGACCGGGTCCCGTACCCTGGGGTTCGCCACTCCGGGCGTCCTAGCCTGCGCTCGACATGAGCACCGGCCACAGTGACCTCGACCGCCTGGTAGGTGACGACCGGCGGCTGCACGTCAGTTGGCTCGTGTGGACGGTCGCCGCTGTTGCGCTTGGCACCGTCGTTGCTCTGGTGATCCTGTGGCCTCGCGGCGAGGTCGCCTTCGATGGAGACGACCTGGGGCTAGCGTCGGCGGTTGTGGCGGCCGAGGTGGAGACTGCCGGCGACGGCCCGTGCTCATTCGCCACGGAGCTGCGTTGCCACCTCGTCGTTTTCGGAATCCTGGAGGGCGTCGATAGCGGGACCGTCACCTCCCAGGAGTTCGACGTTTCCGCCGCGGGACCAAGATTCGAGATCGGCGATCGGGTCTTGCTCAACGTCATCGAGGACGCCGAGCCGCTGCATCGTTATCAGTTCGCCGACCGCGATCGACGAAACATGCTGTGGGTTCTGGCCGGCGTCTTCGCCCTCGCCGTGGTTGGACTTGGTCGCCTCCGCGGCGTCGCGGCACTCGCCGGTCTGGCGGCTTCGGTCGTCGTGCTCGTATCATTCATTGCCCCGGCGATACTCGTCGGACGGAATCCCGTTCTCATAGCAGCCGTGGGCGGATCAGCCATCGCCCTCCTTGCCCTCTATCTCGCGCACGGCTGGCGCCCTCTCACCCACGTAGCTGCCATCGGGACATTCGCCGCCCTGGCTCTCACGCTTCTGCTGTCCTCACTGGTCGCCGCTGTTGCCCAGTTCTCCGGGTTCGCGTCGGAAGAGGCATTCCTCCTGGTCTTCGTTGACGGCCTCGACATCGGCGGGCTCATCCTCGCCGGCGCCGTCCTCGGCGCGATAGGAGCCCTCGACGACATCACCGTCACTCAGGCATCGACAGTCTTCGAACTCCACCAGCTCAGTCCGGAACGAACCACGTCCGAGCTCTTTGCCAGCGGCCTTCGCGTCGGTCGGGACCACATCGCGTCGACCGTGAATACGCTGCTCCTCGCCTATGCAGGCGCCTCAATGCCCCTACTGCTGCTCTTCACACTCTCGGATCTCCCACTGGGCATAGTGGCCAACTCCGAGGTCGTGGCTGTGGAGATCTTCCGCACACTCGTTGGGTCCATTGGGCTGGTCGCCGCCGTCCCTGTCACCACCTGGCTTGCCGCACGAATCGTGTCAGGGAAGTGACGCGGCGCTGCAGCGGCGTCAGTCGAGTCATGGTCGCTCGTCACTCGATCGTTCATGACCGTGATCCGTCTGACGCCCCGGAAGGACGCCGAAGAGAAGCCTGTCCGGTCACGTAACTGACCACCTCGGGCTTTAGCGCCTTGCCCATCGGGTTGCGAGGCAGCGCATCGGTGAAATAGAAGTCCTTGGGGAGCTTGTGGGGAGCGAGGATCCCACGCAGCCATGCCCTGAGGTCATGGACATCGATCGGCGCCGTTGCCACCAGCACCGCCACGATCCTTTGGCCCCATTCGGCGTCGTCGATGCCCACGACGGCCGCTTCGCTGATCGACTCGTGTCCGAGGAGAACGTCTTCGATCTCGAGGGCAGACACCTTCTCCCCACCCGTCTTCAGGATGTCAACAGAGGACCTCCCGAGGATTCTGTAGCGTCCGCCCTCGACGACGGCGGTGTCGCCGGTGCAGAACCATCCGTCCGACGTGAAGGCATCGGCGGTGTCCTCGGGTCGCTGCCAGTACTCGCGGAAGACGGCCGGTCCGCGCACCTGGATCTCGCCGGGCACGCCGTCGTCTACCGGCTGATCCGCGTCGTCGACGAGACGCACCTCCACCCCAGGAAGGGGAAATCCGACAGAGCCCGGGACACGTTCTCCCCGGTATGGATTGGACAGGCCCATCCCGATCTCAGTCATTCCATAGCGTTCCAGCAGAGTGTGACCGGTGAGATCCCGCCATCGCTCCAGCACCGGAATCGGCAGAGCGGCCGATCCCGACACCATGAGCCTTAAGCGGCTCGCTCCTTCTTCGAGGCCGCGCCTGGTGCCCTCGGATGCATTTGCGAGTTGGGCAATGAGCCGGTGATAGATGGTGGGCACGGCCATGTAGAGCGTGAGGCCACCGCCGATCAATGCCTCGATCACCCGACCGGCGTCGAAGGCGGGGAGGATGTCACATCTCGCACCGCTCCACAGGGCACAGCCGAGAACATTGACGATGCCGTGAATGTGATGCAGAGGAAGAGTGAGCAGGATCCGGTCATCCTCGCTCCATTCCCACGCCTCAACGAGTGCCACGATCTGGGCCTCGATGTTGGCGTGGGTACTGACGACACCCTTTGGTCGTCCGGTCGTTCCGCTGGTGAAGAGGATCACCGCTCGTCGGTCCCGACCGACATCTGGGAGGCGGGTCGGCGCCGCGTCCAGTTCATCGAGTGCCAAGAACTCGATCCCGCGCCTGGCCGCGAGTGGGCCCAAGACATCGGCGTACTTCGCCGAGGCGACGGCGATCGTCGGGGTTGTCGTCTCGAGGGCGTAATCCAACTCGGGGCCGGGGTGGGTGAGACACAGGGGCACCGCCACCCCGCCGGCGCGCCAGACCGACCACTGTGCCACGACATACCCGAAGGAGGGCTCGACCATGAACACCACCCGCGCCTCGCCCAGATCATGCGTGCCTCTCAGCAGGCGGGCCGCGCCCCGCTCTGACCGCGCCAGCAAATCCGCGTATGTGTAGGTGCCGTCTTGGTCCCCGATTGCTGGCCGATCGGACCAGCGCCTTGCGCGATCGGTGAGGGACACACCCTGGCTCATAAGCGCTCGGCCGTCCGATGGCCCAGGTTCTGCGGGGCACGGGAGGCCGCGTATCCGTTTGCGTCGCTCCGGGCGGGGACGTTGAAGGTCCGGTATATCAACAGGGTCATCGTACCCCCGGTATACATCACCGGCTGTCCGATGTGGACCAGTGCGAACGCCTCCTCGCGATCGATGTTGACTCGAGCAGTGTTCGGTCCCGACGGCCTCCTGTTCGTGGGGCGCTGGCGGGGCGAGGCGCGAGAGGAGCCCGGTGGACGGCCATCCGGGCTCCAGTCGATTTCAGCCGGCTAGATGCCGGGTTCCATAGTCGTCTCGCATCCAGTCGGATGTTTCGACAGCAGAGGCGAGGTGCCGGACCCCATAGTCCACACTGCGGCCACCCACGGCACTCGTCGCAGAGACCAGGTGCCGGAGCCCGTAATCAACGCTCCGGCCAGCCACAACACTCGTCTCCGGACCCAGGTGGCGGAGGCCGTAGTCCGCGTTGCGCCCCACCGCAGTATCGATAGCAACGGCGGGCCCGTCCGCCGCAGGCACTCTCGAGGAGTCGATCGCCGCCAGGCCAAAGGCCAGAGCTCCGGCCAGCACGACCGTCCCCACCGTGATACCCAGCGTTATCAGCCGCTCGTCTACGCCTCGCCGAGGAGCCGACGGAGCGGTGCCGGCCATTCCCGATGCAGTTCCCATTGCCAATCCTCTCTTTCGCCCCGCCGCTCGAGCGGGTCTCGTTCACCTGAAAGAGAGGACGACAACGGCCCCCGGATACAGGGACTCCGAAACGACTTCATGCACACCCGAGGAGCGACGAGCACCTTGAGTACGCCATCATCTTTAGACGACCGCCTCGTCAATTTCTGGGCTCGGTCTAGCTCGCCCGCGAGGCCACGACTGCCCCGAACAGTCCGCCTGACAAATGTCGTCGGCGGGATGCCAACACCGCCGCGGTTAGTTCATGGGTGCCGCTGGAGCTCGATGTCGACGGTGGCGGCGAGGCTGTCGAGCAGAACCGTGGCTTCCTCGGCGGCGATCTCGGCGGTGACTCTCGCCACGATCGCTTCGGCCATGGTTATCGGCAAGCTGAGCCGCCAACCGGGGGTCCTGATCGGCGCTCTGTACACTCGGCGCTCATGGCAACCGAAAGGGCTTGTCTGGTCATCGCCGACATCTCGGGTTATACCCGATACCTGGCGGAAGTCGAGCTTGACCACGCCCAGGACGTGCTCGCGGACCTGATCACGACGGTGGTCAAGTCTTTTCGCCCCCGCTTCAGGCTGGCGAAACTGGAAGGCGATGCTGCCTTCGTCTACGCACCGGTAGGATCGATCGACGGTTCGATCCTGATGGACAAGATCGAGGGTTGCTACTTCGACTTCCGTCAACGGTTGCTGTCGATCCGACAGGCGTCGGTGTGCGAATGCCAGGCCTGTTTGCTCATCCCCACCCTTAATTTGAAGATGGTGGCTCATCACGGGGACGTCGCAATCCAAAGCATGGCCGGTAGTGCGGAGCTGGTGGGAACCGACGTGGTGCTGGCTCACCGCTTGCTAAAGAACTCTATCGAGAATTCGGCCTACGCCCTTTTCACCGACACATGCATCGAGGCAACGGGACTCGATCCCGAAGCCCTGGGCATGGCCCGCCACCGCGAGCTATACGAGCACGTCGGTGAGGTCGGAGGCTGGGTCCACGACTTAGAGAAGGCATGGCGGGAGATGCGAGAACGGAGACGAGTGTATGTGTCCGAAAGCGAGGCGACTCTGACCTACTCGGAGTTCTACGCCGTCCCGCCCGAGCTGGTTTGGGAGTACGTCTCGGTGCCGACCCTCCGGGCGAAATGGGGAGCCGGGCTGGAACGAGTCGAGCAACTCGATCCCGGTGGCCGCCGTCGGCCGGGAACGGTCAATCACTGCATGCACGGCGAGGACGTGCTGATTCAGGAGTACGTGGACTGGCGACCTCCGAAGTACCACACCTCGAAAGTGACCTTCCCGGACGGTAAGACGTTGACAGGCACGCTGGAGGTGAAGCCGGTGGAAGGCGGCGCCACCCTGTACCAGCGGTTGCAGGTTGCCGCCGGCGAGAGAGCCGCCTTCCTGGAGGAAATGCGCCCGATGTTCGACCAAGCCCACGAATACGAGCGCGGGCGACTGGCCGAGTTACTGGAAGAGGCGCTACGGAGCCAGGTGGCTCCGTCCGAGCCTGAGCTCCCGACGCCAGACGAGAGCCAACGCCTAAAAACCTCCATCGGATAAGGGGCCAGGCCGGCGTCCCAGCGTCGAGCCATCACAGCCGCTTCGACTCGTCGAGCGGGGCGAAAGCCACTTATCAGAGGGTCAGCCCGGCTGCCAGGCGGTGTTAAAAGAGGAAGGCCACCACCGCCACCAGGATTAGGACTTGGATGGTCCGCCGGGATGTTATCTCCGACCGTCTGTCAGTTCGGTTCCCTCCTCGACATGTTTGCTCTGCCCCGGCTACCCCGGCGAGCACTACCCGGAGGGTTCGGGTCGAAACCGGCGCTCGATGGACTAAACACGTCAAACCGTTGCGTCGTACCCGAGGCGGCCGTTGTTGCCTTCAGCCCCGACGTAAGTCGCACTGAGAACGTCGGCGGGGATTATGGTCAGAGCCAGCCAGCTCAAACCCAGCACCAACTTGGGCTCATCCTTCGCCCACGTGAGCGCCCACAACGGCCAGGCACGATCGT
>DATFFO010000034.1:0-2033 GCA_035250025.1 Acidimicrobiia bacterium
TGTTCGCCGTCGAGCTCGGCTTCGGTGCCGCCGCCGCCGGCGCCGCGGTGGGCGCCTTCGCCCTGGCTCGCCTGCTGTTCAACGTCCCGCTCGGCGCCCTCTCCGACACCCGAGGCCGACGTCTCCTCATCGTCGTCGGGCCAGCTGTGGTGGCGGTGGGGATGGTCGGATCGGGTCTGGCCAATGGCCTGGTGGCCCTGATCGCGTGGCGTTTCGTCGCCGGGCTCGGCTCCTCGATGTACATGACCGGATCTCTCGCCTACGTCGTGGACATCGCCACCCCGGCCAATCGAACCCGGTTGCTCGCGGTCAACCAGGCGGCGCTGCTCATCGGCGTCTCGATCGGCCCTTGGCTGGGCGGCTTTGTGGGGGCCCGGTGGGGTCTGCGTGCGCCCTTTTTTGTGGTCGCCGCTGCCGCGGTGGCTGCGGCGGTCTACGCATATCTGCGCATGCCGGAAACAGTGCCTCGGACACATTCCGGCTCGGTCGGCGAACAGAGGGCGCCGAAGTCGGAGCGGGGGATGCGATCCCTGCTCACCGTGCCGTTCGTCGCCATCGCCTTCGTCAGTTTCGCCCAGTTCTTGACCCGTGGCACCTCACCTCAGGCCCTGATTCCCCTGGCCGGGGCCGAGACCTTCGGCCTCGACGTCGACACCATCGGCCTCCTCCTCGGGGCCATGGCCTTGATGAGCCTGGTGCTCCTCCCCGCCGCCTCGACCGTAGCCGACCGATGGGGCACGGCCCGCGTCATCGTCCCCAGTCTCTGGATAACCGCGCTCAGCCTGGCGGTGATTGGGCTCGCCACCGGCACCGCAGTGTTCATCGTCGGCTCCTTGCTCCTCGGGTTTGGCAACGCGGTCAGTGGCCCGGCACCGGCCGCCTACGCGGCCGAGGTCAGCTCGGCCCAGGCCAGGGGCATGGCGATGGGTGCCTTCCGCACCGCTGGCGATCTGGGCCTACTTCTCGGCCCGCCCTTGCTCGGAGCGGTGGCGGACACGAACGGATACAGCTGGGCCTTCTGGGCCAATGCGTTGATCGTGGGTTTGGCGGCGATCACCCTCGGCGTTGCCGCACGTGGGCGGATAAGAGATCCTGTCACTTGACGTCATGTGGGGCTCCACCTACCGGACCCACGCAATAGGGTTGTGGAACGATGACTGATCGTCAGACGCCGCGACTGGTGAGGCCCAAGGATGACCGGATGATCGCCGGGGTTGCCGCGGGGTTGGCCGACCGCTTCGGAATGAGCCATGGGATGATGAGGCTCCTGTTCGTCCTCTCGTTGATTCTCCCCGGGCCCCAGGTCCTCATCTACATCGTCCTCTGGATCATCATGCCGGAGGAGAGCTGACCGGGTCTCTCGGTTCAGATCGACTCGAGGAGGTCGCATGAATACACGACAGCTGGGGCGAAGCGGCCTCGAAGTCTCTGCTCTTGGCTACGGGTGCATGGGGCTCAGCACGAGCTATGGGACGCCCTTGGACCGGGACTACGCAATCAAGATCCTCCGTGCCGCAGTCGAGCGCGGGGTCACCCTGTTCGATACGGCCCAGGTCTACGGCCCGTTCACGAACGAAGACGTCGTAGGCGAGGCTCTCGCCCCGTTCAGAGACGAGGTCGTGATCGCCACCAAATTCGGCTTCAAGTTGGTGGGCGGAGAGTCAGGGGGTTTGAACAGTCGTCCCGACCACATCCGGAAGACGACCGAGGACTCCCTTCGCCGGCTCCGGACCGATCACATCGACCTGTACTACCAGCACCGGGTCGATCCCGACGTCTCGATCGAGGATGTCGCCGGCACGGTGAAAGATCTCATCGCCGAAGGGAAGGTGAAGCACTTCGGCCTCTCCGAGGCGGGCGTACAGACGATTCGACGGGCCCACGCCGTGCATCCCGTCACGGCCCTCCAGAGCGAGTATTCGCTGTGGTGGCGGGAGCCCGAGGAAGAGATTCTCCCCACACTCGAGGAGCTGGGAATCGGTTTCGTCCCGTTCAGCCCGCTCGGGAGAGGCTTTCTCACCGGCAACATCGAT
>DATFFO010000035.1:0-45766 GCA_035250025.1 Acidimicrobiia bacterium
CCGCAGCCCCCGGTCGTGCTGCATCCGCAGCACCTCGAGCGTTGTCTCCGCAGTGACGGCCGGGTTGCCATCTCTGTCGCCGCCGACCCAGGTCCCGAACCGGATCGGGGCGCGGTTGTTGGAGCCGGGGGAGAGGCGAGCGAGCTGGAGCTCGACCTCTTCGCCCAGCCCCGGCATGACATCTGAGAACAAGAGGTCGAAGTAAAACGCCATCGATCGGGCCTCGTCCAACGGCTCAGGGCGTTCCAGCCTCAGCTCGTCCGTTTGCCAGATCTGGTCGATCAATTCGGCGACGCGGCGGTCGACACGCCGTCGCTGTGTGGCGCTCGCCCGGGGATCGAGCCTTTCGTGCAGGAGGTCGGCCAGGATCCGTAGCTTCGTCAGGATCGTCCTGCGCGCCGCCTCGGTGGGATGGGCGGTGAAGACGGGGCGCAGTTCGAGCCGGTCGACGACGTCGGCGACCATCTCCCGGTCGAGGCCGGCAGCGAGGATGCGGTCGACGGTCTCGGCCAGCGAAGCCCCCTCGTCAGTCTCAGCCAGCTCGCCGACCCGGTGCACCTGTTCGGCCACGTTGGCGAGGTAGAAGTAGGAGGTGAAGGCGCGCACCAGCTGGATGGTGTCGTCGAGGTCGACATCGGCGAGGAGCTTGTCCAGCTCGGCTCCCGCCCCGGCATCTTCGTCGTTGCGGATGCGCTTGGTGAGGGCGCGCACCCTCTCCACCAGGTCGAGCAGACCTTGCCCGTGCTGGCGGATCAGAGCCTCACCGAGTTGGGAGCCGAGGCGCCGGATGTCGGCACGCAGCGCTTCGTCGCGACCGCCGTCGATGCCGGGCAGTGTCTCCATCGGGCCAGGGTACGCACGGGTCGGGGATGCAAACACGGTGTAACCGGACAGCCGGTACCGTTCCCCGGGCATGTTCGACTCTCTCACCGATCGGTTCGAATCGATCTTCTCGACATTGCGCGGCAAGGGCCGGCTCTCGGAAGCGGACGTCGACGCCGCCCTGCGCGAGGTGCGTCTCGCCCTCCTCGAGGCGGATGTCAACGTGGCGGTCGTGCGGGCTTTCCTCGCCCGTATCCGCCCGCGGGCCCTGGAAGCCGACGTCTCCAAGAGCCTCACCCCCGGCCAGCAGGTGATCAAGATCGTCCATGAAGAGCTGATCCAGACCCTGGGCGGCTCCACCTCCACCCTGCGTCAGGGGTCACCTCCCCTGGTGATCCTGATGGTGGGCCTCCAGGGATCGGGCAAGACGACCACTGCAGGGAAGCTGGCCAAGCATCTCAAAGGGAGAGGGCGGCGGCCCCTGCTGGTGGCGGCCGACCTCCAGCGCCCGGCGGCGATCGACCAGCTGGAGACCCTCGGCGGCCGGATCGGGATCCCGGTCTACGCCGAGCGCAAATCGAAGCCGGGGCGGGTGGTGAAGGCTGCTCTCAAGGAGGCGACTCGGGCGGGCCACGACGTGGTGATCGTCGACACGGCGGGCAGGCTCCAGATCGACGATGCCCTGATGAAGGAGCTGGCCGAGGTCGCCAAGGTGGCCGATGCCGACGAGACCCTCCTGGTCGTCGACGCCATGACCGGTCAGGATGCGGTCAACGTCGCCCAGGGCTTCGTCGATCACACCGCTCTCACCGGCATCGTCCTCTCCAAGCTCGACGGCGACGCCCGTGGAGGCGCCGCCATTTCGGTTCGTGAGGTCACCGGGGCACCGGTGAAGTTCGCCGGCGTGGGCGAGGGTCTCGACGACCTGGAGCCGTTCCATCCCGACCGCATGGCCTCGCGCATCCTGGGCATGGGCGACATGCTGACTCTGATCGAGAAAGCCGAGGCCAGCTTCGACACCGCCCAGGCGGAAAAGGCCGCCCTGAAGATGGAAAAGGGCCAGTTCACGCTCGAGGACTTTCTCGAGCAGTTCCAGCAGGTCAAGAAGATGGGCCCGCTGGGTGACATCCTGGCGATGCTGCCGGGGGCGGGTTCCATGCTCAAAGACGTCAACGTCGACGACCGCGACATCAAGCGTGTCGAGGCCATCATCCACTCGATGACCCCCGAGGAGCGTCGCCACCCCAAGGTCATGAGTGGCAGTCGCAAACGTCGCGTGGCCGCCGGATCCGGGACCCGGCCCCAGGACGTCAACAACCTGCTCAAGCAGTTCGCCGACGCTCAGCGGATGATGAAGACCCTGGCAGGAGGCAAGGGGATCCCGGGCCTGCCGGGTCTGATGGGTGGCAAGCGCGGGAGAGGCTGACTGCTCGGCTATCCATCCTCGACCATCAGCCGGCAACTGACAACCGTTCACCGACTGGCTATGCTGCCTGTCTCCGGCCCCGTTCCAACCGGCGCGCTCCTGTCGGAGCGGTCGTTGCGGGCCGGGTCCCAACCTGAAGCTGCCGGTCGGAGGCCGCGGCGCATCGATTTCGGATGCCCTGGTCCCGATCACGAGAGGTGAATTGATGGCCGTCAAGATGAGACTGATGCGGATGGGCAAGACGAAGTCGCCCCATTACCGCGTTGTGGTGATGGACGGGCGTGCCCCCCGGGACGGTCGCTACATCGACCTCATCGGACGCTATGACCCCCGCCAGGAACCGTCCGTGATCGAGATCGACAACGCCAAGGCCATCGACTGGCTCAAGAAGGGGGCCCAGCCCACCGAGGCCGTGAGCAAGCTTCTCGATGCTTCCGGCGCCCTCACCCAGTTCAAGGTCAAAGCGGGCAAGATCCACACTGTCGGCGGCGGGGCTCCCGCACCCGAACAGGCGCCGGCCGACGCAGGTGTGGCCGCGGCCGTCGAGGCGGAGACAGCCCCCACAGACGATGCCCCGGCCGAGCCCGAGGTGGTTGAGGCCGATGAGGCCCCCAGCGACTCCGAGGAGGAGTAGGTGGCCAAGGGAGAGATCGTCGAACGTGTCGTGACCTACGTCGTCAAGGAAATCGTCGACAACCCGGACGAGGTGAGCGTCACGATCGTCGAGCAGGGCCCCGAGGAGGTGCTGGCCGAGGTGCGTGCCGCCAAGTCCGACATGGGCCGGATCATCGGTCGCCGCGGCCGGGTGGCAAGGGCCATCCGGGCCGTCGCCGGCGCCGCAGGCGACGAGGAAGGCATCTCGGCTGACGTCGAGTTCGTCGACTGACGAGCCGGTCCTGGTGGGCCGTATCGGCCGTGCCCACGGCACCCGGGGCGCGGTGGTCGTCGATCCGCATACCGACGAGCCCTCGCGCCGCTTCTCGCCCGGCTCCGAGGTCTTCCTCGAGGACGGAACCATGCTGAAGGTCCGTCGCTACGAGGCCACCGACCGATCGCCCGTCGTCACCTTCGAGGGGGTCGTCGATCGTTCCTCGGCGGAGACGCTGAGAGGCGCCGCCCTCTACATCCGGGCGGCCGACAGGCGGGCACTGGGTGAGGAGGAGTTCTGGCCCGACGAGCTCGTCGGTCTCCGGGTCCACGACACAGAGGGCGCCGAGCTGGGCGTGGTGAGCAGCGTCGAGGTGGGCGGAAGCCAGGATCGTCTTGTCGTGGAGACCGCCGAAGGCTCTCTCACCATCCCCCTCGTGACGGCGCTCGTTCCCGTTGTCGCGGTGGCCGACGGCAAAGTCGTCGTCGACCTGCCACCGGGTTTCACGGAGCCGGATTGACCGGGATGCCGGCGACTACCGACCCGTCGGCGGTCTCCACCTGGACCCGGTCGTAGACGCGGTCTCCCACGGGGATCGTCAGCGAGAAGGCGGTCCAGCTTCCCTCCGGCGAGGCGAGCTCCAGAACCGCGTCCTCTACGGTGGCGCCGGCGTTCAGCACGGAGACGCTCAGGCTGGCTTCGGTGCTCGTCGAGTAGCCGAACACGTCGATCAGTGGTTCCACCACGGCGCCCTCGCCCGGCTCCACGAGGACGATGTTGTCGGCGACCAGGGGGCGTCCGACGTCGGGTGGTCCCCCGGGCTGCAGCTCGATCTCCAGACGGGCCGGGGAGGTGAGCAGCCGGGCCCGGCCCACGGCGGGGCCACTCAGCACGAGGTCGATGAAGCGGTTCCCCTCGGCGTCCACGGGAACGAAGATCCGCTCGATGAGGCCGGTCTCGACCAGTTGGTCGGCGATCACCGAGGAGGTAGCGGCGCTGTCGATCCGCAGGACACCGGCGCCGCGCAGGATGTCAGCCGTCAGCGGCGGGGGAGTGGTAGCCGGCGCACCGTCGTCGGTGGCAAACGCGATCGTGACGATGTGGCACTCGCCGGCCATCCGCCACCCGATGCCGTCAATGCGAGACGCGTCAGCAGCCGGGGGCTCCCACGCCAGGAGCTGGCCCTCTGTCAACATCACGTCCCCGTCCGGGCACGCCGCAGTCGGCGGGAGAGTCGAGCTCGATGACGTGGGAACCGTTGGCGCGGTGGTGGTGGCCGGGATGGTGGTGGCCCCGGGGGGCGGGGACACCGTCGGCCCGGGCGTCACGGCGCAGCCACTTACAAGCCCGGCCACCAGGAGGGTGCGGAGTCGACTCACCCCCCGTAGGGTACGGCCGGGTGCGGGCGGTTCGTAGGCTGGCGCGGTGCGCATATCGATAGTGACGATCTTCCCCGAGTACTTCCCGGCGCCGCTTTCAGTGGGCGTCGTGGGGAGGGCAATCGACGGTGGTCTTGTGACCGTCGACTACCACGACGTCCGCCTCCATGGCCTCGGACGTCATCGGCAAGTCGACGACACGCCCTACGGCGGCGGGGCCGGGATGGTGATGCGAGTCGAGCCGCTCGACGCCGCACTGACTCCCCTTGCAGCCTCGCATCGGGTACTACTCAGTCCGGTGGGGACGCCGCTGGACCAGGACACCCTCGACCGCCTGGCCCTGTTGCCTCACCTGACACTGGTGTGTGGTCGGTACGAGGGCGTGGACCAGAGGATCATCGACCACCACATCGACGAGGAGGTGTCTCTCGGAGACTTCGTCCTGGCGGGCGGAGAGGTGGCGGCCCTCGCCGTCATCGATGGAGTGGTTCGACTCATCCCGGGCGTCGTCGGAAACCCGGCCTCGACGGCCCACGAGTCGTTCCGTTCGGGTCTCCTGGAGGAACCCGTGTACACCAAGCCCGCTGAGTATCGCGGTTGGGATGTGCCGGAGGTGCTCCTCTCCGGCGACCACGGTCGGATCGAGGAGTGGCGCCAGGAACAACGGCGTCGGCGCACCCAGGAGCGGCGTCCCGACCTGTGGTCCCGGTTCGTGGCCGGGGACGAACCCTGATAGCATGAGGCGCCGCCGTCCCGTTCGTCTCGACGGAATCGGCTGTTGGAAAGTCCCTGACGTCACCCGAGACCGTCCGCCTTGTCTTGGTCCGCGGTGATGACGCATCTCGGCCGGCGGTGACAGGCCGCTGAACCGACGAGGAGCCCCGATGAACGACATGCAACTCCTGGAGAACGCCCGACTGCGCGACGACGTGCCCGAATTTCGCGCCGGCGACACCGTCAAGGTGCATGTGCGGGTCGTCGAAGGCGGGCGCGAGCGGATCCAGGTGTTCGAGGGTGTCGTCATCGCCCGCAACGGCGGCGGTATCAACGCCTCGTTCACC
This sequence comes from Acidimicrobiia bacterium, assembly GCA_035250025.1. Lineage (GTDB taxonomy): Bacteria > Actinomycetota > Acidimicrobiia > Spongiisociales > ZC4RG35 > DATFFO01. Next base: position 5,557 of record DATFFO010000035.1, read on the forward strand.
GTGCGCAAGATCAGTTTCGGGGTGGGTGTCGAGCGCGTGTTCCCGGTCCACGCCCCGATCATCGACAAGATCGAGGTCACCCGGCGGGGAGATGTCCGCCGTGCCAAGCTCTACTACCTGCGTGATCGGGTCGGCAAGTCCGCTCGCATCAAGGAGCGGCGCGACTGAGCGCAGTGCCCGAGCCCATGGGGGAGGACACCCCACCCCAGCCCGAGCTGGATGCCGGCGAGGCGGAGGTCGCCGACGGCCGCTCGTTCTGGGTCGAACTGCCCGGTCTCCTGCTCACCGCCCTCGTCGTGGCGGTCCTGGTGAAGACGTTCCTCGTCCAGCCGTTCTACATCCCGTCCGAGTCGATGCTGCCCACGATCGAGATCAACGATCGGGTGATGGTGAACAAGCTGGCATATAGGTTCGGTGAACCGCAGCCCGGCGACATCGTGGTGTTCCTCAACCCCAACCTCACCGCCGACGACCTCGATGAGACGATTCCGGAGGCTGTGATCCGCTCCGTGCTCGAGGCCGTCGGAGTCAGGACCCGGGGTCAGGACGACCTGATCAAGCGCGTCGTCGCCACCGAGGGCCAGACGGTCGAAATCAACGGCGGCGTGCTGCGAGTGGACGGCGAGACCGCCTCCGAGCCGTATCTGGCGCCGGGGACAGAAATGGGAGATTTCGAGGAAGTCACCATCCCCGACGACCACGTATTCGTGATGGGCGACAACCGCAACTCGAGCCTGGATTCGCGGCGCTTTGGCCCTATCCCGACCGCGGAGATCGTCGGCAAGGCAGTGTTGCGTATCTGGCCGCTCGATCGCGTCGGCGGAGTCTGACGACACTCAGAAGCGAGATGTCGGTACCGTCTGGTAAGCCTGGCGGATGGGACCGCCGCACCGGAAGGAGCGGGTAGGAGCAATGGAAGAAGACCTGGAGCGCTACGAGACGGAATCCGAGCTCGCCATCTACAAGGAGTACCGCGACGTGCTCCCGCTCTTCCGGTTCGTCGTCGAGACGGAGCGGCGCTTCTACCTCGCCAACCACGTCGACCTCCATCGTCGCAGCGACGGTGAGTCGCTCTACTTCGAGATCGAGATGACCGACGCCTGGGTGTGGGACATGTTCCGCCCTGCCCGCTTCTTGCGGTCGGTGAGAGTGCTCACCTTCAACGACGTCAACGTCGAGGAGCTCGAGAAGAACGAGGCGCTGTGATCGACCGGCGCCGACTAGTCGGTGCCGTCGGTGAGCAGCTGGCAGAGGCTTCTCTCCGCCGCCATGGCCTCCGGGTCGTCGCCCGCAACGTCGCCGTCGGCCGGGGCGAGGTCGACATCCTCGCCGTCGATCGGGGACAGCGGGTCGTGGTGGAAGTGCGGACCACAACGGGCGAAGCCGATCCGCTGGCTGCGTTCGGACCGGTCAAGGCCGCCCAGGTGGCACGCCTGGCCCGGCGGATCAGAGCGCACCGGGTCGACCTGATCGCAATCCATCTGGGAGAGGACGCGGCCGAGATCCGCTGGGTCCAGGGAGCAGCCTGACCCCGGCCGTCGTCGCCTCCGAACCCAGGGTTCCCGACCACGGTTTCTGCGGTCGCTGGCCCCGAGAACGGGCGCCGAGCTGAAAGCGCCCCGATTCAGACCCGGTTCATGCGTTGTGCCCGATGCCAGCAGCCCCGATGCCAGTGTCGGCGCAGGTCCGGAGCCTCGTCAGGGACCACCACCAGATGGAAGGTCCCCGCCGGTATCAGCGATTCGCATCCGGGGCACAGGTATGCCTTGCGGGCCGCGTAAGGCTGGACGGCGGTCACCGTGACCTCGAAGTGACCCCAACGCTCCACCCCTCACCCTCCGAACAGGCCCCAGGCGACGAGGCCGAGCGTGATTGCCACCGCCACCACCACCAGAACGACATCGAGGACGCCGTACGATTCTTCCCGGAACGGGTTGAAGCCCACGGCGTCACGCTACACAGCCGCCGCCCTATGCCGGTTACCGTCCCATCCATGTCATGGATCAGCCACGAGGACCGCGGGCCCGTCAGGTGGTTGACCCTCTCCAACCCGGGAAGGCGCAACGCCGTGCCCGCCGACGGCTGGTCCGAACTCGGTGGCGCCCTCGCCGAATTCGAGCAATCACCGGCCCGGGTCCTCGTCATCAGAGGCGACGGAGAGGACTTTTGCGCCGGCGCCGATCTCGACCCGGGCGGCGCTGACGAAACGGGGCTCGTGGCGCGCCATCGGCGGATGAAGGTCGTGGCCGCCGCCGCCACCTCGTTGCACCGCCTGGCCAAGCCAACCGTGGCCGCCGTCGACGGTGTCGCCGTCGGAGCGGGCCTGAACCTCGCCCTGGGCTGCGACGTCGTCATCGCCACCACCCGGGCACGATTCTCCGAGATCTTCGTGCGTCGTGGTCTCACGATCGACTTTGGCGGCACGTGGCTGCTGCCCCGAATCGTGGGGCTGCAACGGGCCAAGGAGATGGCGCTCTCCGGGCGCATCGTCGACGCCGACGAGGCCCACCGAATAGGACTATGCCTCGACCTCGTGGAGCCCCAGGACCTGGAGCAGGCTGCCCAGCGGCTCGCCGAGAGCTTCCTCGCCGGCGCTCCTGTGGCACAGATGTTCGCCAAGCAGGGCATCGACGCCGCATGGGAGGTGTCGTTCCAGGAGGCCCTGGGCTGGGAGGGTCAGTCCCAATCGATCTGCTTCGGCACGGACGATTTCGAAGAGGGGGTCTCGGCCTTCCTCGAGAAGCGCCCACCCGATTTCAGGGGCCGGTGAGCCTGGATCCACCGAGAGACGGCGAGGAGACCGGGCCTGCCCTGATGGCATCACGATCGAGGCCAAGCGAATCGGTGGATCTGGGCTGAGAACGCGACCCCCTGGCAACGTCCGCCGGGCTTCCGTACCTTGCGGGCATGTTTGCCTCGACGACCTCTGTGGTCATGGTGGGGGCGGAGCCATGCCCGGTCCGGGTCGAGGCTCATGTCGGGTCGGCCAAGGAGGTCTTCAAGCTCACCGGGCTGCCCGACACCGCGGTGCGGGAGGCGAAGGACCGCGTGCGTGCGGCGGTCGTGTCCTCGCGGTTCAGCTTTCCGAGTCGTTGGATCACGGTCAACCTGGCGCCCGCCGACGTCAAGAAGGGCGGCGCCGACTTCGACCTCCCGATCGCTCTCGGGGTGCTCGGGGCGGCGGGCACGATCCCGTCTCGACCCGTGGTGGCGCTGGGCCAGCTCGCCCTCGACGGCCAGGTGCGCGCCGGCAGGGGAACTCTGGGTGCCGCCATCGTCGCTGCCCGGATGGGCGTTCCCTGTCTGGTCGCCGAGGAATCCGCTGCCGAGGCGGCCTCCGTGTCCGGCGCCGCCGTCTTCCCTGTGCGCACGTTGGCCGATGCCGTCGATGTCATCTCGGGTGCCGAACCCCGCCCCATCTCGCGGCCCCCTCTCGCCGACGCCACGGACACACCGGATCTGGCCGAGGTCAGAGGCCATCCTCTCGCCCGTCGTGCCCTGGAGGTCGCCGCCGCCGGCGGACACCATCTCTTTCTCCATGGACCGCCCGGGTCGGGCAAGACGATGCTGGCGCGTCGGCTGCCCGGGGTGCTGCCTCCCCTCACCCCGGACCAGGCGCTGGCGGTGGCCTGCATTTGGTCGGCGGGGAATCGCAGCCGGGGGGTTGATCCCACGCCCCCGTTCCGGGCTCCCCACCACACCGCCAGTCTGGCCGCCCTGGTCGGGGGCGGCAGCGGGACGATCGTTCCGGGTGAGATTTCTCTGGCAACCCATGGGGTTCTCTTTCTCGATGAGTTGGGGGAGTTCCCTTCCCGGACGCTCGACGCCCTCCGTCAACCGCTCGAAGAGGGAGAGGTGGCACTGGCAAGACGGGGGATCTCGGTGACCTACCCGGCTGCTGTGCAACTGGTGGCCGCCTCCAACCCGTGTCCATGCGGGTATGCCGGCGACCGGCACAGCGCCTGCAAGTGCCGGCCCAGCTCAGTGGACACCTACCGGCGTCGGATCTCGGGACCTCTGCTCGATCGCTTCGATCTGCGGGTTGCCGTGCGGCGGCTGCATGCCGACGAGGTTCAGGGTCCACCCGGCGAGGCGACCGCCGCCGTGGCCGAGAGGGTGGCGGCGGCGCGCCGGCACCAGTCCGCCCGCGGGCGGCTCAACCGGGACCTCGGGAGGCCTGAATTGGACAGGCTCGCCATCCAACAGGCAGGCGAGGCGATGCTGGGGAGGGCCATCGATGCCAGCGGGCTCACCGCCCGCGGCTTCGACCGGGTGCGGCGCGTCGCCCGAACGCTGGCCGACCTGGACGACACGGGTGTGGTCGAGGAGTGTCATGTCGCCGAGGCGCTCGCACTGCGCGGGTCGTGGTGAGCGACACCCTCCGCGTGCGCCGGGGGGAAGAGGCGTACCCGGCGCTGTTGGAGACGATCAGCGACCCGCCACCGGCGGTCTGGATAAGGGGACGGCTGCCGGCCGGACCGGGCGTGGCCATCGTCGGGACCCGTCGCGCCACCCGCTACGGCCTGGGCCTGGCGCGGTCGATGGGTGCGGCCGTCGCCCGGGCGGGCTGGCCGGTGGTCAGCGGGCTGGCCCGCGGTGTCGACGGCGCCGCCCACCGCGGCTGTCTCGACGCGGCGGGATCAGGAGTCGCCGTGCTCGGCTCCGGAATCGACGTGTGGTATCCGCCAGAGCACCAGGGTCTCGGGCAAGACCTCGTCCGGCAGGGCGGGGCGGTGGTATCGGAGTATCCGCCGGGCACGTCCCCAGAGCCGTGGCGCTTCCCGGCTCGAAATCGGATCATTTCGGCCTTGAGCGCAGTGGTGGTGGTCACCGAGGCGGCTGTGAAAGGGGGAGCGTTGATCACGGCCCGCCTGGCCGCAGAGCAGGGGAGAGAGGTGTTCGCCGTCCCCGGTGACGTGTCGCGTTCCACCTCGGTGGGGACGAACCTCCTCATCCGTGACGGCGCCCTCCCCATCTTGGGCCCCGAGGACCTCCTCGAGGCCCTGTCGCTCGTGATGGGACCACCCCCGGTCCGGGCAATCGAGCCGCAGCCCCTCGAGATCGATGTCCCCCCAGCGGGGGCTTCGGTGGAAATGGTCGTCGAGGCCAACGGGGGCGACACCGCCCGGATCCTCGCCATCCTCGGCCGTCTCGAATCGGAGGGACGGGTGCGGATCGAGGGCGGAGAGGTCGTCCGCATCACGTGAATCCATTGCTCGCACCTGTCGCCGCCCTAGCCTGGCGCCCGGTCTGAGATGCTCCGGGGCCGGGACGGGCACCGTGCTTCCTAGACTCAGGCGCAACTCAGAGCAGAAGGAACGGCATGACAGGTCGCGCCGGGAGCGATCAAGCAGCGGATATCGACTCATTGTGGGAGCGGTTCAAACAGTCCGGTGACGGGAGCATCCGCGAGAGCCTGATCATCCACTACTCGCCGCTTGTGAAGTTCGTGGCCGGCCGTGTCGCCGCCGGTCTCCCCCGCAACGTCGATCAGAACGATCTCGCCTCATATGGGGTTTTCGGGCTCATCGACGCCATCGACAAGTTCGAGCCCGAGCGCGGCTTCAAGTTCGAGACATACGCCATCAACCGGATCAAGGGAGCCATCCTCGACGAGCTGAGGTCTCTCGACTGGGTTCCCCGATCAGTGCGGGCCAAGGCGAGGGAAATCGAGCGATCCATGGTCGAGCTCGAGCACAAGCTCCAGCGCAGCCCCACCGACGAGGAGCTCGCCAAGCACATGGGAGCCGAGGTCGGTTCGATCCAGGATGACCTGGCCGAGATCTCCCAGCTCGGCTTTGCCGCCCTCGATCAGACCGTTGGCACCGGCGAGACCATGACCACCCTCAAGGACCTGGTGGCGGACACCTCGGGGTTGTCGCCGGAAGCCGCATTCCAGGCCGAGGAGACCCGCCGGGCGCTGGTCGATTCCATCAATCGCCTGCCGGACCGCGAGCGGCTGGTCGTCACCCTGTACTACTACGAGGGCTTGACCCTGGCCGAAATCGGCGACGTCCTCGGGGTGACAGAGTCGCGGGTGTGCCAGATCCACGCCAAGACGGTGATGTCCCTTCGCAACCGCCTCGCTGAGCCAACAATCCTGTAATTGGTTGTGGGTCGTAGGTTGTAGGTCGTCGAGTTCGAGTGGTCGGAAGTCGGAAGTCGGATCCGTCACCTTGCCATACGGCTTCGCAAAGCAGCCCGGCGCCCGGGTAAGATCCCCCCATCACACACGTCCGTTTGCCCTGACTGGTGCAGACCGAAATTTCGGCTCGTAGACAGGGCACGCTCGGCTCCTCATGGAGCCGGTGCGGCGGGTCAACCCGCCGGCGGTCGGAGGAACAACCAGGAAGGAAACACCCTCGATGAGCGCTGTCTCGATGAAGCAGCTCTTGGAGGCCGGCGTCCATTTCGGTCACCAGACCCGACGCTGGAACCCCAAGATGAAGCCGTACATCTACGGCGAACGTAACGGCATCCACATCATCGATCTCCGCCAGACCGTCGAGCAGATCGACAAGGCGGCGGAGTTCGTGAAGAACATGGCGTCCGAAGGCGGCACCGTCCTCTTCGTCGGCACCAAGAAGCAGGCCCAAGCCCCCATCACCGACCAGGCCCAGCGGTCCAACAACCCCTATGTCACCTATCGGTGGCTGGGCGGCATGCTCACCAACTTCACCACCATCCAGAAGCGGATCTTCTATCTCAAGGAACTCCGCCAGATGGAGGAGACCGAGGAGATCAACGCCCTCCCCAAGAAGGAGCGGCTACGTCTCCGCCGGGAGCGGGAGAAGCTGGAGATGAACCTCGGGGGCGTCGTCGAGATGACCCGTTTGCCTGCCGCCCTGTTCGTGGTCGACGTCAACACCGAGACAACGGCGGTTGCCGAGGCGGCCCGGCTCAAGATTCCCGTGATCGCCCTGGTCGATTCCAACAGCAACCCTGACAACGTCGACTTCGTGATCCCCGGAAACGACGACGCCATTCGCTCCGCCGATCTGGTGGCCGGTGCCATCGCCGAAGCCAGCATCGAAGGGCGCGAAATCGCCTCGAAGCGGCGGGTGATAAAAGCCGAGGGTGACGATAGGAAAGCAGCCGCCCGTGGCTGAGATCACCGTCCAGGACATCCAGCAGCTCCGCCAGGACGCCGGGGTGGGAATGATGGACGCCAAACGGGCCCTGGTCGAGACCGGCGGCGATGCCGAGGCGGCCCTCGAAATGCTGCGGGACAAGGGACTGCTTCAGGTCGCCAAACGGGCTGAGCGCACCGCTCATCACGGAACCGTCGGCCATTACGTCCATGTTCAGCAGGGGCGGGCTGTTGCCGGAGTCCTGGTCGATCTCGCCTGCGAGACGGATTTCGTCGCCAAGAGCGACGAATTCGTCGAGGTCGCCAACGACATCGCCCTCCACATCTCGTGGGGCAAGCCGGTGTGGGTCGATCGCAGCGAGGTCAGCGGTGCCGACCTCGACGTCAAGCGCCAGGAGTTCGCCGCCGAAGCTCGTGAGGAGGGAAAGCCCGACAACCTGATCGACAAGATCGTCGAAGGCAAAGTCGAGAAGTACCTCAAGGACAGCAGCCTCGTCGAGCAGCCGTTCGTAAACCCGGACAAGTTCGACGGCACGGTTGGTGACATGGTCACCCGGCTCGCCGCCAAGATGGGCGAGAACATCACCGTGCGCCGGTTTGCCCGCATCGCCGTCGGTGAGGACGCTGAATGACGTCGACGCCTCGGAGGGTTCTGCTCAAGCTCTCAGGTGAGGCGTTCGCCGACCCCGACGTGGGGTACGGCATCGACCCGGTCACGGTGAAGCGCGTCGCCGAGGAGGTGGCAGCCGCTCACGCCTCCGGGGCCCAGATCGCCATCGTCGTCGGGGGTGGCAACATCTTCCGCGGGGTCTCTCAGGCGGCCAAGGGCATGGATCCCGCCGCCGCCGACTACATGGGAATGCTGGCGACCGTGATCAACTCGCTGGCCCTCCGGGACGCCCTCGAGAAGGTTGGCGTCGAGACCCGTGTCCAGTCGGCGATCACGATGCAGCAGCTCGCCGAGCCCTACATCCGACTGAAGGCGATCCGTCATCTCGAGAAGGGCCGGGTCGTCATCTTTGCGGCCGGCACCGGCAACCCGTTCTTCACGACCGACACCACGGCCGCGCTGCGGGCCGTGGAGATCGGTGCCGAGGCTCTCTTGAAGGCGTCGAAGGTCGACGGGATCTACGACTCCGACCCGAGCACCAACCCCGACGCAGTGCTCCTCCCCGAACTGACCTACCTGGACTTCCTCGCCCGGGACCTTCGTGTGATGGACTCGACGGCCGTCACCATGTGCAAGGAACACGATGTCCCCATCGTCGTCTTCGATATGACCGAGCCTGGCACGATCGTGCAGGCCGTCCTGGGTGAGCCGATCGGCACCGTCGTCCAGAACGGGAACGGCCGGCAGCCGGGAGCGCCCGGGCGCCAGGCGACGGAAGGGGCACCGGCTAGTGTCACCGGCTGAAGCGATCTGTTCGACACTGCGCTAGGAAGTGCGGGATGATCAAAGAACTTCTGGCGGACGCCGGCGAAAAAATGAACCAGGCGGTCGAGCACGTCTCGTCGGAGTTCGCCACCGTGCGAACCGGTCGGGCCAACCCCCAGATCCTGTCGCGGATCACCGTCGACTACTACGGCCAACCGACCTCGCTCCTCCAGCTGGCGTCGGTGTCGGTCCCCGAGCCGCGACTGCTGGTGGTGGCACCATTCGACAAGTCCTCGATGACCAACATCGAACGTGCTATCAGCCAGTCCGACCTCGGTCTCAACCCGAGCAACGACGGCTCGGTCATCCGCCTCGCCTTCCCTCCGTTGACCCAGGAACGACGCGACGACCTGATCCGCGTCGTGCGTCACATGGCTGAGGAGGGCAGGGTGGCCGTGCGCAACATTCGCCGCCATGGGAAGTCAGATATGGAAGAGCTGCACGGGGAGATCTCGGACGACGAGATCCGCCGGGCCGAGAAGGAGCTCCAGGATGTGACGGACAGCCACATCGCTCGCATCGATTCCCTGTTGGATAACAAGGAATCGGAGCTGCGAGAGGTGTGACGTGAGCGAGGACCGCCCTCGTTTCCGTCGCCCCTGGGAAGACCCGGCTGACGACGCCGAAGCCGGCCGCGACGAGGCTGACGAGGACAAGGCCGAGGAGATTTCGGCTTCGGAATCCCAGGTCGCCGAGCCAGACCTGAGCGACTGGGAGTCGATGGCTCAGACCCCGAGCGCCCTCGACGACTACTCCCGTGAGAGTTACCTCAACGCCACCACCGAGGAGTACCGGGGCCTGGCCGAGGAGATCAACCGTCTCCGGAATTCCAGCTTCGAGCGGCATGCGGTTTCGGCCACGATGCCCGGAATCGACACCGGCCTGGTCGGGTTCGAGGACGTGACCGGTCGGCGCGGCATCACCGAGGAAGACGTCGAGGCCGCCGAGCAGGCCCGTGCGTCCGATCTGGCACTGCGGGTGGGCTCGGCGCTGGCTTTGGTGGCGCTATTCCTCGCCTCCCTCTACCTGGGCGGCTGGTGGTTCACGCTCTTCCTGGCGCTCATGATGACCATCTCCCTGGGTGAGCTCTACGCCACGGTGAGAAAGGTCGGCTACGCCCCGCTCGCTCTGGTGGGGCTGATAGGCATCATGGCCATGCCGATCCTGACCCACTCCTCGGGGATCTTCGCATTCGCCGGGGTGGCGGTGGCGGCCACCGTGATCATCGTCCTCGTGTACTCCTTGGCGCCCCGCCGCTATCCCCTCGACAACGCATCCGTGACGGTGTTCGGCATGTTGTGGGTCGGCCTGCTCACATTTGCCATCCCCGTCGGCGCCTCGGGGCGACCGCTCGCCTACATCCTCATGATCGCCGTCACGACGGCGATGGTCGACATCGGCTCATACTTCGTGGGGCGAGGCTTCGGGCACCGGGCTCTGGCGCCCAACCTCTCACCGAACAAGACGGTGGAGGGTTTCATCGGCGGAATCGTCGCCGGCATCATCACCGTCGCCGTCCTGTCGACCCTCCCGCCGTACGCAGAGGTGGGTTTCAACGGCTCACTCCTGCTCGGCCTGATCATCGCCCTCGTCGCGCCGTTGGGGGATCTCGCCGAGTCGATGGTGAAGCGGTCGCTCGGCGTCAAGGACATGGGGTCGGTCCTTCCTGGTCACGGCGGCATGCTCGACCGGATCGACAGCTTCCTGTTCACTGTCCCCGCCGCCTACGTCTTCCTCCTTTCACTCGGCCTGGTGTAGGCCCCCGTGCGGCCGCTCGTCGTTCTCGGCGCCACCGGCTCGATCGGACGTCAGACCCTCGAGGTGGCAGAGCGTCTCGGATTGGAAATCGCCGGTCTGGGGGCCAACCTGGCCACTCCTGCCTTCGGCGCCCTGATGCGACGCCACCCCGAAGCCCGCGCCGTCCTGGCCGACGTCGACGGGGCCGGACGCCGGGAAGGAGGCGAATCGCTTCCGGGAGTCGAGTTCGGCTCTGAGGCCCTGGTCGCCCTCGCCGCCATGCCCGGATGCATTGTCGTGAACGGCATCGTCGGCGCCGCCGGTCTCGAGGCGACGCTGGCGGCTCTCGGCGCCGGCAACCGGCTCGCTCTGGCCAACAAGGAGAGCATGGTGACCGCCGGGGAGCTGGTGGCGGCGGCGAAGACGGCATCGGGGGCCGAGCTGATCCCGGTCGACTCCGAGCATTCCGCCCTCTTCCAATGCCTGGCAGGAGAGCATTCCGACGATGTGGCCCGGTTGGTGCTGACGGCATCGGGCGGCCCCTTCAGGGGACGTGACCGCTCCCAGCTTTCCGACGTCGGCCCCGACGAGGCCCTCCGCCATCCGACCTGGAACATGGGAGGTCGCATCACCATCGATTCCGCCACCCTGGTCAACAAGGGACTGGAGGTGATCGAGGCTCATCACATGTTCGGGCTCGACTTCGATCGCATCGCCGTCGTCGTGCACCCCCAGTCGATCATGCACTCGGCGGTGGAGTTCGTCGACGGAGCTCTGAAGGCTCATATCGGGTACCCGGACATGCGGATTCCGATCCAGTACGCCCTCACCTACCCCCGCCGCCGCCCGGGCCCAGGAGGCCAATTCGAGCTCGCCGCCCAGGATCTCGTCTTCGAACCCGTCGACCGGACTGCCTTCCCCGCTCTCGACCTCGCCTACGAGGCCGGCCGGCTCGGGGGATCGGCCCCCGCCATCTACAACGCCGCCGACGAGGTCGCCGTCGCCGCCTTCCTCGAGGGAAGGCTCGGTTTCCTCGCCATCGCCGAGGTCCTGGCGAGTGCTCTTGAACGGGTGTCGCCCCAGCCCATCTCGGGCCTGGCGGACGTGTGGGAGGTGGACGCCGAGGCCAGGCGGGTCGCCGGGGAACTCGTCGACCGCATGGGTCTTAGGGAATGAACCGATAGATGTCCGGCGAGGCAAACCTGAAAGGGAGGGCGGACGCAGGCCGGAACGGGCCTTCCCTATCGGCTCATCCCCTAAATGCGGGCGGCGGGTAGCTTTATCGCATGCTCGGAGGGTTGATCGGAATCCTGGCCATCGTGGTGTTCGTCACTGCCCACGAGGCCGGCCATTTCATAGCTGCCAAAGCCACCGGCATGAAGGCGACGGAATTCTTCTTCGGCTTCGGTCCCCGGTTGTGGTCGTTCCGGCGCGGCGAGACCGAGTACGGCATCAAGGCGATCCCGGCGGGCGGTTACGTTCGCATCGTGGGGATGAACCCGTTCGAGGAGGTCGAACCCGCCGATGTCGGGAGGACCTACCGCGAGAAGCCGTTCTGGAAGAAGTCCGTCGTGGTGCTGGCCGGTGTCGGCATGAACTTCCTGATCGCCTACGTCATGTTCTTCGCCCTGTTCATGTCGATCGGGATCGCCGAGCCGATTCCGGTGATCGACAACGTGATCGCCACCGTCGATGGTGAGCCCACGGCGGCGGCCGGCGCCGGCCTCCGTCGGGGTGACCGGATCTTCGGCGTCGACGGGGTCACATACGACGACTGGGACGACATCTCCCTGGCCCTCGCCAACCGCCCCGGCGAGGCAGTGACTCTCAATGTCGAGCGAGCGGGTGAGTCCATCGACGTCCCGGTGCGTCTCGGCAGTCGCCCGGCCCTCGACGGCGAAGGCGAGAGGGGGTTCCTGGGAGTCGAGGCTTCGGTGCTGGAGCGTGATACAGGGCTCTTCGAGGGTCTCGGTCTGGCCGGCCAGGAGGTGTGGGCCAACATCGGCCTGACCTTCGAGGTGATGGGCCAACTCATCCAGCCGGAGTCGCTGGTCCGCCTGGCCGGGGTCTTCATCGGGAACACGGACATTCCCCCCGAGATCCGCCCGGTCAGCCCTATCGGGATGGCCAACCTCGGGAGCCAGGTCGACGCCATCGGCATCGCCAACTACGTCGGCCTCCTCGCCTCCATCAACGTGATCCTGGCGACCTTCAACGTCATTCCGCTCCTGCCGCTCGACGGCGGCCACTTTGCCGTCGCCCTGTGGCAGAAGGTCACCGGACGCGAGCCGGACGTCCGCAAGCTGGTCCCCGTGGCAGTGGCCGTGATCGTGCTCTTCACCTTCCTCGGCCTGGCGGCGATGATCCTCGACATCGTGGATCCGATTCGATTGTGATGGGGCCCCCTTCCCTCGCCGCCTGTCGGCAGCTCGGTCACTGACCCCATCACGTGCGGCACCTTCCGGCGCCGCGTCCTCCGCGCACTTCCGTCCTCCGCGCATTTCCGTCCTCCGTCTTCCGTCTTCCGTCTTCCAACTTCTGTCATGGGAAACCACCAGGAAAGCCGTAGAATCACAACCGTGATCCCACGCAAGAACACCCGGCAGCTGCGCGTCGGCGACGTGCCCGTCGGCGGGGGAGCGGAGATCTCAGTTCAGTCGATGACCACTACCAAGACGGCCGACGTCGAGGGGACGCTGAGCCAGGTGTACGCCCTGCGTGGGGCGGGGGCCGACATCGTCCGCATCACTTGCAACGACGTCGACGCCGCCCAGGGCCTGGCGGAGATCGTGCCCCGATCGCCGGTTCCGATCGTGGCCGACATCCACTTCCAGTACAAGCTTGCCCTGGCGGCGATGGAGGCCGGTGTTGACGCCCTGCGACTCAATCCGGGCAACATCCGCAACGAGGAGCACATCAAGACCGTCGCCCGGGAGGCGGGAGACCGCGGGATTCCCATCCGGGTTGGAGTCAATGCAGGCTCGCTCGACAAGGATCTCCTCGAGAGGTACGGCTCAGCGGTCCCCGAGGCCCTGGTGGCTTCTGCAGTCAAGGAGATCGGATATCTCGAGGACGTCGGCTTCAACGACATCAAGATCTCGGTGAAGCACTCGCACGTGCCGTCGATGGTCGACTCCTACCGGCTCCTTTCCGAGACGGTCGACTACCCGCTCCACCTCGGTGTCACCGAGGCGGGACCACCCCCTGGCGGACTGATCAAGTCGGTCGCCGGCATCGCCACGCTTCTCCAAGAGGGCATAGGCGACACCATTCGCTTCTCGCTCACCGCCGATCCGGTCGAGGAGGCGAAGGCCGGCCGTCAGTTGCTCGAGTACCTGGGCCTGCGAGCGCGGGCCGGTCTGGACCTCATCGCGTGCCCGTCATGCGGTCGCGCCGAGGTGGACGTGATCGACGTCGCGACCCGCGCCCAGGCCGCCCTGGAAGCAGAGAAGCTGCCGATCCAGGTGGCGGTGATGGGCTGCGTGGTGAACGGTCCGGGCGAGGCCCGGGAAGCGGACATCGGGATCGCCTCGGGTCGAGGCCGCGGGCATCTGTTCATCAAGGGCCAGGTGGTCCGTGTCGTCCCCGAGGCAGAGATGGTGGAGGCTTTGCTCGAGGAGGCCCGGCTCCTGGTCGCCGAGGGCATCGACGCCCGATTGGCGGCCGCCGACGCCAACGCCGAGGAGTTGGCCCGCCAGACCCGCCAGCAATTGGTGGAGATCCAAGGGGATGCCAATCGAAACGCCGAACGCCGCGCCCGGGTGGCCGAGGTCGCCGAGTGAGGCGGTACTTGGTTGTAAGTTCTAGGTTCTAGGTTCGGGGTCGCCAACCGAGTTGAACGACTGGTGCGGGGACCCACCCACCTGTACCGGTCGTCGCGAACGCTCCAAACCCCTCGGGTAGAGTTACCCAGTTCATGCGCTGGTCCCACGCCTTCATACCTACGCTTCGTGACGACCCGGCCGGAGCCGAGGCGACGAGTCACCGGCTATTGGTCCGGGCCGGCTTCATTCGGCAGTTGTCGGCCGGGCACTACTCGATGCTGCCGCTCGGCCAGCGGACCCGCCTCAAGGTGACGGCGATCGTTCGTCGAGAGATGAATCGCATCGGCGGCCAGGAGGTCGTGCTGCCCACCCTTCACCCAGCCGAGATCTGGCGTCAGTCGGGCCGCTTCGATCTGATGGGCGAAAACCTGTTCAAACTGGTCGACCGCCGGGGGATGGACAACGTGCTCGGGATGACCGAGGAGGAGTTGTTCGCCATCCTCGCCACGGAGCTGAGCTCGTACCGCCAGCTGCCGCAAATCTGGTACCAGATCCACTCCAAATACCGCGACGAGCCCCGTCCCAAGTCGGGTCTGCTGCGCGTGCGCGAGTTCACCATGAAGGACGCCTACACCCTCGACGTCGACCGCGCCGGGCTGGATCGCGGGTTCGACAAGATGCATGCCGCCTACCTTCGGATCTTCGCCAGCCTGGGTCTGGAAGCTGTCGACGTGGAGGCTTCGTCGGGAGCGATGGGGGGCTCGGAGTCCGTCGAGTTCATGGTCGCCAGCGACGCCGGGGAGGACTGGATCGTCACCTGTCCCAACTGTGACTATCGCGCCAACCTCGAGCGGGCCGTTTCCCGCCTCGACGCCGTCGACGACGGCGAGAGAGGTGCGGCGCCCGCACGTCTCTCCACCCCGGGCATACGGACGATCGCCGGCCTGGCCGAGGCCCACCCGGATGTCGCCGACCCCGTTCGCCAGTTGAAGACCCTGGTCTATGTCGTCGACGGTGTCACGACGCTGGCGGTTCTCCGTGGCGACCACGATCTTCAGGACCAGAAGCTGCTCGACGCCACCAAGGCGGCTGCCGCCCGTCCCGCCCAGCCCGACGAGGTGCAAGCTGCGCTCGGCGCCCTTCCCGGGAGTCTGGGTGCGGTCGGGGTGACAGACCATCCGGTCCTGGTCGACGAGTCCCTGCGGGGCCGGTTCAACATGGTCACCGGTGCCAACGACGACGACTGGCACCTGACGGCGGTCGACGTCGATCGCGACCTGGGCCCCGACGTCACCTACGCCGACCTGCGCGAGGTCAAGGCCGGGGAGCCATGTCCCAAATGCGGTACCGCCCTCGAGATGTGGAAAGGCATCGAGGTCGGTCACATCTTCAAGCTGGGCACCAAGTTCTCGGTCGCCTTCGAGGCGACGGTCCAGGACGACGCCGGGGACTCCCACCCGATCATCATGGGCTCCTACGGGATCGGCATCGAACGCAACATGGCCGCCGTCGTGGAGGCGAGCCACGACGAGCGAGGGATCATCTGGCCCGTGGCGATCGCACCGTACGAGGTCGTGGTGACTCTCCTCCGTCCTGACGACGTCGCCGCGTCATCGGCTGCCGAGGACCTCTACAAGCAACTCGAGGCGGCCGGCGTCGAGGTGATCCTCGACGATCGGGCAGAACGGCCCGGCGTCAAGTTCGCCGACTCCGAGCTGATCGGGATCCCGTGGCGCATCACCGTGGGACCTCGTGGCGTCGAAGCCGGCACCGTGGAGGTGACCGAGCGGGCGACGATGGAGACGAGGGAAGTCGCCATCGACTCGGTGGCCGACGAGGTGGCCGGCCTGGTGGCCGCCGCCAAGTCAGCCTGACCGGATCATCTCACTCAGGCTCAAGCGAAACGCTCGGCTCCGGAATACAGCACGAAACGGTCGCCCCGGCTGAAGCCGATCAGCGTCAGCCCCATCTCCTCGGCCAACTCGGCGGCGAGCGAAGAGGCGGCGGACACACCGGCGACGACCGGGATCCCGGCCACCGCCGCTTTCTGGGCGACCTCGAAGGAGATTCGGCCGGACACGACCAGTACCACCTCGCCGAGCGGCCATCGATCTGCGATGAGGCGCCCGATCGCCTTGTCGACGGCGTTGTGGCGGCCCACGTCTTCGGCGGACGAGAGGACCACCCCGTCGACCGTGCATACGGCGGCGGCGTGCAGTCCGCCCGTGCGGTCGAAGACAGGCTGGACGGAGGCCAGCGCAGCCATCCAGCGAGCAGGGTGGCCGGCGCCAAAAAGGGGTCCTGGAGGCGGGCGGCGTCCGGCCACCCGGACGGCATCGATCGACGCCTTGCCACACACACCGCACGAAGAGGAAACGTAGGCGGAGCGGCGGAATCGTTCCGGGTCGATCTCCACCCCAGGTGCGAGGCGCAGCTCGAAGCGGTCGCCGTCGCCGATCGAGTACACAGAGGCGATCTCCGAAGGGGAGAGGACGATGCCCTCGGTCAACGCGAATCCCCGGGCCAGGGCAACGTCGTCCCCGGGCGTGCGCATCAGCACCGCTAGGGGAACGCCGAGAAGCCGTATCTCCACCGGGGCTTCCTCCGCCAGTTCGTCCTGGCGACGGCTGGAGGCACCGTCTTCAACCGCCAACACGTCCCTTCGAACCGAAGTCATGGATGAAGCGTAGGACAGGGGGTTGATTCAACGGCCGATCGGCTGGAGCCGGGTCCCGGTCTGCAAGCATGGAACGATGCGAGTGCACAACTTCGGCGCCGGACCCTGCGCCCTCCCTCTCGAGGTCCTGGAGGAGGTGCGTGAGGAGTTCCCCGACTACCGCGGCACCGGGATGACTGTGGTGGAGATGAGCCACCGATCGGCGGACTACCAGCAGATCCACGACGAAGCCAAGGAGCTGGCTCGAAAGGTCTCAGGGGCCCCGGACGACTTCGAGATCCTTTTCCTCCAGGGTGGAGCGACCCTCCAGTTCACGATGGTGCCCATGAACCTCCTCGGTGATGGTCAGCGAGCCGGCTACCTGGTCACCGGGGCGTGGGGCAAGAAGGCCCTGGCCGATGCCGTTGCCTACGGGGGGTATCCGGCCTGGTCGGGCGCCGACACTGGTTTCACGACCATGCCCGCTCCCGCCGCCGCCACGGTGGAAGAAGGCACCCGATACCTCCATGTCACGTCGAACGAGACCATTGGGGGGATCAGGCTCGTCGACCTCCCCGATGGCGACGTGCCACTGGTCAACGACATGTCCTCTGACTACCTGGCACGACCGATCGCATGGGATCGCCATGACATCGTCTACGGCGGCGTCCAGAAGAATCTCGCCCCGGCAGGCATGGCCCTGGTCTTCATCCGCCGCTCGGCGGTGGAGCCGCGTGACGACCTGGGAACCTATCTGCGCTACAGCACCCATGTGGAAGGCGATTCTCTGGCCAACACGCCGGCCATGTTCCAGACCTACGTGATGGGCAAGGTTCTCGCTCACCTCGAAAAGAGCGGCGGCATCGCCGGTCTGGAAGAGCGCTCGGCCGCCAAGTCGAGCCTGGTTTACGAAGCGATCGAGGCGTCCGAGGGCTTCTACCGATCGCCTGTGGACCCGGCGGTGCGTTCCCACACCAACGTCGTGTGGCGCCTCCCGAGCGAGGAGCTCGAGAAAGAGTTCGTGGCCAGGGCAACGGCGGCGGGAATGATCGGGCTCAAAGGACACCGGAGCGTCGGGGGCATCCGAGCCTCCCTCTATGCCGCCACCGAGATGCCGACTGTGGAGGTCCTGGTCGAGTTCATGGCTGACTTCGCCGCCGGCCACTGAGCCTGGATCCACCGACAGACGGCGAGGAAGACCGGACCCTTCCCTGTCCAGGTGGGGCATCCGGCCGAATCGGGGCTCCACCGGGAGTGATCCCAAGAAACTGAGGCCATGGGGCTTGGCCACCGACCACCGAGGTCGACGAGCCAAGCGAATGGTGGATCCGGGCTGAGTGCGTGAGCGGAGCTCGGCGGGAATCCCCTCACCTGGCGGACCGGTATACTCGGGACCTGCCAACTGACATCGCTTTTCCGCACAGGTGGGCGTTTGCCCACCTCTTTGGTGTGGAGGGGCGCTTTTCCGACGAAACGCCAAATGAACAAATGAGTACCAGCACACCGCTCTGGGAGATCACCGAGAACTACCTGGTTGCCGAGCATCTCGAGCTCGACGATCTCGAAGTGCTGGGCAGGGGACGGGCACGGACCGTGAAGGTGGTCGTCGACGGAGACGGACTCGATCTCGACCGGATCTCCGAGGTCTCACGGGGTCTCTCCCGCCTCTATGACGCCGAATACGACACCGAGGACCCCTACCAGCTCGAGGTGACGTCGCCCGGTCTGGAGCGGGCGCTCAAGCGCCCCACCCACTTCCGCAAGTCGATCGGACGCGAGGTGGCGGTGAAAGCGCGCGACTCCGAGGGCAAGGTCCGGACGCTCAAAGGGATTCTGACCGCCGCCGGCGAGGACTCCTTCACAGTCGCCGTCGACGATGTCGAGCACGACTACCCCTACGACGCCGTGATCTCGGCCCGAACAGTCTTCCGGTGGCAATCCGCTCCCAAGCCGGGGAAATAGGAGAACGACGATGCAGATCGATGCCCAGATGTTGGACGCCCTCGAGCTCTTGGAGCGGGAACGGGGTGTGCCGGTCGACGTCATTCTCGATGCCCTCGCCAACGCCCTCGTGTCGGCGTACAAGCGTTCGCCGGGTGCGGCGGAGGAGGCCCGGGTCACCATCGATCCCGACTCGGGCGACATCATCGTCTACGCCCAGACCCTCGACGAGGACGGGAACGTGGTCGAGGAGTGGGAGGACACTCCCGACGACTTCGGTCGGATTGCCGCCCAGACGGCCAAGCAGGTCATCCAACAGCGCCTGCGCGAGGTCAAGCGCGAGCAGGTGTTCGACCTCTACGAGGGACGGGAAGGGGACCTCGTCACCGGGATCGTCCAGACGGTCGACAACCGCTTCGTGGTCCTCGACCTCACCGACGCCGATGCCATCATGCCCGGACCCGAGCGCATCCCCTACGAGCGCCTCCAGCGTGGCAACCGGGTCAAGGCCCTGATCGTCGAGGTGCGGGGAGAGGCCAAGGGTCCCCAGATCGTCGTCTCTCGCAGCCACCCCGACCTGGTCCGGCGTCTTCTCGAACTCGAGGTCCCCGAACTGGCCGACGGCACCGTCGAGATAGTGGCGATCGCCCGCGAGCCAGGCCACCGCACCAAGATCGCCGTTGTCTCCCACGACGCCAACGTCGACGCCAAAGGCGCCGCCGTTGGAGCCCGGGGGTCACGCGTCCGCCAGGTCGTCAACGAACTGCGAGGCGAGAAGGTCGACGTCGTGCAATGGCGAGAGAACACCGCCGAGTTCATTGGCGAGGCCCTGGGTCCCGCCCGGGTCAAAGAGGTCCAGATCGACGAGGAGTCGAAGACGGCTACGGTGCTGGTTGGCGAGCACCAGTTGTCCCTCGCCATCGGCAAGGAGGGCCAGAACGCCCGCCTCGCCGCCCGGCTTTCGGGCTACAAGGTCGATATCCGTTCGGACCGTGAGGACGAAGAAGGACCGGCCGGGGGCGAAGGCGTGGTCGTCGCAGAGACCGGAGTCGAGTCGGTGGCCGGCGACTCGGCCGCCGAGGACGCTGAGGCCAACCTCGAAGTCGTTCCCGAGAACGGCGAGCAGGTCACGACCGTGGCCGAGGCCCAGGACCCCGGAGTGGCCGACCCCGGCGACGCGGTGTCGCAGCCGGTCGAGGCGGCCGATGCCGAGGCGGTGACCGACGCCGAAGAGAGCGACGAGGACACGGCCGCCGGCGAAGAAGAGTGAGTTGGAGTAAGAGTGGCGAAGACAAGGGTTTATGAAGTTGCCCGCGATCTGGGCGTGGACTCCAAGGAGGTCTTGGAGCGCGCCCTGGAACTGGGCCTGGACGTCAAGACCGCGTCCTCCGGTCTCGACGAGAACGAAGTCGATCTGGTCACCCGCGCCCTGGCGGGAGAGTCCGACAGCGCCGTCATCGAGCCGGAGCCGGTCCCCGAGCCGGCCGTAGAACCGGAGCCGGTCCCCGAGCCGGCCGTAGAAGCAGCCGGGCCGGCACCCGAACCGGTGGCGGCGGAAGCCACCGCCGAGGAGGCCGGAGAGCCCGCGCCGGTGGACGTCACCGTCCCGGAGGGTGATGAAGCCGATGTCGACATTGCCGAGGTGGAGCGGGGCATGTCGGTGGAGAGCTTCGCCGACGCCATCGGCCGCCCGACCGGTGACGTGGTCAAGGCATTGCTGATGAAGGGACGCCCGGTTGGCGCCACCGCAGTGATGCCCGACGACCTTATGGAAGAGGTCGCCGAAGATCTCGGCGTCATCGTCGACATCAGCGACACCGCTCCCGAGGCCCCCGAACTCAAAGTCGTGGCGGACCGTCCCTCCTTCGACGATGCCGAGGCCGATCTGGTCTCGCGGCCGCCCGTGGTGACCGTGATGGGTCACGTCGACCACGGCAAGACCACGCTCCTCGACAGCATCCGGAAAACCAACGTGGTCGGGGGCGAGGAGGGCGGCATCACCCAGCACATCGGGGCATATCAGGTCGATGTGGCGGACCGGAAGATCACGTTCATCGACACCCCGGGCCACGAGGCGTTCACCGCGCTGCGCGCCCGTGGCGCCAACATCACAGACATCGTCATACTGGTCGTGGCCGCCGACGACAGCGTCATGCCCCAAACGGTCGAGGCGATCAGCCACGCCAAGGCGGCCGGCGTGAAGATGGTCGTGGCGATAAACAAGATCGACACTCCCGGCGCCGACCCACTGCGAGTCCGCACCGAGCTCACCCAGCAGGACGTCATCACCGAGGAGCTAGGCGGCGACATCCCCAGCGTCGAGGTGTCGGCGGTCAACGGCGAGGGCGTCGAGGATCTGCTTGTCATCCTCGACCTGATCGCCCAGCTCGACGATTACAAGGCCAACCCGGCGGCGTCCGCCTCGGGAGTCGTCGTCGAGGCCCAGGTCGAGAAAGGCCGGGGTCCGGTGGCCTCGGTCATCATCCAGCGAGGAACCCTGCGTCAGGGCGACGCCTTCGTCGCCGGCGCCGTGCCCGGCAGGGTGCGGGCGATGATGGACGACCTTGGTTCCCGGCTCAAGGAGGCGGGACCGTCGACGCCCGTCCAGATCATGGGGTGGGAGGACGTGCCCGCGGCAGGCGACTACTTCGAGGTCGTCGGCAGCGATCGTGAGGCGCGGACCCTGGCGGATCAACGAATGACGGCCATCAAGGACATCGAGCAGGCCATCCCCACCGCCCGCGAGCGGCTGGAGGGCCTCCTCGAGCAGCTGCGCTCCGAGGACGCCACGCTCCGAGTCATCATCAAGGCCGACGCCCAGGGTTCTCTCGAAGCCCTCCGCGAGTCGATCGGCAAGATCGGGCGGGAAGGCGGGAAGATCGAGATCGTCCACGGCGCCGTCGGCGGCATCAACGAGAATGACGTCACCCTGGCCGACGTGAGCGACGCGGTGATCGTCGGGTTCAACGTCCGCCCCGAGCCGAGCGCCCGGCGCATGGCCGAGAGCGAAGGCATCGAGATCCGGACCTACGGGATCATCTACGAGTTGCTCGACGACATCGAGGCCCTCCTGGTCGGCCAGCTTGCTCCCGAGGAGCTGGAGGTGGTTCTCGGGACAGCAGAGGTCCGGGCGGTGTTCAAGGTGCCCCGGGCGGGGACGGTGGCGGGCTGTTACGTCACGGAAGGCGTTGTCCAGCGGGGGGCGAAGGCCCGGTTGCTGCGCGGCGGTGTGGTCACCTACACCGGTTCCATCGAGTCGCTCAAGCGCTTCAAGGACGATGCGCGTGAGGTCGCTCAGGGTTTCGAATGCGGAATCGGCCTCGCCAACTTCAATGACGTCAAGGAAGGCGATCTCATCGAGGTCTACGAGATCCGCGAGATCGCCCGCACCTGACTCCGGACCGCTTGCTAAATGTGGGCCGCCGCCATCCGAATCGAGCTGCGGATACTCGACGCCCGGTCCTTGAAGGCGAAGCGGGCGGTGCTGCGACCCCATGTCGAGCGTCTTCGCCGGATGGCATCGCTGAGCGTGGCGGAGATCGGCCATCACGACGCCTGGCAGCGGTCGGTGGTTGGGGTGGCGATTGTCGCCCCCGACCGGCATAGCCTGGAAGCGATGATCGAGAAGGTCCGGCGCTACGTCGACACCCAGTTGGATGTCGAGCTCGTGGAGTTCAGGACCAGCTATCTGGAGGACCCGGAATGACGACCTCACCACGAATGCGGAAGGTGAACTCCGTTGTCCGCGAGGTACTGGCCGACGAGATCGAGCGGCTCACCGACCCGCGCCTCGAGCTGGTATCGGTTACTGCTGTCGACACGAGTCCTGACCTGCGGACCGCAGTCGTGTTCATCTCCACAATCGAGCTCGAGAAGGGGGCCGATGCCATCGAGGCACTCACCCGGGCCGGTTCCCGCCTCCAAAGCGCCCTCGCCCGTCAGGTCAGAATGAAGTACACCCCCCACCTCACGTTCGCCCTCGATAGCGGGATCGTGGCCGGGGACCGCATCGAAAGCCTCTTCCGTCGTATCGCGACCGAGGGGGAAAACGACGAAGATGTGGCCGACAACGACGAAGGCCAACCGGCCCAGGAAGAGGAATGATGCACAAAACGCCGCTCGACCAGGCAGTTGAGGCCATCCAGGCCTCCGCGAGACTCACGCTCGCCTGCCACGTCGGTCCGGACGGCGATGCCCTCGGATCGATGCTGGCGATGGCGGTGGCGGCGAGGAATGCCGGCAAGCAGGTGTGGCCGACATTCGGGGCGCCGTTCGAGCCACCCGAGACCCTGCGCTACCTCCCTCTCGACCTCCTGGTGCGCCCAGGCGACGTGCCGAAGGACAACGAGACGTTCATCGCCTTCGACACCGGCTCTGCCGACCGGCTGGGGGAGATGGCCAAGGTGGCCAAGGCGGCGGCAACCGTGATCGTCATCGACCACCACGTGACCAACGAGGGCTTCGGCGACATCGCCCTGGTCGAGCCGGAGCTGTCCTCCACCGCCGAACTGACGCTCGCAGTGCTCCAGAAGTTGGGATGGCCGATCACGCCCGTCGTCGCCTCCTGTCTCCTGACCGGCATCGTCACCGATACCGGCCGGTTCCAGTACTCCAACACCCGACCAGGCACACTCCTTGCCGCCGCCAGGCTGGTCGCGGCCGGAGCGCAGCCTGAAGTCATCGGCCAGCACGTCTATGACGAAGCCCCATTCGGCTACCTATCGGTCGTTTCCGCCGTGCTTGGCAGGGCCGTGCTCGAGGAGGACCGCAGGATGGCCTGGTCGGTCGTCTACCCCGAGGATTTGACGGCCGCGGGAGTCGACAAGGGGGATACCGACGCCTTGATAGACCTCGTCCGCCTTCCCCGGGAGTCCGACGTGGCCATCCTCATCCGGGTCGTCGACGACGTGACGGTCAAGGCGTCCCTGCGCTCGCGGGGCAGGGTCGACGTGGGGACCATCGCCGCCGAGCTGGGTGGCGGTGGCCACCACAACGCCTCCGGATTCACGTTCACCGGATCGGCGGAAGCGGCTGTCGAGGAGATCCGCAAGCGCCTTCCAGATGACTGACGGCTTCCTCGTCGTCGACAAGGCGGGCGGGATGACCAGCCACGACGTCGTCGCCCGCGTCCGTAAGGCGACCGGCATCCGCAAGGTCGGCCACGCCGGGACGCTGGACCCCATGGCCACCGGGGTGGTCGTCGTCGCCATCGGCCGGGTCACCCGGCTCATCCGCTACGTCCAGGAGCTACCCAAGGAATATGTCGCCACTGGTGTGTTCGGGGTGGCGACGGACTCTCTCGACGCCGACGGCGCCGTGCTGTCGCGCCAGCCAATGCCGGTCTCGGCGGCGGAAATCACGGCAGTCCTTCCCAGATTCATCGGAACCATCGAGCAGGTGCCACCGATGGTCTCCGCGCTCCGCGTCGGGGGCGAGCGGCTCTACGAGATCGCTCGGAGGGGCGAGACCGTGGAGCGGGATGCTCGGCCGGTCAGGGTCTACGAGCTGGAGATGACCGAGTTCTCGCCCGGCCCGTATCCGGAGGTCGGCTTCAGGGTCCTGTGCGGGAAGGGCACCTATGTGCGTTCCCTGGTGGACGACATCGCCCGTTCTCTCGGCGGGCACGCCCACCTCTCAGCGCTGCGTCGGACCCGGGTGGGATCGCTCACCCTGGACATCGCCCTTTCGGTGGACAGGCTCGGCGAATACGAGGACCACCTCCTCACGCCGGCGGCCGCCCTCGTCGACCTGCCCGCCGTCGCCGTCGACGCCAGCGTGGCGGACGGCGTCTCCCATGGCCTCCGGTTCGCGGCGGGGCCGTTGGCCGAGCTGGAGCCCAACACTCCCACCCTGGTACTGGGGCCTGAAGGCAGCTTGCTGGCGGTATACATGCGCACCGGCCGTGAGTCACGCCCTGAGGTTGTCCTGACATGAAGCTTGCGGCCGGCGCCGATCCGAGCCAGCACCCATCGGCGATCACGGTGGGTGTATTCGACGGGGTCCACCGCGGCCACGTGGCCCTGATCTCGGAACTCGTGGAGAAGGCCCGAGCGGACGGCCTCTCGGTCGGAGTGCTCTCGTTCGATCCCCACCCCGTGGAGGTCCTTGCCCCCACCAAGGCGCCGCCTCTCCTCACATCACCGGAACGACGTGTCGAGCTGCTGCGTGGACTCGGCGTCGACTGGGTCGGCATGTTGGACCTGCGGCAGATCCGCACGATGTCGGCCGAGGAATTCGTGACCGGGGTACTCGTCGACAAGGTGGCCTGCCGGATGATCCTCGTGGGCGAGGACTTTCGCTTCGGTCGTGATCGAGGTGGTGATGTGGCACTGTTGGGAGAGTTGGGGGAGCGACTCGGCTTCGAGACCGTCGCCCTCGGGCTGGTTTCTGACGACGGCGAGGCGATCTCCTCCACCCGGATCCGCCAACTGGTGACCGAGGGCGAAGTCCGGGCGGCAGCCGACCTGCTGGGACGCCCCCACCGCATCACCGGTCCCGTGATCCATGGCGAGGCCAGGGGACGTACGCTGGACTATCCCACTGCCAATCTCGAGTGCCCACCGGGGATGGCGATGCCGGCTGATGGGATATACGCCGTCCGCGCCAATCGACGCCCGGGCGTGGCCAGCCTGGGAGTGCGACCGACGTTCGGCATTGGAGGGACCCGGCTGCTGGAGGTTCACCTCTTCGAGTTCGAGGGCGATCTGTACGGATCGAGCCTGGACGTCGATTTCGTGGAGCGTCTCCGCGGCGAGGAGCGGTTCGACTCGGTCGATGACCTCGTGGCCCAGATGGAACGCGACAGCGCCGCTGCCCGCCGAATTCTGTCTTGATCCCACCCTTTGCGTTGCTGCTCGGTTTCCCATCGGCATGGGGTCGCGTTATCATTACGCCAGTTCCCCGAACCAGATTCAGGTTTCACGCGTCATGAAGACGACCAAAGAGATCGTGTCCGAGTATGGGCACCACGACAGCGACACCGGTTCACCGGAAGTCCAGGTGGCCCTTCTCTCGGAGCGCATCGCCCAACTGACCGAGCATCTCCGCGACCACAAGCACGACCATCACAGTCGACGTGGCCTCCTGATGCTCGTCGGCAAGCGTCGCCGGCTGCTCGACTACCTCCGCCGTGAGGACGTCGAGCGCTACCGCACGCTCATCGCACGGCTCGGCCTCCGGCGCTGAATACCCGGGGGAGCGGCTGCTGCCGCCCTCTCGCCTGAGCTCCGGTCCCCGCATGGGAACGGGATCTACCAACCGACGCATCCTGCGTCGACACGAAGCAGGAGCCGGTCGGTTGCCAGTGGCGATCTCTCCCCGCCTGGAGAGAGATGACCACTGTCAACGGGCCGCTCCGTGACAAAAGGAGCACATCGAGTGCCCGAAATCACCGTATCCGGCGAGGTAGGTGGCAAGCAGCTCACCTTCTCCACCGGCAAACTGGCCGGACAGGCCGACGGTGCCGTCGTCTCCACCCTGGGTGGAACCCAGATTCTGGTCACGGCCACCGCCACGAAGAAGATCCGCGAAGGGATCGACTTCTTTCCCCTCACCGTCGACTTCGAGGAGCGCATGTACGCCGTGGGACGCATCCCCGGCTCGTTCTTCCGGCGGGAGGGACGTCCCTCCGAGGATGCCATCCTCACCTGCCGCCTCATCGACCGTCCGCTCCGGCCGGCATTCCCCGACGACTACCGCTGCGAGACCCACATCGTGGCCACCTCGCTGTCGGTCGACGGCGAGAATCCCTTCGACGTGGTCGCCCTCAACGGCGCCTCGGCGGCGCTGTCCGTTTCGCCTATCCCGTTCCAGGGCCCGATCGCCGGTGTGCGTCTCGCCCTGAAGAAGGGTGACTGGGTGCCGTTCCCGACCGAGGACGACCTCCTCGAGTCCGTGTTCGAGCTGGTCGTCGCCGGCCGCCGCAATGACTCGGGTGAGATCGACATCATGATGGTGGAGGCCGGGTCGACACCCGAGGGCCTTCGTCTCATCGGAGATGGCGACGCCCCTTCGGACGAGGCCACGGTCACCCGCGGCCTCGAGGAGTCCAAGGGCTACATCGGCGCCGTCATCGACCTCATCTCCCAGCTCGCCTCCCAGGTCGAGAAGAAGGAGGTCGACTGGCCGAAGGCCGTCGATTACACCGACGAGGTTGCCTCCCGTGTTGCCGAGGTGGCCCGTCCCAAGCTTGGTTCGGTCATCACCGTGGCTGACAAGGCCGAGCGCAAGATGGCCGAGGAGGAGGCCCTGGCGGCCACTCTGGGCGAGATGGGCCTCGCCGACGACGATGCCGAAGGTCGCGCTCAGGCCTCGCGTGCCTTCAAGTCGACGCTCAAGACGATGATGCGCGACCGTGTCATCGACGAGGGCGTCCGCCTCGACGGCCGCGGTGCCCGGGACATCCGCGCGCTGTCCGCCGAGGTCGGCGTCATCGAGCGTGCCCACGGCTCGGGCATTTTCCAGCGGGGCGAGACCCAGGTGCTCAACGTCACCACGCTCGGCATGCTGAAGATGGAGCAGATGCTCGACACCCTCGCCCCCGAGGAGTCGAAGCGGTACATGCACCACTACAACTTCCCGCCGTTCTCGACGGGTGAGGCCGGGTTCATGCGCGGTCCCAAGCGGCGTGAGATCGGCCACGGGGCGCTGGCAGAGAAGGCTCTGCTCCCCGTCATTCCCGACGCCGACGAGTTCCCCTACGCCCTGCGTCTGGTCTCCGAAGTGCTGTCGTCCAACGGCTCCACCTCGATGGCCTCGGTGTGCTCGTCGACCCTGTCGCTGATGGACGCCGGTGTCCCCATCCTCCACCCGGTGGCCGGCATCGCCATGGGCCTGATCCATCGTGACGACAAGTTCATCGCCCTGACCGACATCCTCGGTGCCGAGGACGCCCTGGGCGATATGGACTTCAAGGTGGCCGGCACCGCCGACGTCATCACCGCCCTGCAACTCGACACCAAGATCCAGGGCCTTCCCTCCGAGGTGCTCGCGGGAGCGCTCGACCAGGCCAAAGAGGCCCGGTTGAAGATCCTCGAGGTGATGCACCAAGCCATCGCCGAGCCCCGCGCCGAGATGAACCGGTACGCCCCTCGCATCGAGTCGATCGAGATTCCGAAGGACAAGATCGGCGAGGTCATCGGGCCCAAGGGAGCGGTCATTCGCGAGTTGGAGGCCGTCACCGGCGCCACCATCGAGATCGATGAAGCCGACGGCAAGGGCATGGTGCGGATCGCCTCCAACGACGGCGAGGTCCTGGCCGACGCCAAGGAGCGGATCATGCAGATCGCCTTCCCGCCCGAGGCCGAGGTCGGCGAGGTCTACGACGGCGAGGTCGTGAACATCACCAAGTTCGGTGCGTTCGTGAACATCCTTCCCGGCCGCGACGGGCTGCTCCACATCTCCAAGCTGGACGGCTCCAAGCGGGTCGAGAATGTCGAGGACTACCTCGCCCTGGGCGACAAGCTCAAGGTCAGGGTCGGCGGCCTCGACCGCGGCAAGCTCAGCCTCGATCTGGTCGAGGCCCTGCCCGGCGCCACGCTTCCCGAGCCCCGTGAAGACGGCGGCAACGGAGGCGACCGGCGCGACCGCGACGATCGCCCCCGAGGCGACCGTGGCGGTGACCGCGGCGACCGCGGCGACCGGGGTGGTCGTGACAACCGAGGTGGCGGACGTGACCGCGGGGGCCGTGACAACCGCGGTGGTGGGCGCGACCGGGACAACCGGGGCGACCGCGGCGGCCAGCGCAACCGCTATGAGTCGGGCAACCGCTCTGAGTCAGGCAACCAGGCAGAGTCGGGCAACCGGTCTGAGTCAGGCAACCGCGCCGATCAAGGTGGCGACCGCCGCCGGGTGGCCCGTTCCTTCGAGGAGACCTTCGAAGACCGCGGCTGAGCCCGCCGTTCTTTGGTTGCAGAGGAACGACCCCCACATTCTCTTGGGCGTAAGCAACGCTATTGGTTTGCTGGCGTCCAAAGAACGGTGGGGGCGTTCCTAGGCGTCCAAAGAAGCCTGCTGCTTCTCGTGCCACTCCTCGTATTCCGACCAGTTGCCCGGGAACCAGGTGACCTTTCCGTCGCCCTCGAAGGCCATGAGGTGGGTGCAGATGCGGTCGAGGAACCAACGATCATGGGATATCACCAGGGCGCAGCCGGGAAATTCGGTCAGCGCCTCCTCCAGGGCTCGCAGGGTATCGACATCGAGGTCGTTGGACGGCTCGTCAAGTAGCAGCACATTGCCTCCACGGCGCAACATCACCCCTAAATGCACTCTGTTGCGTTCTCCGCCGGACAGTTCGCCCACCTTCTTCTGCTGATCCGAGCCGCGGAAGTTGAGCGACGCCACGTAGGCGCGGGAGTTCATCTCCCGGCGCCCGATCTTGAGCACGTCGGCTCCACCAGATATCTCCTGGTACACGGTCTTTTCGGGGTCGAGGGCGTCACGATGCTGGTCCACGTAGGCGAGGTCGACGGTGGGACCGATCTCGATCGAACCGGCATCGGGCTGCTCCACCCCGGTCAGCATCTTGAACAGGGTCGTCTTCCCGGCGCCGTTCGGCCCGATGATGCCGACGATCCCGGCTGGAGGGAGTTCGAAGTCGAGGTCGTCGATGAGAACCCTGTCCCCGTAGCCTTTGTCGAGCCCGGTAGTGGTTATGACCTTGTCCCCCAACCGCTGGGTGAACGGAATCGTGAGGGCAAGCTGGGAAGGCCCGTCCTCGATCTGCTCGGCCTGGGCTACAAGTTGCTCGTAGCGGGTCAGTCGGGCCTGCCCTTTGGTCTGGCGGGCGCGCGGGGACATCCGCACCCACTCCAACTCGCGTTCGATGGTCCGGCGCAGGCTCGACGCTTCCTTCTCCTCCTGGGCCAGCCGGGCCTGCTTCTGCTCCAGCCAGGCTGAGTAGTTCCCCTCGAACGGGCGCCCGCGGCCCCGATCGAGCTCGAGGATCCAGCCAGCCACATTGTCCAGGAAGTAGCGGTCGTGGGTGACAGCCACCACCGAGCCGCTGTACCCCTTGAGGAACTGCTCGAGCCAGGCCACCGACTCGGCGTCGAGGTGGTTGGTCGGCTCGTCGAGGAGGAGGAGGTCGGGGTGGGACAGCAGTAGGCGACATAGAGCGACCCGTCGTCGTTCGCCGCCCGAGAGCGTGGTGACGTCTCTGTCGCCGGGAGGGACGCGCAGCGACTGCATCGCCATCTCCACGGTGCGGTCGAGGTTCCAGGCGTCGGCGGCGGCGATCCGGTCCTCCAGCCGCTGCTGGCGGGCGCCGAGGGCGTCGTAGTCGGCGTCGGGCTCGGCCCACCCGGACAGAACCTGGTTGTACTCGTCGAGGAGAGCCTGGACTCCGGCGACACCGTCCATCACGTTCTCGTGGACCGTCTTGGCCGGGTCGAGATGGGGCTCCTGTTCGAGCAGGCCCACGGTGAAGCCCTCGTGGAGGCGGGCCTCGCCCTCGAAGCCGTCGTCGAGGCCCGCCATTATGCGGAGCAGGCTCGATTTGCCGGCTCCGTTGGGGCCGAGGACGCCGATCTTCGCCCCGTAGTAGAACGAGAGCGAGATATCCGCCAGCACCGTCCGATCGGGCGGGTAACGGCGGGTGAGCTTGTAGGTCGAGTAGATGAAATCGGGCACGTTCGGAGGGTACCGCCGCCCCCGGGACAGCCCGCATCGGCTGTGGAAAAGTCGCCGCGTGCCGCCGGGAGAGCGTATTCTGTGATCCCGCAGGGGCGGCCACCCTGAGCGGGACGCAACGACGACCAGGCAAGCGTCATTGGAGACAAATCCCCGATGAAAACTGAAATGGCCGGTTCCGTGAGGATGGCAGGCGACGTCGGCCGCGGCGTCGAGGTCCACATCCACCTCGAGGAGGAGACCCTCACGCTCGTCGCAGACGGTGGCGGTGAACTGGGCACGTGGCCGCTCGACGATGTCGGGGTGTCGTCCAAGCCGGATGGCTTTCATCTGCGCCTCGAAGGTGAGGAGGTCGTCCTCCGCACCGAGGACGACGCCCATTTTGCTCTCGCTCTGGGAATCGCCGCCCCTACCAATCGCCTCGCCCGCCAGATGGCCATCCTGCGTGACGAGGCGGCGCCCGATCTGGTCCTCGACCTCAGCGCCGGCTTCCCATCGCCGCTTCCCGAGATGCCCCTGGACGACGCTCCTGCCACGCCCCGCCGCGCCTATCGGCTCGCCGACGGCCTTCCCTATCTGGGCCCGTTGGTCGTCGTGGCGGCGACGGTGGCGATGGTCGCCTCGATCGTGGCTTTCGCCAGTGGGTCAGCGATCACCTTCCCCGGTGGAATACCGGCCTGGCCGGCGATGACGGCCGCCACCCTCGTGATGGCGGCGGGCGGCTTCGCCGCTTTCCAGGACCCGACGCAGGGCCGTCTCAGCATCGCGGGAAGCATTGCTCTGGGATTGCTGACCATCCTGTTCAGCGCCGGCCGCCTCCAGGATGTGGGCCTGGCGGGGGAGGCGATGATTGGCTTCACGATCGCCATCGTCGCTTCCGGCGTGCTCCTTGCCGTCGACACCGCAGGTCGGAACACGCTGGACGACTGAGCGGCGAAAGCCCGGTCCTCGGTACGCTTTCGCCCAATGCCGGAGCTCCCCGACATCGTCGTGTACATCGAGGCGCTGGAGCGACGCGTCGTGGGCCAGCCGCTGCGGGGTGTTCGCATTGCCTCGCCTTCGGTGCTGCGGACCTTCGACCCGCCCTACGACGCCGCGGTGGGGGCCACCGTCATTGGGATTCGTCGCCTGGGCAAACGCATCGTGTTCGAGTTTCCCGAGGATCTGTTCATGGTCATCCATCTGATGGTGGCCGGACGGCTCCGTTGGCAGGCTCCAGGAGCAGCGGTGCCCCGCAAGGTGGGACTGGCGGCTCTCGACTTCGCCCCGGGCACGTTGGTCCTGACCGAGCAGGGCACCAAGAAGCGGGCAGGACTGTGGGTCCTCAGCGGTGAGGAGTCGCTGGCGGAAGAGGATCGAGGGGGCATCGAGCCACTCGAAATGGACGTCGCCGCCATGACGACCGCCCTCCAGGCGGAGAACCGGACCCTCAAACGAGCGCTGACCGACCCCCGCCTGTTCTCGGGCATCGGCAACGCATATTCCGACGAAATCCTGTGGGAAGCCCGGCTGGCACCCACGTTGCGCACCAAGAAGATGACCGACGAGCAGTTGGAGCGTCTTCACGGCGCCATCCAGTCCTCCCTTCTGCGATGGACCGAGCGTCTTCGTGAGGAAGTGGGGGAGGGGTGGCCCGACAAGGTGACCGCCTTTCGTCCCGACATGGCCGTCCACGGCAAGTTCGGTGAGCCCTGCCCGCGCTGCGGGTCGCCGGTGCAGCGCATCGTCTACTCCAGCAACGAGACCAATTACTGCGCCACCTGCCAGACCGGGGGCAAGCTGTTGGCCGATCGGTCCCTGTCTCGCCTCCTCAAAGACGACTGGCCCCAAACCATCGACGAACTGGAATAGTCGGAAGACTTTGTCCCCCACGAGCGAAGCGAGAGGGGGAAGGGGCCCCCACGAAGTGGGGTAGGGGGCGGCCCGGAGGGCCGGGGGAACCCGTCGCGAACCCTGTGAACAAGTTGCCGTGTTGGGAACGATTGCCCCCTACCTCCGACCTCCGCTTCGCTTCGGTGGCAGGTACGCGGAGGGCCGGGGGAACCCTCGCGGAGCCTGTAAACGACTTGCCGTGTTGGGAACGATTGCCCCCTACCTCCCACCTCCGCTTCGCTTCGGTGGCAGGGACCTTCCCCCACTTCGTGGGGGACAAAACTGAGGCCACTCCCCACTTCGTGGGTCGTCTTGCCTATCGAACGTTTGTTCGATAGGATGCCTTTCCGCGGACGGAGCTAAGGAAGTGGCCCTCATCGTTCCCCGGTCGATCGACGGGGATGAACAGTCGATTCTGGCGTTGCATCCCGGCCGGATCACCGAACTGGTCGGGTCCACCGGTCTGGGTCTGACCCGGCTGGGCCTGAGGCTGCTGGCAGTTCCCTCGGTCCGCTGGCCGGTGGTGGCCCTGGATGTCAAGGGCTGGTTGTCACCGGTGGCTGCCTGGGAGGTGGGGGTCGACCCCGCCCGACTGGTCGTGGTCCGTTGCCCTGATCCCGATCGATGGACCCAGCTCGCCGCTGTGCTCTTCGAAGGTGTGCGGGCCATCTACGCCGAGGTGCCGACCACTGTCCGGGATCAGGATCTGCGCCGGTTGGCGGCCCTGGCCCGGGTGCGGCGAGTAGGAGTGGCGTTGCGGCCGTTGGGAGAAGGACTTCCCGCCGGAGTGGCTCATCTGCGGCTCCGGGCAACCGAGGTCCATTGGGAAGGAGTCGACGCCGGCCACGGGCGTCTCCAGAGCAGGCACATGGTGGTCGAGGCCTCCGGCAAGGCCATGGCCGGGATGACACGAACGATCGAGATGGTGGACGATGGTGCGGACGTTGTGCGTTTGGTACCCGGAATGGCCGTTGGGGAGGTCAGACGCGCCGCCGGGTGAACCGGTGGTCGTGGTGGAAGGGAATCCGGCCCGGGTAGTGGCGGTGAGGGGGACGGACGGCACCGTCTCCCTGGGGATGCTGCGCAGGCAGGCGGAGGCGCTGTTCCCGGCGGCCCAGGTGTTGGAGCGCGACCGCGCCGAGGAGGCCCGGCGTTTCGAGGTGGTGGTGGCAGCCATCGAATCGGTGGTTCCCCGGGTGGAAGTGGTCGAGCCAGGCCTCGCCCTTCTTCCGGTGGCTGGGCCCGCCCGCTACTACGGGGGTGAGCCCGCCCTGGTCGAGCGTCTGCTGGTCGCCATTGCCCCGGGCGCTCGGTTGGGTGTGGCGGACGGTCCCTTCGCAGCCCGGCGCGCGGCGGAACGAGCCGGCCCCGACGATTCCCTCGTCGTCGGCGACACGGCCGCCTTCCTGGCGGGGTTGGAGGTCGAGACGCTGGGCCCGGGCGAACTGGTCGAGACCTTCCGATGGTTGGGTGTGACGACGCTGGGGGACCTGGCCGCCCTGCCTCGAGCGGCGATTGCCTCCCGATTCGGGGACATCGGTCTGGCAGCTCATCGCCTGGCCGCCGGTGAGGACCGGACTCCCCAGCCGCGGTCGATACCGGCGGAAGCGGCCGTCGAATCCTTCCACGACGAGGATCCGTTGGTTATGGCCGACCAGGTGGCCTTTGTGACCAGAGGAATGGCGGTCAAGCTGCTCGATGGACTGCGTCGCCAGGGGATCGCCCCCTATCGGGTGGTCGTCGAGGTGGAGTCAGCCGACAGGACCGTGCGCACCCGGGTGTGGCGTTCGACCGACCCCTTCACCGACCAGGCGCTGGCGGAACGGGTGTGGTGGCAGGTGCGCGCCTGGATGGACAGCCCGGGCGGGGTGCCGGGTGGTTTGATCCGCATCAAGCTCGATCCGTCCGACCTATCCGATGAAGGCCGCCAACTGGCGCTCCTCGAACAGGTCGGCAGCGGCTGGCAAGAGGTGGCGGATGGTCGCCACGAAATGGAACGCGCTCTCACCCGGGCCCAGGCGCTGGTCGGCCCCGATTCCGTGCTCCAGGCCGCCCCCCAAGGAGGCCGGATGCCGCATGAGCAGGTCCGCTGGCATCCCTGGGGAGAGGAGCCGGGCCCTCCTCAGCGTGATCCAGCGGCGCCATGGCCGGGGCGGATCCCGACACCGAGTCCGGCGCTGGTTTCATCATCGCCTCCGCTGCTGGAAGTGGAGTGGGATGGGGGAATGCCGGTACGGATCAGACTGGGTACCCGGTGGGAATCGGTGCTGGCCTGGAGCGGGCCGTGGCGCATGGCGGGACGGTGGTGGAAGGGCGAGTTGTCGTCCGATCGGTATCAGATCGTCACGTCGGCGGGAGCGGTGCTCTGCGTCGTCAGTGAGGGGCGGGCCTATCTGGCCGGTGTCTACGACTGACCGGCGAGATCTGCCAACCGCTTGGCGATGATGTCATGGGTGGTGTCGCGCAG
Source organism: Acidimicrobiia bacterium (assembly GCA_035250025.1). GTDB lineage: Bacteria > Actinomycetota > Acidimicrobiia > Spongiisociales > ZC4RG35 > DATFFO01. The sequence continues at coordinate 40,147 of DATFFO010000035.1, forward strand.
GCGGCCGGTATCGCCTTGGGTCATGCCGCTGGTCTCCAACGCCGGGTCGATGCCCACCTTGATCTTGCCTCCCCGCACGAGCATGGACCGGGCCGGCCAGGCGTGGGCGCTTCCGTGGATGGACACCGGCAGGATCGGCAGCCGGCTGCCAACTGCGATCGTGAACGCCCCCTTCTTGAACGAGCCGAGAGAGCCGTCGAGCGAACGGGTTCCTTCCGGGTAGATGATTAGCGAGCGCCCGGTCGCCACGAGGTGCTTGGCCCGACTGTTGATCTGCTCATGGACGGCGGCCCGCGCCGTCCTATCCACCTCGACGATGCCGATGGCGCGCATGGCGGAGGACAAGATGGGGACGCGGAAGAGCTCTTTCTTGGCGAGAAATCTGATGGGAATCGGCACGGCCACGAAGCAGGCCATGATGTCGAGGGTCGAAGTGTGATTGGCGACCACCACATACGAACGCCCCTGGTCGATGTTGTCGGCACCTGTGACCTCGAGTTCGACCCCCGCCGCACCAAGCCACACCCGGCTCCAGGCGCGGGCCGTCTTCTCGATCACTGGGCTCGCCGGACGGAGCCTGGAGGCGACGATGACCACGGCCGATGCGACGAGGGTGGCGAGGACTCCGGCCGTCAGCGTGAGCAGCGTGCGCGGCAGGTGCCGGACGGATCCCATCGCCGCATCGTAGTGTCGGCACACGATCCGGTCGTGGTGGTGGGCTCAGGAGCGGAAGTCGTCCAAGATCGGGACCAGGGCTTTCCAGCAGGTCTCCGCCCAGACGACATGCCCGGCTGCGTTGGGGTGGAACAGATCGCCCGACCAGACGTCCCGTCGAGTGCGGAACTGGTCATTCGACCATCCCCACTGCTCAGCCTTGATGGCGCCATGGCGTTCCGCCACCACGGTATGCACCCGCTCTGCCCGGCGGCCGAGTCGGGTAACGACGTGGCGGAGGGGAGGAGCAAGCCGGGGGATGGTGCCCAGGTCACCCACTCCACTCAGGACTACCACTGCGCCGATATCGGTGAGGGCCGAGACGATGCGGTCGAGGTGGCCGGCGAACCTGCGCATGGGAACCCCGCGGATGACATCGTTGGCACCGACCGACACGAGAGCGAGGTGCGGGGCAAAAGCGAGGGCGGCGTCCAACTGCCCGGCCACCACCTCCCCCGCGGTGGCGCCGCCGACCCCGAATGACCGGAGATCCACCGACCGGTCGAGCTCGTTGGAGAGCCGCCGGCCCACGACTCGAATCCAAATCTCGTCGGCGTTCGCCGCTCCCGGTCCCGTCAGAGTGGAGTCCCCCAGACCGGCCACCCGCAGCGGTCGGTCGCCCTCACCGAGCAGGGCCGAGGCATCGAACGAGGGTTGCTCGGGGACCGGCCAGAGGACGGCGGCCGCCAGCTCAGCGCCAATCGTGAGCGCACCGGCGACAGCCATCCGGCGCACGACCCTCGTGGGACCAGTCATGGCCACATGGTGGCATGGCTTCGGAGATCGGGAAGCAAGCCCTTGGCAATCGTTACCCTGAGGGCGATGTCGGTATTCGACGACACGGAGATGGCGGCGTGGAGTGGTTTCCTGCGTGCTCACAAGGTCGTCATCTCGAAACTGGACGCCGAGCTCCAGCACGCCCACGACCTTCCCCTGGTCTGGTACGACGCCCTCGTGCAACTGCACATGAGTGGACGCCCGCTGCGGATGAAGGAACTGGCCGGCCGCCTTCTTCTCTCGAGAAGCGCGACGACGCGCTTCGTGGATCGTCTGGAATCCGCTGGTCTCGTAACTCGCAGCCTGGCAGACGACGACCGCCGCGGGATGACCGTTGAACTGACAGAGGAGGGCTACCGGAGGTTGCGGGAGGCGTCACCCACCCATCTCGACGGCGTCAAGGCCCATTTCGTCTCGCGCCTGGGACGCGACGAATTGGAAACGCTGGCGTCCGCCTGGAAGACCGTGCTCACCAACGAGGGCGGTTAGTACCGACGATTACCCGGTGTCCGCCACCTGGCGGAGACGGTCCGCCAACCCGAAGCGGGGCCGACCGGCCGTGGTGAGATCGATCTCGATGTCGACCGCGGCGGCGAATCCCGAAGGATCCTCAGGGGAGAAGGCGTACGCCTCGTCATCGATGGCGACGAGGAATCGGAAGATCGATTCTCGCTGAACGTGAACCTGGTCCGCCGACCATGACCCGATGCGGTTGCGATCCGACCACATCCGGATCCGCCCGTCATCGATCTGAAAGCTGATCTTGAGCGGAAGCGCGCGATCGGCTGTCGCCTGAAGCATGCCGTGGAATGTCTGCACCCGTCGTCCTCCCTAGGTCCCGAGGCCCATTCTACGTCATCGCCGCACCATGCGCTACAGGTGACTTCTCCAGACCTGGTCTTACCATGGGACCATGACGTCAAATCAGATCCCGCGCCGGTTTGTCACGGCGACCTCGTTGTTCGATGGGCATGACGCCTCGATCAACGTGTTTCGGCGGATCTTGCAGGCGGAGGGCTGCGAGGTGGTGCATCTGGGTCATGACCGTTCGGCGTCGGGGATCGTGGAGGCGGCGATCGAGGAGGATGCGCATGCGGTGGCGGTGACGTCCTATCAGGGGGGTCACATGGAGTTCTTCCGCTATATGCGGGATCTGCTGGTGGAGCGGGGTGCCGGTCATGTCCGCTTGTTCGGGGGTGGCGGGGGGACGATCTTGCCGGCTGAGGGTGAGGAGCTGGAGGCGTATGGGGTGACGCGGGTGTATTCGCCGGATGATGGCCGGGCGATGGGTTTGGTGGGGATGGTGCGCGACATGATGGGGCGGTGTGATTTCGAGCGGGGGGAGTTGGGTGGGGACGCCGACGGGTTGCTGGCTCGGCTTGTTGCGGGGGATCGGTCGGCGGTGGCGGTGTTGATCTCGGCGGCGGAGAACTTCGGGGAGAAGTATCGGGACGTGTTCGAGGAGGTGGGCCGCCTGGCGGCGTCGTCGCCGGCGGTGGTGGTGGGGTTGTCGGGGACGGGCGGTTCGGGCAAGTCGTCGTTGACCGACGAGGTGGTGCGCCGGTTCCTGGAGGATTTCGGGGCCAAGCGGGTGGGGGTGGTGTCGGTGGACCCGTCGCGGCGCCGGTCGGGTGGGGCGTTGTTGGGGGATCGGATCCGGATGAACTCTCTGCCGCATCCTCGGGGGTTCATGCGGTCGTTGGCGACGCGGGAGGCGAACTTGTCGTTGTCGCCGCACGTGGGGACGGCGGTGGAGGTATTGAAGGCGGCCGGGTTCGACCTGGTGATTTTGGAGACGTCGGGTATCGGCCAGTCCGACACGGGGGTGGTGGATGTGGTGGATGTGCCGGTGTATGTGATGACGCCGGAGTACGGGGCGGCGACCCAGCTCGAGAAGATCGACATGTTGGATTTCGCTTCGCTGGTGGCGGTGAACAAGGCGGATCGGATGGGGTGGGAGGACGCCTTGCGGGAGGTGCGCAAGCAGGTGCGGCGCAACCGGGTGGCGTTCGAGGCGGCCGACGACGAGTTGGGGGTGTGGCCGACGATCGCCTCGGATTTCAACGATCCGGGGACGAACCGGTTCTACGCCGAGTTGATGGCCGAGGTCGACCGGGCGGCGGGCGGGAAAGTGACAGCGGCGGGCGGGAAAGTGACAGCGGCGGGTGGGAAGGTAACAGTGGGGGGTGGTGGGTTCTTGCCGGTGGGGGAGCGGGTTACCGAGCCGGGAGCGAAGCCGCGGGTGGTGCCGGGGGAGCGGGTGCGGTATCTGGCCGAGATCACCGAGACGATCCGGGCCTATGACGCCTGGGCCGACGAGCAGGCGGGGCTGGCGGAGCGGGCGTACCGGCTGGCGGGGGCGGCCGAGGTGCTCGAAGACGAGGCGGTGGGGGCGGCGGCGGCGGGGGCTTTGGCGGAGTTGGATCCCGCCGTGCGGGGGGTGGTGGAGGGCTGGGACGAGATGGTGGCGGAGTACTCGGGCGACGTGTTGTCGTATCAGGTGCGGGGCCGGGAGGTGAAGGCGTCTTTGGTGCATGAGACCTTGTCGGGGACCCGGGTACCCAAGGTGGCGACGCCGCGGGTGCGGGGTTGGGGCGACCGGGTGGAGTGGTGGGCTCAAGAGAACATGCCGGGCCGGTTTCCTTACACGGCGGGGATCTACCCGTTGCGTCGCACCGCCGAGGACCCGACCCGCATGTTCGCCGGGGAGGGCCCGCCCGAACAGACCAACCGCCGTTTCCATTACCTGGCGGCGGGGATGTCCGCCAAGCGGCTCTCGACCGCCTTCGATTCGGTGACCCTGTATGGGGAGGACCCGGCTGTCCGGCCCGACATCTACGGAAAGGTGGGTAACTCGGGCGTTTCGGTGGCCACTCTCGACGACGCCAAGAAGCTCTACTCGGGCTTCGACCTGTCCGACCCCCAGACGTCGGTGTCGATGACTATCAACGGCCCCGCTCCCATCATCCTGGGGTTCTTCCTCAACGCCGCCGTCGACCAGGCGTGCGAGAAGCACATCCGCGCCGCCGGCCTCGAAGCCGACGTCGAAGCCCGGATCGCCACCATCTACGGTGACCGCCCCCGGCCCCGCTACCAAGGCGACCTGCCCGACGGCCACGACGGGCTGGGTTTGATGCTGCTGGGGGTGACGGGCGACCAGGTCCTCGACGCCGACACCTACGCCCGGATCCGGACCGAGACGTTGAAGACGGTGCGGGGCACCGTCCAGGCCGACATCCTGAAAGAGGACCAGGCCCAGAACACGTGCATCTTCTCGGTCGAGTTCGCCCTCACGATGATGGGCGACGTCGCCCAGTTCTTCGTCGATGAGGGGGTGCGGAACTTCTACTCGGTGTCGATCTCGGGCTATCACATGGCCGAAGCCGGCGCCAACCCCATCACGCAGTTGGCGTTCACCCTCGCCAACGGGTTCACCTACGTCGAGTACTACCTGGCGCGGGGGATGGCGATCGACGACTTCGCCCCCAACCTGTCGTTCTTCTTCTCCAACGGCATCGACGCCGAGTACGCCGTGATCGGCCGGGTCGCCCGGCGCATCTGGGCCAAAGCCCTCAAGCACCGCTACGGCGCCAACCCCCGCTCCCAGATGCTCAAGTACCACGTCCAGACCTCCGGGCGTTCCCTCCACGCCCAGGAGATCTCCTTCAACGACATCCGCACCACTCTCCAGGCCCTCTACGCCATCTACGACAACGCCAACTCACTGCACACCAACGCCTACGACGAAGCCATCACCACCCCCACCGAGGAATCCGTCCGCCGCGCCGTCGCCATCCAACTCATCATCAACAAAGAGCTCGGCCTCAACCACAACCAGAACCCCCTCCAGGGCAGCTACATCATCTCCGAGCTCACCGACCTCGTCGAAGAAGCCGTCCTCGCCGAATTCGACCGCATCTCAAGCCGCGGCGGCGTCCTCGGCGCCATGGAACGCCAATACCAGCGCACCAAGATCCAAGAAGAATCCCTCCACTACGAACGTCTCAAAGAGACCGGCGAACTGCCCATCGTCGGAGTCAACACCTACCTCTCCGCCCAGGGCTCACCCTTCCAGATCCCCGACACCCTCATCCGCGCCAGCAACGCCGCCAAAGACCAACAGATCGCC